>NZ_JBKFBA010000065.1:0-16403 GCF_053345925.1 Rhodococcus sp. C26F
CGCCGCAGCGGTCGCCGCTGATAGATGCGCGACGACAACGGGTCGACGGCCTCCTTCTTTCGGGTACTCCTGGGTGAGGCTGTCGGCCCGTTCGTCTTGTCTCTGGACGAAGACGACGAGGACGGACCCGAGCTCGTCATCGAGGCACCCGACTCCACCGATGTCGCCGACCTCGACACCACCGTCTCCGTCCACGACCAGCTCGATCTCCTCGTCGGGGACGAGCTGGCCGATGTCATCCTCGACCATTACGCCCGCCGGCCGTTCTCCGAACTTGCCGACCTCGTCGACGACATCCGCGAACACTTCGGGATCCTCGTCCCACCGGACACCGGATGGGCGTATCTGGTCGACGAGATCGACCGCTACGGCGACGCCATCGAAAAGGATCTGTTCGCCATGCCCGGCGACGAGCGGCTCTACGACTGGGTCCGCGACCATCTGAACAATCCGTGGAACCGGTTGCTCCGGCTCCTGCCGGCACTGCCCGAGGGCGGTTGGTACCACGCCGCGATCGCCAACGACGACGAGCGTGCTCAGAAGATCCTCGAGATGGAACAGCGCGGCGAACTGCCGCCGCCGTCCAAACGTCCGTCGTTGGTGGGGTGGACATCCGAAAAGGCTTTGCTCACCAGCATTCTCGACTCCTCACGCCAAACCGCTCACGGCGTGTGGGCTGCGTCGCCGAAGTTCAAGGGCAAGGGCGGCAAGCCGCCGCGGCCATTACCTCGCCCGCAGACTGCGCGCGATCGCGTCGAAGAGTTCCAGGCCCTCGTCGAGCACGACGACATCGCCTCACAGCTCCTCGGCAGCCGCTACACGCGGCGCTACACCCCACCGGAGGTAAACGATGGCTGACCTGCAGGGTGGACAGACCTACATCAACGTCTTGCCCTCGATGTCCGGCTACTTCAAGCGGGTCCGGTCGGAGATCAAGAGCCACCCGGTCGACCACAAGATCGACGTCGAGGTCGATCAGCGCAGGCTTGCCAAGGCGAAGGCCGACCTGGACAGCGCCACGAAATCTGCGGCCGATGCCCGGCGCAAGGAAGCGGCCGCGACGAAGGAAACCGCCGACGCCGAACTGCAGCTGCAGTCCCTGCGCACCAAGGGTGTCACCGACGCCAAGCGGCTCGCGGACGCCGAGGCGAAGGTCGTCAAGGCCAAACGGGACAGCCATGCCGCTGCCGCAGCGCTCAATGCGGCCGAGTCGAAGCGTACGACCGCCGCGAACCGTGTCGTGCACATCGAGACCCGGATCGACGACAAGCGCGCCGACGCCGACAGCGCCTCGTTCCTGCAGCGGCTGACCGGCCGCTTCGGGGCCGGCGGACGGGCCGCCGGTGCGCAGTTCGCCAGCGGCGTCACCGCGGGCATGAACTCGCGTGCTCGAGGCAACGAAGAGGGGCGCAGTTTCGCAGCCGGATTCGTCTCCGCCATCGGCAACGGCATGCGCCTGGCTGCCTCGGGGTTCTCGTTCATCAGCGACGCGGCGGGATCGGTTGTCCGTAACGTCGGCACGGCCGCGACCGTCATCGGCCTGGCGGCCCGTGTCCTGAAGTCCTTCAGCATGGGGCTGCTCGTGAGCACCTCGCTGCTCAAGGCGATGACCGGTGTCGGTGTAGCCAAGCTGGCGGGTGCGTTGCGCCTCGCGGCAGCTGCCGCCGGCATCCTGGCTCGCGACATCGGCCGGGTGACCGCTGCCCTGATGGTGATGGCCGCGGCAGCCAAGCTGGTCGGCATCCTCACCCGTATCGGCCGTGCCCTCGGCATGATCACCGTGGGGTCCGCGGCGGCGCTCGGTGCCGTGTCGGCGCTCGGTTCGGTCGTCGGCTCGTTCATGGCCGGCCCGATGATCTCGGGCCTGACGTCGATCGCAGCTGCGATGGGCACCGTTGCGGCTGCTGCGGCAGGCATCCTCGGCCCCGCCATCGGCGTGGCGAAGTTGGCGTTCGCGGGACTGTCCGAAGGTGCGAAGGCATGGACCGACTCGCAGAAGAACGTCGGTGCCACCGCATCGAAGAGCGCCTCGTCGCTCAAGGCCGTCGAGAACGCGAAGAAGTCGCAGGCCCGCACTGCCGAGCAGGGCAACCGGCAGATCGTCTCTGCCGAGAAGCAGGTCGTCAAGGCGCAGGAGGCGGTCAAGGAAGCTCAGGACGAGGTCAACGAGGCTCGACAGGAGGCCAAGCGCGACGCTGAAGGTTACGCGCGGACCCTCGCCGGTCTGGCTCTCGACGAGGAGGGCGCCGCACTGGCGCTGGCCGAAGCCGAGAAGACCCTGCGCGAGACGCGTGCGGATCCGGATGCGGATGGGCTCGATCGGTGGCGTGCCGAACTCGGTGTCCGTGAGGCGAAGCAAGCGTACGAGGAGATCAAGGCTACAGCCAAGCAGGAACGTGCCGAGATCGCCGACGCGCAGGCCAAGGGCATCGAAGGATCTGACCGGGTCGTCGAGGCCAAGGAACGCGAGGCCGATGCGAACGAGCAGCTCAAGGACGCTCAGGCCGACCTGACGCAGACGCAGAAGGACGTGGCCCAGGCCAATGCCGACGCCGCTGAGGCTGTTGCCGACGCGTACGAGAGCATGGCGGAGGCGGCGGAGTCCTCGGCCTCCTCGATCGATCCGTTCGCGGCGAAGATCGGACAGCGGCTCGCACCACTCCTGGAGGCGTTCAAGAATCTTCGGGAGAACATCACCGATCAGTTCAGCCTGGCAATGGTCGACTCGTTCTCCGTACTCGGGGGACTGCTCGATCGGCTCTCACCGAACCTCGGCATCCTGGCGACCACGCTCGGCACCATCGGCTCGCAGATCGCCACGTCGATCTCGAGTCCGGCCGCGGTGGCTGGTTGGGATCGGATGATCACCGGCTCGAACACCTTCTTCCAGAGCCTTGCGCAGGGCGAGAACGGTTTGGGTTCGGTGTTTTCCGGCCTGATCAGCGTTCTCGGAACGGCGGCGCAGACGTTCGCGCACACGGGTCAGTCGATCAACGACTGGCTGCTGGGCATCGGCGACAAGCTGCGCAACATCACCGCGGACGATCTGCGGGCCTCGCTCGACGGCGTCCGGCAGACGTTCGAGAACATCGGCAACGTCGTCGGACCCGTGTTCGAACTCATCCGTGGGTTCGGTGCGGAATCGGCGGCCGGTCTGGCCCCCGGCTTCGCGGCCATGGGGCAGGCCATCCAGGACTCGATCCCCGGACTCATGGACATGGCGCGGGTGCTGATGCCGGCCCTCGGTGAGGCCCTGGCCAACCTCGCACCGGCGCTGCCCGCCCTCGTGGCGGCGTTCTCGCCGTGGGCGGAGATCCTCGCGGTGCTGGCGCCGCACCTGGCGACCATCATCACGAAGCTCGCGCCGATGGCACCGATCCTGCTCGCCGTCGTCGGTGTGGTGAAGGTGGCCGCCGTGACGATGACACTGTGGAACGCGGCGATGTTCGCCTCGTCCGTGGCGCAGGGTGTGTTCATCGCCGCGACCGGACGCTCGACAACGAGCATCCGCCGCAACACGATCGCGCTGGCCGCCTACAGGGCGGCCCTGATCGCCGGTGCGATCGCTCAGGGTGCGCTCAACGCGGTGATGAGCGCGAATCCGATCGCGCTCATCCTGATCGCGATCGCTGCCCTTGTGGCCGGCCTGGTGTGGTTCTTCACCCAAACCGAGACCGGGAAGCGGATCTGGGAGTCGGTGTGGAACGGAATCAAGTCGGCGCTCGCGTCGGCGTGGGAGTTTATCAAGGGTGCGCTCGACGGGATCGGGTCGGCGTTCACGTGGTTGTGGGAGGAGGCGATCCGCCCGGCGTTCACGAAGATCGGTGAGATCTTCTCGTGGCTGTACGAGAACATAGTGCAGCCGGTGTTCACCGCCATCAAGGTTGCGCTCGCCGTAGTCGCTGTCGCCTTCATGCTCCTGTGGGAGGGCATCAAGCTCTACGTCGAGATGATGGGCAACATCATCTCCTGGCTGTGGAACACGATCGCGAAGCCGGTGTGGGAGCTGATGAAGGCCGGGCTGCAGGCACTCGGTGACTTCTTCTCCTGGGTGTGGAACTCGCTGATCAAACCGGCGTGGGAGGCCCTCGGGAACGGACTCAAGTGGGTTTATGACACCATCCTGCAGCCGTTGTGGGACCGCTTCGTTCGTGGTCTGCAGAACATCGGTGACTTCTTCGTGTGGGTGTGGAACTCGCTGATCAAACCCGCGTGGGACGCGCTCGGTGCCGGACTGTCCTGGGTGTACGACACCATCCTGAAGCCGCTGTGGGACCGCTTTATTCGTGGTCTGCAGAACATCGGCGACTTCTTCGTCAAGGTATGGAACGAGTACATCAAGCCCGCGTGGGACGCTCTCGGCAACGGAATCAACTGGGTCTGGGAGAACGTCATCAAGAAGGCCTGGGACGCCATGACCGGCGCCCTCGGCAAGGTCCGCGACTTCTTCTCCGAGGTCGTCAAGGGCATCGGCGACAAGTGGAACAGCCTCAAGGCCACCCTCGCGAAGCCGATCAACTTCCTGATCAACACGGTCTGGAACCAGGGAATCATGGAGGCGTGGAACAAGGTCGCGGGTCTTCTCGGCCTCGGTGAAGCGCAACCACTCAACGGCATCCCTGAGCACGCCACCGGTGGTGCTATCCGTGGTCCCGGGTCCGGCACGTCCGACGACGTGCTGATGTGGGGCTCGAACGGCGAGCACATGGTCACCGCTCTCGAGGTGCTCAAGGCCGGCGGCCACAACGTGCTCTACGCCATCCGCGACATGATCGCCCGCGGTATCCCGTTCTCGTGGGACAACGGCCGACTCGTGTCCGAGGTGGGTCGCGACAACCTCAGCCGCTACGGCGCCCAGGTGGCGGCGAAGGGGCTGGGCAACGTCAACCCGCAGGGCATGTTCGACCGATTCCTACCCGGCTACAAGGACGGCGGCGAGATCCGCCCGATGTGGCAGACGCAGCTCGAGAACGGCCACCGTGCCGCCAAGAGCCGCAACGGCAACCCCTACACCTGGGGGTTCGAGGACTGCTCGGGATACATGTCCGCGATCGCCGACGCCATCATCAACGGCGGCAACGGCGTGTGGAAGTGGGCAACGGGATCGTTCCCCGGTGGACAGCCGTGGAAGCCGGGTCTCGGTGTCGGCTTCTCAGTGGGCGTGCACGACGATCCGGGTGGTCCGGGCGGTGGGCACACCGCCGGCACCCTCACCGGTGTCGGCCCGTACTCGACGGTCAACGTCGAGTCTGGCGGTGGTCACGGCTACGTCGCCTACGGTGGCCCCGCAGCTGGTGCCGACAGTCCGCAGTTCGCGGGTAAGAGGCCGGGCCTGTTTCACCTGGCGATCGGGGCGGACGGTGCGTTCGAGTCGGCCGGGCCCGGTGGCGGTCCGTCGCCGGAGGGCAAGCAGTCGTGGCTACAGCAGAAGATCGCTGGAGTCTTCGACTTCTTCCTGAACCCGATCAAGGCTGGTATCGGTGCCGCAATCGGAACGCCTCCGCCCGCATGGGTCGGCGTTCCTCCGGCCTACCTGGACAAGGGCCGCGACCTGACGTCGACGTTCCTGTCCGACAAGGTGGCCGGGCTGGGGGATCTTCTCGGGTCGGTGTGGGACAAGGCCAAGAGCATCGGTGGCCTGTTCCGCGACAAGGGCGGGTGGATCCCGAATGGGCTTTCGATCGTCCGCAACGAGACCGGGCGACCGGAGGCGGTGCTGAACTGGGATCAGATCAAGCTCATCAAGGATTTGCTCCTGGGCGGCGATATCGCTGGGGCACTGTCTGCGATGGGCATGATGAACAACGCTCCTGCAGCGGAGTCCACTCCGGCAGCGGACTACAGCCAGTACGGATACGAGCAGGACAAGGTCGAGGTCGGTCCGGCGGCTGCCGCGAAGTATGCGGCAGAGATCGACTGGCTCGGCGTCGGCGCGCAGATCGGTACCTCACTGCTCGCAGAGTGGGGCAACGATCTGCTCGGCATGGCGGGGTTCTCGAGCCAGTTCGAAGGTCTGAACCTGGTCGACGACCGGGGTCGGGGCCGCTCGGACGAAGCCCAGGCTCGTAACGAGGCCACGTACGACGACTACAAGACCGACACGCAGCCACCGGCCTCGACCGAGTCCACGGGGACCACCGAAACCACGGTGAAAGCCCCGAAGTCGGTGGAGGCACCGTCTCAGCCCGAGTCGGTTGTTGACGCGGTCAAGCGGGCGTTCGCGCCGTACGGCTGGAACGAAGGAGAGCAGTGGGCCGCGGCCGACTGGATCATCGGGAAGGAATCGAGCTGGAATCCGCTCGCGCGCAACCCGTCCAGTGGTGCGTTCAGTCTGTTCCAGTTCCTCGGGTCGACGAAGGATCAGTACCTGCCGGATGAAAGTCCGGATCCGTACATCCAGGGGCAGGCCGGCGCGAAGTACATCCGCGACCGGTACGGCGATCCGATCCGGGCGAAGTCGTTCTGGGAGAAGAACGGCTACTACGACCAGGGCGGTATCGCATCCGGCCGCGGCTTCATGCTCAAGGACGTCATCCGTCCCGAGCGTGTGCTCTCGCCGCGGCAGACGGAAGCGTTTGAGGACCTGATCCCGATGCTCGACCGCGTCCAGTCGGCAGCCTCGGCACCGCGTGAAGCGATGTCCTCGGCCGACCGGTCGGCACTCGAGCTGGCTCCGGTCGGCGGCGGCGACAACTGGAACTTCAACGGTGAGTTGTCGCCGGCAATGAGGAGGGAGATCGAGATTATGTTCAACCAGCGTGAACGCGGCCGCGGCCGCAGCTCCGAGTCGAGGACTCGACGGTGATCGACTCGATCAGCATGGTCGGATGGGACGGGTCGCGGCACAACTACGGCGGCCCGTCCCGCACCGCGCAGGACTCCTGGATCCAGGGCGGTCTCGATGGTCTCTGGGTTCCTGTGCCGCGCACCCCGACCCGCACCTCCCGGGCATACCAGCACGGTTCGACACCGAGGGTCACGAAGATCGAGGAACGTCTCCTCGACTTCCAGCTGCGGATCGAAGGCCGCACCCGTCACGACTTCGAACGCGAGTTCGCGGCGCAGATGGCGGTGTGGTCATTCGACCACGACAACGAGGTCACCACAAGGACCTCGCACGGTCGACGCACGATCCGGCTTCGGCTCGACCGTGATCCGAAGATCGTCGGCCGGATGTCGATGCAGACCACCCGTATCGACGTCGAGATGGTCGCGGTCGCGTGCTGGCCGTACCTGACGTCCGGGACGAAGGTCATCAAGTGGGAGCCCGGCGTCGGGTCGCACGTGGGGACCTTCCCGGTGTCGAACATGACCGACGTGCCGCTGTGGCTCAAGTTCGAAGGCACACCGGCCGAGAAATGGCTGCTGCCGGACGGCCTGTCGGGGCGGATGGTGCCGATCCCACCCCAGACGAAGGGCTGGCGGGTGCAGACCCGTCAGGACTTCCAGACCCTCCGCGCGGCCGGCGCTGGGTTCGAGGTGTGGAAGGCGATGCGGGGCGTGAGCTTCCTGTACGAGATCCCGCCGCGCACCTTGCATGCTGATCTGCCGGTTGAGGTTCAGGGATCCGCGGTGCCGGCCGAACTGCGGATCCATATGCCGCGCTATCACGAGATGCCCTGGGGGTGAGTGCCTGTGAGATACGACCTCGATGCTGACCTCGCGGCGATCGACGCCCAGGAGTATGAGGAGGCTGCGCTCGCACTGCTCCGGACCCGGGTCACCATCCACGACCGGAACCTCGAGCTCGTCGGGGACGTCGACGGTGAGTACGACGCCGACTGGGAAACGATGTGCAACGAGGTCGGCGAGGCGTCGGTCGCGCTCGACGGCGAGGACGATCTCGCTCACTGGGCCATCGACGCCCAGCGTCTCGAGCAGGACATGTTCCTGGTGTTCCGGGCGCCGTGGAAGAAGGCGTGCTTCAAGGTCTTCGACATCGAGTACGACGAGGACGAGCACGGCAACGCGATCGTCCGGCTGATGGCCCTGCACATCCTCGACGAGATGAAGCACCTGCAGTGCTGGCCCAACACCTTCGCCCCGCTGGCAGTGCAGGCACCGAAGATCGACTTTCAATGGGGCAACTCGATCAAAGTCTGCAAGGGATACGCCCACCGGAACCTGCTGCGCGAGCAGCAACCCGGATGGATCCCCGGCTTCGACATCTGGGATGCGTCGAACTGGCGGGCCAACTTCGACAACGCCAAGTGGCCGATGGTGATGGTCCCGTACATCGCCGAACGTGACGGTGTCGGCCCGTGGTGTGCGCTCGGCTCCCGCATGGACGACTACTGGGAACTCGTCCACCCGACGCTCGAGGACGGCGGACTGCAACTGACCGCCGAACTGTGGGAGCCGGGAGACCCGCAACCGTGCCCGTCGCACTTCATCCTCGACCGTCCGACGATGGTGTTCGACATCAAGAAACGCGCCACGATCCCCGGCATCACCGGCACGATCCTCGACCCGATCCGGGACCTGCTCCGCATCTTCGGATCCGACGGCACCTCCGATACGGTCACCATCGCCGATCCGAACGACGACCCCGACAACACGGACCCGAACGGACCATGGGTCATCCTCCGGCGCGGCCAACACCGCGGGCTGAAATCGAAGATGGTCATCCACAAGCCGATCGAGCACACGATCATGACCGGCGGAAAGTCACCGGATGCCATCAACCAGGGCGCAAAGCTGCTCTCGAACATCCTGCTCGGGTTGCTCGGCACGCTCATCGGCATGCCGTGGCTGACCCTCGGCATCTTCGACAAGGCGGTCGAGGACGTCATCTTGGCGTGGGCGAGCCTGACCAACTACCAGCGCAAAGCGAACATGGGCCGATTCGCGCACAAGTCCGGCTTCGAGGCCGGCGGCGGTGTCGCAGTGTCGCCATCCGGTCTGCAGACCATTCGCGTCGGGCTGCACAAGGCTCGCGGCTACGTCAGCTTCGCCTCCGAGGTCGACGACGCGAACCCGTACCGGGTGGGCCTGCACATCGACGACGGACTGCGCGCCGGATTCGAGATCGGCGACCGTATCTGGCTCTCGCACATCGCCTCCGTTCGACAGTCCTGGTCACGGGACAACCCGGACCAGCCCTGGGAGATCAATGTCGGCGACTACCGATCCGACGAACTTGCCGGCACGCGAGCACTGCGCGGACTCGAAGCGATCAGCGGCGCACTGCGCCAGCACTCGAGCGCCATCTAGACCAGGAGGTCGAAGTGACACCCGAAGAACTGCAGAGGGCACTACCCGAAGGGATGCACCCGTACGCGTACGTGTTCATGCATCCCCCCACGAACGGGGAGATGTCGCCGCCGGCGACGTTCGATCCGGACGAGATCAACTCGCTCGCCAAGCACATCGAGAACCTCGGATTCCGGCCGGTTGAGGAATCCCGCAGTCGGTACGACCCGCCGATTACGGGTCCGATCCACCCGCACAACCCGGGGCAGTGGAACTCGACGAAGCGGCCGGCGCCGAACCGGCCGGACCCGTACGCGCACATCCGCGCCCAGCTCGCCGAGCTGCCGGCCACCGCGCTCGCCGAGATCCTCGAGGACCCCCGTGGCGAGGCGAGCGCCGTGTCCCGTGTCGACGACGTGAACGAAACGGAGACGTAGTCATGGGATTCCGAACCGTATATGGCCACTCGTGGTCCGAGAACGGCTGGCGAATGTGCAACCGCGACGAGTGCGATCGCATTTACATCCCCGGCGCGAACAACGACTACCTCGCGGCGATGATCGTCCGATCCGGCCCCGCCGAGGTCGTCCTGCGCGCCTGGGCCACCTGGTACCACCGCAACGTCGAACCCCTCGACCGATACCAGTCGGGCGTCGGTGACGACTGGGGTTGGTCGGCGACCAACGATGTCCCGAACTCCAATCACCTCTCCGGCACTGCGCTCGACTTCAACGCAACCCAGTACCCGTGGGGTCGCCGCGTGATGCCGGCCGATCGCATCGCCAAGGTGCGCGCGGGGCTCAAGCTCTTCCGAGGGTTCATCTTCTGGGGCGCCGACTGGTCCCGTGCCGACGAGATGCACTACCAGATCGGCGTGCCAGAGTTCGATCCCGACGGCGTGCCGAACCGTGCACTTGCCGCCTTTGCGAAGGAACTCAAAGAGGGTCACCTCGGTCTCCTCGCACCCGAACAGTCACCTGCACCGACAGCGGATCCGGACTCCGAGATCTGGCAGGACATCTGGGTCCAACTCACCGGAGGTGTGAAATGAGCGGAGTCTTCTGGGCCGACGTCAGCCACTACCAGAACGGCCCCATCGACGACAGCTACCCGCACCGGGTGTTCAGCTTCCGCACCAACAGCGGCGACATCCGCGACACCCTTGCGCACGAGAACGGGCGCCGCGCACGTGCAATGCTCGACGCCGGAAAGCTCGACCTCGTCATCCCGTACTACTTCTTCCGGCCTGGCCAGGCGAACTGTGATCTACACCGGGAGATCCTCAAGTCGTCCGACCTGTGGGGACATCCGAAGACCGCGACGATGGTCGACGTCGAGGACGCAGGACAGTACTTCAACGACGTCTCCGCCGAGGTCAACGACGAGATCGACCGGCTACGCGGCTGGTACGGCGATCCTCGCCGGGTGATCGGCTACTACAACCCGAATCCCGCGCCGAACCTGTGGCCACGGCGACCGGCTGATCTGAAACTGGTCGTGCCCCACTACGGCCGCAAGCCGGGAGACAGCTACGACTACCCCGGCCGGTTCGCGCACCAGTACAGCGACAGAGTCCCGTGCCCTCCATTCGGTGCGTGCGACGCCAACTTCACCGGCATGGACCTGCCGGAACTACTCGAGATGCTCGGCATCGAAGGAGGAACCGTGTCCGTTCCCGAGGACGTACAGAAGCAATTGCGAGGTCCGGAACTCGCAGGCTGGGATCAGCTCGGTGGGCGCTCGCTCGTCGACGCCGTCGCCGAGATCCTCAAGCAGCTGATCGGCCCCAACCCGTACTCGTTCGACGGCTGGCCGCAGATCAACAACCGAACGCTCGTCGACGCCGTGGCCCAGTCGCTCACGAATCAGGTTCGGATCGCGGACCGCCTGGACGTGATCCAGAAGCAGAACGACCGAATCATCGAGATGCTCACTCAGAAGGATGGAAAGTAATGACGCTCGCAGAGATCCGAAAAGGACTGATCGCCGTCCTGGGCGCGATCGTCGCGGTAGTCCCCCAGGTGCTCGCATCCCTGGCTGGGGTGATCCCCACCGAGTTGGCGTCCTGGCTGACCATCACCGCGTCGATCGCCACCGCAGTGCTCGTCTACTTGGTGCCGAACGAGAAGCGCGAAATGCTGCAGACTGTGCAGACCACCGTGACTGCTCCTGAACCTGCGATCGAGCAGATCAAGGAACGACTCCTGCGTGAGTCGAAAGCTGCTTTGGAGCGCGCATCACGGGAGTTTCGACCGGCGACGTCGGTGAGGATTGTTCCCGGCGGCGCCGGTGGTGGTGGCGGAGCTACGTCGTTCGGTATCCCGGTTCCGACCCCGGATCCGGAACCGCCGACGGATCCGTTCGTCGTGAATCCTGCCAAGGGGTAATCGGTGGAGGCACTCTTCATCGGAGCGGCATCCGAGGTTGGGCTTGGTGGACTGCTGACCATCGCGATTCTGCTCGTGATGTTCGGAGTGCTCGTTCCTCGACCCTTGCACAACGCAGCAATTCGAGATCGAGATCGACAGATCGAGGCACAGGGTCGACGCATCGAAAAGCTCGACGAACTGGTGCTCGACCAGTCGAAGCAGATCGGAGAGTTGATGGGGCACTCGAGACTTTCCCTCCATATCGCGGACGAGATCAAGAACGCGGCGACCGAGGAGCCAGCATGATCCGGTGGCCGTGGAGAAAGAAGCGCCGTCAGGACCCGGTCGAAGTGACGCGTGCCCAAGCGGAATTGGCATTGACAGAACAACAGCTCATGGAAGCGAAGGCGCGATGGACAGAGATCCACGATCTGTCGCAGAAGGTCGATACGGCGTTGAAAGTGAACGGTTTCGGTGCGGCGGCGTCGGCGGCGATGAGGCGGAGGCACGCGTGAGACGAATCATTTTGGCAGGAGCCGCGGTTGCGTGCGCCGCTGTCGTGATCGCGTTCGGACCCCAAACTGAGGCCCGGATCCTGCTCACGACGATGACCATCCTCGCCTGGCTATTCGTCGCCCTGTACGGATTCCGCTCACCGTGGCGCTCTACCGAGGCCGGCAAGACGTTGATGTACACCGCGGTCGCTCTCGGATTGATCGGGCTGCAACAGATTGCGTTCTGGTGGTTCGGCGACTATGCGTGGCGCAACGAAGTCCGATCGGCGACTGCCATCGTTCTGCTCCTGGCACTGTTGCACCGCCTGATCGTGTTGTGGGAATTCCAGCATGAGGAGGAGCGCGATGACATCGCCTGACGGATTCGTCCCCGGTAGCCCCAATACCGGTTGGGGCGACATGTCCGAGATGGCCGGCGAGTTCGTCCAGGGTGGATTGCTCGGGTGGGTGATCGATCTGGCGATCCAGTGGATCAACAACATGATCGCCTCATTGCTGGATGCCCTCGACGGTGTGACCGGCGGAATCTTCAATCTCGACGATATGGCGGACCGATTTCGCGGGACGGAGAAGAAGATCGAGAAGGAAGTCCCGCGTCTCGACAACCGCATCGACGAGATCATCATCGGCAACATGCAGGCCCAGCTCGCAACGTTCTCTGCGTCCGACACCTGGTACAAGCCCACCGACGCGAAGTACGTCATCGTCGACGTGCTCGGTGGAGCATCCGGTGGAGGCCGCGGAAACAACGGCGGCAACGGGGGATACGGCCGCGGCGGCCGTGGCGGATGGTCCGGAGGATGGGCACGCTACGAATTCGACGCGGCCGACCTCCCCTCCGAGGTCCCGATCATCGTCGGTTCCGGAGGTCAGGGGTCTCCGAACGACGGCGGTAATGGATCTTCAGGAGGGGAATCCTGGTTCGGCAACCTCGTCGGCGCCACAGGAGGCAACTCCATCGAGGCCAAGTATGGCGCCGCAGTGAACCCAGTTCATGACCGAACGTTCAAGATCCGTGGTGGCGCGGGAGCATCCCTCGCGATCGCGGGAGGCAATGGCATCCCCAAGCCTGGCGGCGATGGCCCATTCGCACCCGGTGCGCCGATCGCCAACGAACTCGCCCTCGGCGATAACGGCCTGTCCGGAACCAGTGCGAAGGTCGGGCAGATCGGCCCCGGCTCCGGAGGTTCCGGCGGCAACGGCAAGAACGGCGCCGGCAACGGCGGCCGCGGCGGCCATGGCGGTTGGCCGTCCGCTCCCGGTGGCGGCGGCGGGCACTACGAGATCGGATTCGCGGGCAACGGCGGCAATGGCGCAAGCGGCGCCGTGTACGTCACGACTCGTTTCTACTGAGAGGAAACCATGGGAACCGCAACAAAGATCGCTTCCGACGTCGGCGGATTCGCCGCGCCCGCAACGCTGTACCAGATCGACCCGCCGATGGCCGGCGCTGATCATCTGCTGATCTACACCCAACCGCGCATCGCCTCGAACGCGGCACAGGTGGTCGTGCTCCTCGCGAACGAGCACGGCGCCGTCGTGGGACGTGAGGTGCGCCCGCAGTCGGGATCGTATGTCTCGGCCGATCCGAGTGACGCGATGGCGCTGCAGTTGGCCGGCTACACGTTGGAGCAGTGAGATGGCTCTGGTCAGTGGCCGCTACCTGATCACCGCGGAGGACATGACGGTCGCATTGGCCGGCAATCCGGAAGACCTCTGGCTTCTGCATCAGGACGGCCACACCTCTACCGCCCGGGCGTCCGAGGTGCAGCAAATCGAAGGGTGGCCGCGGCCGTTGATCCGCGTCGACGGTGTGATGCGGCACGTCAATACCTTCCCTGGGGCCCTCGATGGGGCCGCCATGCTGCTCAACCGGATCATCGGCCGGTGGCTACCCGACCCTGCAGCGGAGCCCAAGAGTTCCGCCGTTGAAGCTGAGGGGGCACCATGACGCGCATCATCGGCACTGTCGCGGATATCGCTGACCGAAACGCCGACGGCATCCTCCGAGTCACCGCGCCGGCCACCCGCGAAGGTGCCAGCGGCAAGGTCATCGACCGGATCCCCGTGGAGATCTCCATCTCGAACGGCGTGATCGCCGCCAACGATCTCGATCCCGGTCCGGCGACACTCGTTCTCGATACCGGTGGGGCGGGATGGCAGGAGTTCGAGGTCGTCATTCCCGACCTCGACGAGGTGGGCCTGTGGGTTCTGCTGGAGTCTCAGGTCAAGTACGAACCCGCCGTTGTTTCCCAGGTGTACGAGGATCGGCTGAAAGCGGAGGCCGCGGCGCGTCTGGCAGAGGAAGTCGCCGCCGGAATCGGCGATGTGGCCGATGATGTGGCAGCAGTGGCCGCCGATCGAGCCGCGGTGGAAACGGCCCGCACCGTCGTGGAAGCCGCGGAAGCGACGGTCACGTCGGCGGAATCGACCGCAACGACCGCTGCGTCACAGGCAGGCTCGCATCGTCAGGTGGCGGAAACAGCGCGCGATGATGCAGTGGAGGCGCGGACGGGTGCGGTCGCGGCACGGGATGAGGCCGAAGACTTCCGGGCACTGTCCAGTGCGCTGGCGTTGACAGCTACTCAGAAGGCCGAGGAGGCCGAAGCCGCGGCTCTCGAGGCGGCAGGTTATGTCGGCTCGGTCGTCGACGGGGCGATCACCACCCCGAAGCTCGCCGAGGATGCGGTGACCTCGAGCAAACTTGCGCCAGCCGTCCGATCCGATCTGGCCGGCCGGGAACAGGCGGCGAACAAGGGGCAGGCGAACGGCTACGCCCCGCTCGACGCCGGCGCGAAGGTTCCCGCTGCGCATCTGCCGTCGTATGTCGACGATGTGGTCGAGTTCGCGAACCAGGCCGGGTTCCCGGCCTCGGGCGAGTCGGGCAAGATCTACACCGCCCTCGACACCAACCGAATCTACCGCTGGTCGGGATCGGCGTATGTGGAGATCAGCCCCTCTCCAGGTAGCACCGACGCGGTACCCGAGGGAGCAACGAATAAGTACTACACCGATGCTCGCGCCCGGGCCGCGGTCGCAGACGACATCGCGGCGAAGTACACCAAGCCCGCGTCCGGCATTCCGGCGTCGGATCTGGCGGTCGGACGGGTCGTCGGTTCGGTGAACGGTACCGCTACGAACCTGTCGATCTGGGTCGGTACCGAAGCGCAGTACACCGCGATCGGCACGAAGGATCCCAACACGCTCTACTTCAGGACCTGACATGGCAGGCCAATCACTCGGCGCCGCAGGTATCGCGAAGGTGGCGTTCGGCGCGTCCGAGGTGAAAAAGATCAGTCGCGGCGACGTTCTGGTCTGGCAGGCGATCACTCTCACACCACTCGGCATGGCCAAGGCCGGCAGCTTCGACGGAGGCGGATTCAACTCGACCAACCACGTCACCGGCTGGGCACCCGAGTCAGGAACGCCACCGGAACAGATCGTCGGCGACGAGTTGATCGTCAACGGAAACGGCAACATCACGGTCACTTTGTCGATGACCAGGTCGTCCACCTCCGGCACCGCCTCGACGTTTCAGTTGTTCCGGAACGGGGTGCAGGTCGCGACATCGGCGAGTCTGAGCTTCGACACGACGGGAACCTGTTCGTGGACAGGAGATGTCGTGGTCGGTGACCGATTCCGGGCCATTTGGTACAAGAACACAGCCAACGCACAGTCGATCACCGCAGGTTTCCTGCGGTATGTCGTGAACTCTGCGCAGTAAGGACGAACATCATGACTTCCCCCGATGTCACTGTCGAGGAGATCGTCGCCCGACTCCGCGCGCGCGGCTTCGGTGCGCCACCGCCCGACGCGTCGGTGAAACTCGAACACCTGGCGCCTGAAGTCCGAAACCAACTGGGCGGTGGCGGTGGCGGTGGGATCTTCCTCGACGCCGACGGAGTCCCCTACTTCGACACGACCGCCACTGGTGGCGGCTCTATTGCACTCGACGCTGACGGCGTCCCCTACGTGACGGGAGTCTGATTCATGACATCTCCAGGAACTCAGCCGGCGTCGAAGCGACTGGTCACCGAAGAGCGCGCTAATGCCACTTATGGGCTGAAGGCGGACGTCGATGCGAAACTCAGCAAGACCGAGGCCGCCTCGACATATGCCACCCCGAAGCGCGTCGGCGCGCTGGACGTGACCAACCTCGCCGGCCTCCGACGCTGGGGTGCAGCTCGAGGCAACGTACTCGCGGCACCCGTGGTCATCACGGTCGACGGAGACTCGATCTCGTGGGGTGTCGGTTCGGACGGCAACGCCGGAGAAACCCTCCCCGCAGTCGAGGCACAGCAGAACGCCTACAGGTCGGTCGGATGGG
>NZ_JBKFBA010000066.1:0-15934 GCF_053345925.1 Rhodococcus sp. C26F
ACGCCGCAACCGGTCGGCGTGTCGGCCAGAACGGGCAAAGGTTCACGGGTGCGGCACTAGCTAGTCGTTCCATCGCCGAGCACCTGATCCTGTACGTGAGGATGAAGGAGCTGCTATTCCCAGCGCTCCGCGACTGTATTGTCATGGCAGAAACGGCCTCCCCCTTTCGACTGACCGCGACCTTGTTATTGACCTCATCGACTGGGAGAATGCTGGGTAGCGGAGTTCTACTCGTGGAAGCACCGGAGTAGTGGCTACTGCCCGGAGTGCACGTGCTGGCCGCCTCGAGCGGGCGGGCGGATATCTGTGTCCCGGGGGACGCTACCGTCTCCCGTTTCTGTCGGCGCTCCCAGGCGGATGAAGAACTTTCATGCGGTTGAGCCTCCGTGAGCTGAACCGGTCAACCGACCGGCCGGACGCCGCACTGGGTACGCGCGGGCTCGGCAAACCTCAAGTCATCGACGCCTAGGGGGCGTGATGTCAGAGTCCAGTGGCGGAACCTCCGCCGTAAGCCCACACCCACCTGCCCGCCAGGTAATAGCAACGTTCGACATCTACGCCGACGCCGAGAGCGCCGTTGACTATCTCTCCGACCAGCATTTGACGGTGGACAAGTTAGCCACCGTCGGACGTGATCTCGAGCTGGCCGAACAGGTCCTCGGCAGGCTGAACTACGGCTGGGCCGCGTTGCGCGGTGCCGCCGCGGGCGCGTTGAGGGGCGCACTGTTCGGCTGGGTCTTCGGATTACTCGACTGGGTCCGGCCGCTGCTCGCGACCCTCACGCTCGCCTTCTACGGGGCTGATCTTCGGTGCCGTGGTCGGCGCCCTGCTTGGCCTGCTGATGTCTGCGCTGCACGGTGGCCGGCGTGATTTCACCTCAATCCAGTCCTTACAACCACGTCACTTTGAAGTCCTCGTCGACGTCGAGGTCGCGGACGAAGCCGTTCGCCTTCTCACCGGCCGGACCGATCGAAAGGAATGAGTCATGGCAACCGCGGTAGGCATCGACCTGGGCACCACCAACTCGGTCATCGCAAGTTGGCAGGGGGGCGAACCGGTGGTGATCTCCAATGTCGAGGGTGCGCGGACGACGCCGTCGGTGGTGGCGTTCACCGAGAGCGGCGAACGCCTGGTGGGTCAGCTCGCCCGACGGCAGGCGATCCTGAACCCCAAGGGCACGATTTACTCGGCGAAACGCTTCATCGGACGTCATTTCGACGAGATCTCCGAGGAGGCCAAAGCGGTCAGCTTCGACGTCGTACCGGGTGACAACGGGGAGGCACGATTCGACGTGCGGGGCAAGAAATACGCGCCGGAGGAGATCAGCGCCCTTGTGCTGCGCAAACTCGTCGACGACGCGAGCAAGTTCCTCGGTGAAAAGGTCAAGGAAGCGGTCATCACCGTACCCGCCTACTTCAACGACGCGCAGCGCAACGCCACCAAGGACGCCGGCCGGATCGCGGGCCTCGAGGTTTTGCGGATCATCAACGAGCCGACCGCGGCAGCTTTGGCGTACGGGATGGACAAGCAGACCCACGAGACCGTACTGGTCTTCGACCTCGGCGGCGGCACCTTCGATGTGAGCCTGCTCGACGTCGGCGAGGGAGTGGTCGAGGTTCGTTCCACGGCCGGTGACTCCCACCTCGGCGGCGACGACTTCGACCGACGTCTGGTGGACTACCTCGCCGACGAGTTCCAACGGGCGGAGAACATCGATCTGCGCAAGGATCCGCAGGCGTTGCAGCGCCTCTTCGAGGCGGCGGAGAAGGCCAAGGTCGAGTTGTCCTCGGTGACTCAGGCCCAGGTCAACTTGCCCTTCGTCACCGCTGACGCGAGCGGTCCGAAGCATCTCACCACCACGATCATGCGATCGAAATTCGAGGATCTGACGGTGGATCTGGTGGAACGCTGCCTCGACCCGGTGAAGCAGGCGATGAGTGACGCCAAGGTCACCGCCAACGACATCGACGAGGTGATTCTCGTCGGTGGTTCGACCCGTATTCCGGCGGTGCAGGCGTTGGTGCGTCGGCTCACCGGCGGCAAGGACCCCAACATGAGCGTCAACCCGGACGAGGTCGTGGCGCTCGGTGCCGCCGTCCAGGCGGGCGTACTCAAGGGCGAGGTCTCCGATGTGCTGTTGCTCGATGTCACCCCGCTGTCCCTCGGCGTCGAGACCCAGGGCGGGGTGATGACCAAGATCATCGAGCGCAACACGACGATCCCCGCCCGGCGCAGCGAAGTGTTCTCCACGGCGGAAGACAATCAATCCGCCGTGGACGTCGTGGTCCTGCAGGGCGAACGCGAACGGGCCGCTGACAACCGGGTGCTGGGCAGGTTTCGGCTGGAAGACATCCGCCCCGCGCCACGCGGCGAGGCCCAGGTCGAAGTCACGTTCGATATCGACGCGAACGGCATCCTCAATGTCAACGCCCGTGACAAGGACACCGGCAAGGAGCAGAGCATCACGATCAGTGAGCAGGGCAACCTGGACCAGAGTGAGGTCGAGCGCATGCTCGCCGAGGCCGAGCGGAATCGGGGTGAGGACGAGGCGCTGCGCAAGGCGGTCGACGCGCGCAACGCGCTCGATTCGGTTGCATATCAAGTGGAACGGCGACTCGCCGAACTCGGGGACAGTGCGCCACCGCACGACAAGGCCCGCGCTGAGATGCTGATCGCAGACGCTAGGAAGGCCGTGAAGGACGGTGCTGCACCCGCGGAGGTAGAGCCACTGACCGCGGAGCTGCAGCAGCTGCTCTACGGGCTCGCACCCGTCCCCGCCGGCGGCGGCGACGGGCACCAGGCCGGCGGCGAAGGCGACGCTGCGTCGGATGACGACGACGTGATCGACGCCGAATTCGATCGAAGCTGAGGCACACGATGGACAGGTCTGCAGAGCATTCGACGACCGGGCCGGCTACCGACGGGGATCCGACCGAGACGGCGCCTGATCGCAGCGACACCGATCGCACCGACACGCCTGATCGCACCGACACGGGGGCCGAGCTGGCTCAACTCGAGGACCGCTGGCGCAGGGCGCTGGCCGATCTGGACAACCTGCGCAAGCGGTATGCCAGGGATCTGGACCGTGAACGCGCCGCGGAGGTGGCGAAGGTGTCCGCGGCGTGGCTGCCGGTACTGGACAATTTGGAGCTCGCGCTGGCCCATGCGGGCAGTGATCCCCAAGCCGTCGTCGAGGGTGTGAAGGCTATCCGGGATCAGGCGGTGCAGGTGCTGTCACGGTTCGGCTTCGAACGCCACGACGAGGTCGGTGTGCCGTTCTCCCCGGAGCTGCACGAAGTGGTCAGTGTGGTAGCCGAACCCGAACTTCCCTCCGGGACCGTGATCAAGGTCTTGCGCCCGGGCTATGGAGAGGACGGGCGGCAGTTGCGTCCCGCCGCGGTGGTCGTCAGCCGCCCCGAGGGGTGAGCACCGATGGCGCGTGACTACTACGAAGCGCTCGGCGTCCCGCGGGACGCCGGCACCGACGAAATCCAGCAGGCCTACCGCAAGCTGGCCCGCAAGTATCACCCCGACGTCAACAAGGACCCTACTGCGGAGGACAAGTTCAAGGAGGCCAACGAGGCCTACCAGGTGCTGGCCGACCCGGACACCCGCAAACGCTACGACCGATTCGGTGAGGACTTCCGGCGGGTGCCCGAGGACTACGACGAACGGGTCCAGGCCACCGCCGGTGGGTACGGCGGTGCGCGCGGGGGCAGAAGGGTGCACTTCGGTCACGGTGTCGGTGGCGAAGGCGCCGTCGACTTCGAGGACCTCTTCGGGCAGATGTTCGGCGGCGGCGGCGGGTATGGGCCGATTCCCGGCGCCGATCAGGAAGCGGAACTGGAACTGACCCTGGAAGAGGCGTATCGGGGCGGCAGACGCACTCTCAGACTGGACGGACGGCAGTACGACGTCGACATTCCGGCCGGTGTCCTGGACGGCCAGAGGATCCGGCTGGCCGGGCAAGGCGGCCGGAGCAACGGCGACGCGCCGCCCGGGGATCTATACCTCGTGGTGCGGATCAAGCCGCATTCCCGGTTCCGGATACAGGGCCGGGATATCTACGTCGACCTGCCCGTATCGCCGTGGGAGGCGGTCCTCGGGTCGACCGTCGTCGTTCCTACCCCGGGTGGCGAGGCGAAAGTCAAAGTGGTGCCGGGCTCGTCGACGGGCAGGAAGCTGCGTCTACGCGGAGAAGGTATGCCCAATCCGCGGGGTGCCAACGGCAACCTCTACGCCGAGATCAAGGTGATGGTGCCGTCGAAACCGACAGCACGTGAGCGCGAGTTGTTCGAGCAGTTGGCCGCCGAGTCGAACTTCGATCCTAGGAAGAAGCCATGAGTACCCCGACCCCGGGCACCCAGTACGTATTGGTTCGCCGTGCCGGATTGTCGTCAGACGCCTTCGCCGAACGAACCGGGCTGCACCCCGACCTGATACGAAAATTTGTCACTCTCGGCCTGCTCGACGCACGCCGCGACACCGGCGGCGAGATGTCGTTCGAACCATCCGAAGTGGCCCACGCCGCCCGCATCCAACGGTTGCGGACCGGTCTGGGCCTGAACTACTCGGCAATCGGGCTGGTGCTCGATCTGCTGGATCGAATCGAGAATCTCGAAGCAGCGTCCCGCGGAAGGAGGACACCCCCATGGACACCGGCAGCCTGACTGAAAGGTCACGAGAAGCCCTGCAGGAAGCCCAGAACATCGCGACCAGAATGGGCCACACCGAGGTCGACGGAGAGCATCTGCTGCTTGCGTTGGTCGATCAGCAGGACGGGCTGGTACCCCGACTGCTCGAGCAGGCCGGCGCGAATGTCGACGCCCTACGCTCCGATCTGGAGCGTGAACTCTCGCGTCGGCCGAAGGTCAGCGGCCCCGGCGCGACGCCCGGTCAGGTGATGATCACCCAGCGCCTGGCCAAGCTGCTCGACGCCGCGGAACGGGAGGCGAAGCGACTGAAAGATTCCTACGTGTCGGTGGAGCATCTCGTGATGGCCCTCTCCGAGGAGGGGTCGGCCAGTGCGGCCGGACGGGTCCTCGCCAGTCATGGGGTCACACGAGACGCCTTCCTCACGGCGCTGACGAAAGTGCGCGGCAATCAGCGCGTCACCTCGGCCACCCCGGAGGGGGCGTACGAGGCGCTCGAGAAGTACGGACGCGACCTCGTCTCCGAGGGGCGAGCAGGCAAACTCGATCCGGTCATCGGCCGCGATGCCGAGATCCGCAGGGTAACGCAGATCCTGAGCCGGAAGACGAAGAACAATCCGGTGCTGATCGGCGACCCCGGCGTCGGCAAGACCGCGATCGTCGAGGGCCTCGCCCAGCGGATCGTCCGCGGCGACGTGCCCGAGGGCCTACGCGACAAGACGATCTTCTCGCTCGACATGGGTTCCCTGGTAGCCGGCGCAAAGTACCGCGGCGAGTTCGAGGAGCGACTGCAGGCGGTGCTGTCCGAGGTGAAAGCGGCCGAGGGGCACATCCTGCTGTTCGTCGACGAGTTACACACAGTTGTCGGCGCGGGATCGGTCGGCGGCGAGGGGTCTCTCGACGCCGGCAACATGCTCAAGCCGATGCTCGCCCGCGGCGAACTGCACATGATTGGTGCCACTACCCTCGACGAGTATCGCAAGCACATCGAATCCGATGCGGCACTGGAGCGTCGATTCCAGACCGTTCTCGTCGACGAGCCTGGGATCGAGGATGCGATCTCGATTCTGCGCGGACTTCGAGAACGCCTCGAAGTGTTTCACGGCGTGAAGATTCAGGACGGTGCACTGGTGGCCGCCGTGACCCTCTCACACCGGTACATCACCGACCGCTTCCTGCCGGACAAGGCGATCGATCTGGTGGACGAGGCATGCGCTCGGCTACGCACCGAAATCGATTCGATGCCCGCCGAACTCGACGAGCTCACCCGGAAAGTGACCCGCCTGGAAATCGAAGAGGCCGCGCTGTCCAAGGAAACGGACGCGGCCAGCAAGACGCGCCTCGACGAATTGCGGAAAGAGCTGGCCGACCTGCGAGCCGAGGCCGACGCCCGGCACGCGCAGTGGGAGGCGGAGCGCCAAGCGATCCGGCGGGTGCAGCAGCTACGGGGAGAGCTGGAACGATTGCGCCACGAGGCCGAGGAGGCGGAGCGCAACTACGACCTCAATCGGGCCGCAGAATTGCGATACGGCGAGATCACCGAGCTCGAACGCAGGCTCGCGGCGGCGGAGGAGCAACTGTCCACCAGGCAAGGCCGGAATCCGTTGCTGCGTGAGGTGGTCACCGAAGACGAGATCGCCGAGATCGTGGCCGCATGGACGGGTATCCCGGTCGCCCGGTTGCAGGAAGGTGAGCGGGAGAAGCTGTTGAAGCTCGACGAGATTCTGCACGAGCGGGTCGTCGGTCAGGACGAGGCGGTGCAGTTGGTCGCGGACGCGGTGATCCGGGCGAGGTCCGGTATCCGTGACCCGCGCCGGCCGATCGGTTCGTTCATCTTCCTGGGTCCGACGGGCGTCGGGAAGACCGAGCTCGCAAAGACACTGGCCAGTGCCCTCTTCGACAGCGAAGACAACATGGTGCGCCTGGACATGAGCGAGTACCAGGAGCGGCACACGGTGAGCAGGCTCATCGGTGCGCCCCCCGGGTACGTCGGGTACGACGAGGGGGGCCAGCTCACCGAGGCGGTGCGCCGCAAGCCGTACTCCGTGGTGCTCTTCGACGAGATCGAGAAGGCCCACGCCGACGTCTTCAATACCCTGCTGCAGGTGCTCGACGACGGTCGGATCACCGATTCTCAAGGCAGGCAGGTCGACTTCCGGAACACGGTGATCATCATGACCTCCAACATCGGATCCCAGCATCTCCTCGACGGAGTCACAGCCGACGGCGAGATCAAGCCGGACGCCCGGGAACGGGTGCTGGCGGAACTGCGTGGGCACTTCCGTCCCGAGTTCCTCAACCGGGTCGACGACATCGTGTTGTTCACCCCGCTCACGCTGCCCCAGATCGAGCACATCGTCGAACTGCAACTCACCGACCTCCGGAACAGGTTGTCGGAGCGGCAGATACACCTCGATATCACGCCGGAAGCGCGCCGACTCATCGCCGAACACGGTTTCGACCCGGTCTACGGTGCGCGGCCACTGCGCAGGTACATCGCCCATGAGGTCGAAACCAGGATCGGTCGTGCGTTGTTGCGCGGCGAAATCGAACCGGGTGGCACCATCGATGTCACGGTGGACGGCGGCGAACTCGCCGTCGCATATGCGGAACCCGCCGTCGCGGCGCCCTGAGAAGAGGTGTCGTCATGGGATCCGACAAGGTGAAGTGCCCGCACTGCGGCAAGAACAACAAGGTGCCGGCGGCCGGGGAGGGGAGACCCCGCTGCGGGAATTGCCATGAGCCGCTGCCCTGGATCGCCTCGGCAGGGGACGGTGACTTCGCGGAGGTCGCCGAGAAATCCTCCGTGCATGTACTCGTTGACCTCTGGGCGACGTGGTGCGCTCCGTGCCGCATGGTCAGCCCGGCGCTCGAGCAGCTCGCCACAGAACGCGCAGGTCAGATCAAGCTGGTCAAGGTCGACGTGGATGCTGCGCCCCAGACAGCCGAACGTTTCACAGTCCGTGCCGTACCGACGCTGCTGGTGATGGACCGCGGTGAGGTCCTCGCTCGTCAGGCGGGCGCCGCTCCGGTACCGGCGTTGCGCACGTGGCTCGACCAGGCGCTCTCGGAAAAAGCAGGCGAGGAGGCGAACTCATGACTTCTGTTCACGCGGACCCACATGTGACCGCGATCCGAGCCGTGGTGCCCCGTACTCCGCAGGGTTGCGAGGAGTGTCTTCGCCTCGGTACCCCGTGGGTACATCTGAGGCTGTGCCTGACGTGCGGACACGTCGGTTGTTGCGACTCCTCGCCGGGCAAGCATGCGAGCGCGCACGCCCACACCATCGGCCATCCGATCGTCCAGTCGATGGAACCCGGCGAGGATTGGCGGTGGTGTTATGTCGACCGGAACTTCGTCTGAGGACGCCACACCTGCCCGCGACATCCCCCCGGTCGACGACGAGACCCCGGACGCGGTCGGAGCATTCCCGCGGCTGACGGACGACCAGGTCGCGACGCTCGAGGTCGGCGGCACGCGTCGATTGGTTCACGCCGGCGAGGTACTGATCCGCGAGGGCGCGCCCAGCAACGACTTCTTCGTCATCCTCACCGGCAAGGTCGCGATCATCGACGAGGGCGACGGCGAACGCCGGATACTGCGCCTGCACGGTCCCGGCCGCTTCCTGGGCGAGCTCGGACTGATGGAAGGCCAGGTGGCGTTCTTCACCGCCGAGGCGATCGAGGACGGGGAGGTCCTCGACGTTCTCGCCGAGCGGGTGCATGAGCTGGTGGCCCACGATCTTGTGCTCAGTGATCTGATCCTGCGCGCCTACCTGGTCCGCCGGCACCTGCTGATCGGGCTCGGATCGGGGTTCCGGATCATCGGCTCCTGCTATTCCCCGGACACGTTGCGGCTTCGCGAATTCGCGATGCGCAACCGACTACCGCACCGGTGGATCGATCTGGAGCAGGACCATCGGGCGGAGCAGCTGCTGCGCAGCCTGGATATCGCCCCCGAGGACACCCCGGTCGTGATCTGGCAGGGCGAGAAAGTGCTGCGAAATCCGACGAACGCCGAACTCGCCCGCATCGTCGGGCTTCCGGTCCCGGACTCGGTCCCGAAGGCGGCGCAAGATGTGTGCGACCTCGTCGTCGTGGGCGCCGGACCGGCCGGTCTGGCCGCGTCCGTGTACGGCGCCTCCGACGGGTTGACCACCGTGACACTGGAGTCGCTCGCCGCCGGGGGCCAAGCCAGTACCTCCTCCCGGATCGAGAATTACCTGGGCTTCCCGGCAGGGATCTCCGGCGCCGAATTGGCCGAGCGCGCCGTGATCCAGGCCGGGAAGTTCGGCGCCCGCCTCCTAGTGTCGGCGGACGTCGCCGGGCTCAGCTTCGAGAACGGGAACCACGTGCTCTGGCTGACCGACGGCGGCGCGGTCCGCGCCCGGGCCGCGGTGCTCGCCACCGGCGCCCGATACCGCAAGTTGGCAGTTCCGGGGATCGAGGCACTGGAGGGAACAAGCGTGTACTACGCCGCAACCCATCAGGAAGCGCGGATGTGCGGCACCGACCCGGTGGTCATTGTCGGCGGCGGAAACTCCGCCGGCCAGGCCACCGTGTTCCTCGCCGACCATGTCTCCCACGTCCACCTGCTCATCCGCGGCGACGACCTCGGAAAGAGCATGTCCCGATACCTGGTCGACCAAATCGAGCGCCACCCGCGCGTCACCGTGCACCGGAACACCGAGATTCGTCAGGTCCACGGCGAAAAATACCTCGATGCAATCGTGGTCGAGGACAGTCGCACGGGCGAACAGGACACGATCGGGGTGCACGCCCTGTTCGTCTTCATCGGGGCGACGCCGCACACCCGGTGGTTGGCCGACGCGATCGCACTCGACGACCACGGCTTCATCCTCACCGGCATGGACGCGGTCCACACCCGAGGGGACGGCAACCGGCCGATCGGCGCCGGGCTGTCGAGGACACTCGAAACAAGCCGGCCCGGCCTGTTCGCGGCGGGCGACGTCCGCCGCGGCTCGGTGAAACGAGTCGCATCCGCCGTCGGTGAAGGAGCGATGGCGGTACACCAAATCCATGAATACTTCGAAAGGAGCTGACGACATGCCAGTGATGGGCACCGTCAAATTCCAGCGATTCTTCCGGGCAGCGGCTGGACTGCAGGTCGACCGGAACGACCTCAAACGCTATACGGATTTCATCGACGACAAGATCTACGATCTGATCCTCACCGGCAAAGACTCGGCAAAGGCCAACCTGCGGGACGTGATCGAACCGTGGGACCTGCCGATCACCAAGGGGCTGCAGGAGAGCATCCACCGGTTCGAGAAACTGGACGAAGAAATCGAACTACAGCCCCTGCTCGACCAACTCACCGCCCGGCCACCGTTGGACGTCGTCCTCTCCGAAGAGACCGAGCGGCGACTGCCGCTGGTTGCCGGAGGCCTGAGCGTGGCGCTGGCGCATACCTTCGCGACGGTCGAGCCGGACCGCAAGAACCCCGGCGCTGCCGAATGGAGCGTCGCCTTCGGCGTCTTCCATCTCCTGCTCTGACCAGTCAATTACGCAGTACCGCAACAAATCCGCTCCGCCGTCACTACCTTGCTTCGGTGACAGAGTGGCGCAGACGGTGGTCGCGTTGGTGTGGCCGGATCGATCAGTAGTGGAGTCTGCGGCACAGCAGTCAGCCATCCGGTCGGTCACTGAGAACTTCTCCTCTCCGACGTAGTCACCACCCGATGGATGTGCACGATGCCGTGAGCGGCGAAGAACACTCGCGCCCGGTGCATGAACCCGATTGCCGTGGCGGCCTTCTCGTCGGTGAGCGCCTCGGTATAGGCGAGGCGGGAGAACCCGTCGACCGCCGAATGCAGATACACGTAGCCGGCGCGGGCACCGGCGGTCTTGGCGCGGTCGACCTTCTCGGCCTGGTCGCTGCCCCGGCCGTGGACACGCCAGCCGCCTCCGTCGGGGATCCGGACGACCTTCTTGATGTCGACATGCACCATATGACCGGGCCGGCGGGCGATGATCCGGCGTGGCTGGCGGTTGTTCTCGCCGTTCGGGTCAAGGAACCTGCGCCGGTTCAAGCCGAGGTGAGCGAGGTGCCGGCTGACGGTGCGCACCGAGATGGTGACCCCGTCGGCGGCGAGTTCGTGCGCGATACGAGCCGCGGACCACTTACGGCTCCGCCGCAGGGTCTCGATCCGTGCCACCGTCTCGGCCGGAGTCGCGGTGGGCTGGTGATGCGGAACGCTGGGCCGGTCGAGCAGGCCGAGTTCACCGTGTTCGCGGTAGCGGGCCATCCACTTGCTGGCGCAGGCCCGGGAAATCCCCATCTCGGCGGCGACATGGGACAGCGGACGAGTCTGGCACCGCTGCACGAGACGGCGGCGACCTTCGACGGACAGCGGGGCGCCTGCGGTGGAGCACGGACGGGTTCTTTCGTTCGGCGGATGAGTTGGTGGTACTTCCCATCCTGCCGCCGGAAGACCCGTCCGCCTTCGTCAGCCCCTGGTGGTGTCTACAACGTCGTGACCCGCAACACCTAGGCGATCCGGCACGGTCTCCTCGACCTCGACCTCGACCTCGACGCCGCGTCGGAAGCAAGCGCGAGGGTCAGCCTAGGGATGGCATCGAAAGTGCGCCCGGCGTAGTCGATGCGTTCGTTGCGGTGACCGCCGGTGCCGGGAACCAGTAGATCCACGGACAGAGGAGTGTCGTCCCTGCACCTGGCAGCGGTCGTCTATGCAGGGAAAGGCCGTCAATCATCCGTAGTGGTACCGACAGGCGGCGACGCGGACCTCTGTGTCGGTCACCTTGTAAACAAGCCGGTGCTCGTCGGTGATCCGTCTGGACCAATACCCGGCGAAGTCGTACTTGAGAGGTTCGGGTTTGCCGATTCCCTCATTGCCGTTGCGCTGGATGTCGACCAGTAGGGTGTTGATTCTCTTGAGGATCTTTCGGTCCTGCTGTTGCCACCACAGGTAGTCCTGCCACCCGTTCTCGTCCCAAACCAACAGCATGTCAGTCGACGTCGAGGAGATTGTGCGACTGGCCGCGGCCGGCCTCGAGCCTTTCCATTGCGTCCAAGAGACGACGAGCGTTGGCGGGGGAGCGCATCAGGTGGGCGGTCTCCCGCAGGGACTCGTAGTCGTCGAGGGAGACCATGACCACGGGTTCGTGGCCGGCACGAGTGATAATGACTTCCTCGCGGTCGTTGGTCACTGCGTCGAGGACCTCGGCGTAGCGTGCCCGCGATTCGGTGTAACTCATAGTTTTCACCTTGCACCTCCTGTACATAGAAGCGTACAGGAGGTCTGCGGGGCAGGCAATGGCGGCCAGTGCAGTCGTCGCCGGCGTAAAGTGCCGCCTCTTGGGTGATCTGCGCGGTGCCAATATCTTGACGGGAGTCGACACCGGTTTCGGACACCGGCGGCTCGGGCAAACGCTTCAGCCGCAAGTGTCCCAAAACCGACCGTGATCGGACGCACCACTATGTCAGGCGGTGCGCGGTGCTGTGGCCGAGATGTCGTGCAGGCCATCGAAGGCCCTGTGATCTCGCAGGGACACATCGGCGTACTCGAACCGGCGTGTCGGGTCCGGTCGAAAAGTGAGCAGTTCGTCCGGGGTGGTCTCAATTCATCGTTGCAATGCGCACCTGCAAGTCTTGAGGCCGTGTCGTCATCGACTCGACGTGTCAAGAAGGGTCCCGGGCCGGCGCCCACTGGCCGCCAAACCCGGACGATTCACGAAACTGCGCGCTTGCGGATGGGGCATCCGAGCCGCCACCCAGGAGGCCGGTGTCTCACCGGCCGCACATAACTGAGCTAGCAGTTACACGGTCTACCGGGACGGTAGAGCGATCAAGACCGTCGACCCGTCCCTGCTCCCGCAACAACCGCGATGCCTGCGCCAGCTCAGTCGGCTGCCTACCGACCGTGTCGGCCAGGTCGCAGACGCACAAGTCCGGCTCGTGATGAATCTGGTGTCGGTGTTCGGTGCACGCCGGAGATTAACGACGGTCTTCGTCATCGCCAGTTGCAACACCGTCGGCATCGCCACAGAAGCTCAGAGATGTACCGCTCATAGAGCTTTCGATGGAGGATGCCCATGACCGGGGTCCCTGCAGAACGCCGCGATCGGATCGTCGAGATCTACCGTGACCGCACCGCCCACGTCGTGGCCTGGGCGGGCATCGCTTATCACCTGACCCCGTGCTGCGACGCTTCAGCCAAAGGCTCGATGGGCAGCATCGTGTGCCGGTCCTGCTCTCAACGCCGATGCGCCTGCCTGCGACGTATCCGACCCGTGGGGATTCGCCAGATGGACTGATTCGCACCTGTCCGACGAGCTCGTTGCGATTTTGACCTGTTGAGTGACCCCGGAGTCGTTCGGCAATGGCCGACCTGCGGCGATGTACCGACGGCGAATTGACGTAAGGCATCCGTTATCGGTGATGGCGATGCTGCACGTCCTACACGCACTGTGCGTACCGCCAGCAATGCTGGGTGGACGTGCCGAGAGGACCTACTCGAACTCGTTGACACAGCTCTCGACGAACCCGGTTGGATCTCGACCGCACCCCGGACCTCACATGTGGGATGGTCTGTTCGGGGATGGTTCGTCAACCACGTCGAGGCCGGCCGATGGAGGTGCCGCTAGCTGTATGAGTTCCACGACGTTGGTGATCGTGTTGATGGTGGTGGTCGTGCCCGTGGACGGCACCCATCTGGTGCAGTAACGAGTGTGTTGGGTCGTCATTGAGTCGATAGCGGACGATTCGGCCGACACGGGTGTAGGAGACCAGGCCACGTTGGCGAAGTAGTCGCAGTGCCTGCGATACAGCGGTGGGGGACATCCCGACGGCGGCGGCAAGGTCACTGACGCACAGCCCGGGTATGTGGTGCAAGCAATGCAGAATGCGCAGGCGGTTGGGTTCGGACAGCATTTCGAAGCGGGCCGACCAGCCTTCGATATCCGGTCCCTCCAGGGCGGCAGCGGCTTTCGCGGCCTCACTGGGATCGAGCGCAGAACGGTCAGTCATGCACTCTCCTCGAAACACAGACTGTATGCGTATCCACCGCGGTATCGATCCGTATGGCACGCTTCCACGTACGTTTTTGATGCCGCCGCTGGTGCAGGTGCGAACATCACTCGGTCCTCGATGTCCTTGTCTTCAAACCTGTCGTCAGATCGCCATCGCCGCACGGACGGTGGAGGTGGCGTCGACACCACCGTCACCCGTCGAGGTGATGCGCCCGGATTCGAGGACGTAGTAGTGCAGGGCGTTGTCGAGGGCGAAACCGATGTGCTGTTCGACGAGCAGCACCCCGAGGTCGCCGCTACGGCCGAGTTCGACGATGGTGTTCTCGATCTCGGCGACCACCGACGGCTGGATGCCCTCGGTGGGCTCGTCGAGGATGAGCATGCGCGGCTCGGTGATCAGCGCGCGGGCGATGGCGAGCTGCTGGCGCTGACCACCGGAGAGCAGACCCGCCCGCCGATCGAGGAGCGGGACCAGGGCGGGGAACAGGTCGAGCATGTCGGCGACCAACTGCCGGCCGTTGCGGCGCGTGTCGGCGACGACCTGCAGATTCTCACGGCAGGTGAGCTGACCGAAGGACTGCTGCCCCTGCGGGACGTAGGCCAGACCGCGGGCGACCCGCGCGGACGGTCGCAGCGATGTGATGTCCTCACCGTCGAAGAGGATCTTCCCCTTCGTCACCGGCAGCAGGCCGACGGCGGCGCGCAGCAGCGTGGTCTTGCCGGCACCGTTGTGGCCCATGACCGCGACGGTCTTGCCGGTCGGGACGGTCAGGGAGATGCCGTGCAGGATCTCGGTGCGACCGTAACCGGCGTGGACGTCGACGAGTTCGAGCATCATGCCTCCTGGGGAGCGGTGGCGGTCCCGAGGTAGACCTGCTGGACCTGCGGGTCGTTCTGGACCTGGTCGACGGTGCCGTCGGCGATGACCTTGCCGCGGGCGAGGACGGTGACAGAGGTGGCGAAGGCGCGCATGAAGTCCATGTCGTGCTCGACGACGACCACCGTGCGCTGGGCGCCGATGCGGCGCAGCAGCTGCCCGGTCTCCTCGCGTTCGTCGTGGCTCATGCCGGCGACGGGTTCGTCGAGGAGCAGCACGTCGGCGTTCTGCACGAGCAGCATGCCGATCTCGAGCCACTGCTTCTGCCCGTGGGCGAGGATGCCCGCGGGGGTGTCGCGGTGGGCGGTCAGGCCGATCGTCTCGAGCGCTTCCTCGATCTCGGGCAGCATGTTCTTGCGGCGGCGCAGCAACTGCCACGGGGAGCGGCCCGCGCCGGCGGCGATGTCGAGGTTCTGCAGGACCGACAGTTCCTCGAAGACCGAGGCGGTCTGGAAGGTGCGGCCGACACCGAGGCGCGCGATCTTGTGGGTCTTCTTGCCGAGCAGTTCGACGCCCGACTTGGTGATCGAGCCTGTCGCCGGGACCAGGCCGGTGACGGCGTCGACGAGGGTCGTCTTGCCGGCGCCGTTGGGGCCGATGAGGAACCGCAGGTCGCCTTGGAGGAGGGTGAGGTCGACGCCGTCGACGGCGGTGAAGCCGTCGAAGGTGACACGCAGGTCGCGGATCTCGAGGTAGTCGCTGCTCATTCCGGCGTTGCCGCCGTAGACGGGTTTGCTCATCGCACGGGCTCCATCTCGGGAAGGTCGGCGGGCTCGGGTTCGGCCGGGGGTGTGGGTTCGGTCGGGGTGGTGCGGCGGCGCCGGCGGAGCAAGGTGATGACTCCGGCGAGGCCGGCGGGGAAGAAGCCGACGACGACGATGAACAGCAGGCCCTGCGCGTAGGTCCAGGCCGACGGAAAGTTCTCCGACAGGGTGGTCTGCGCCCACGCCACACCCACCGCGCCGAGAACCGGGCCGAGCAGGGTGGTGCGTCCGCCGATGGCGACACCGATGAGGAACGCGATGGACGGGACGATGCCGACGTCGGCGGGGGAGATGATGCCGACGATGGGCACGAACATCGCCCCGGCGATGCCGGCGAAGAAGGCCGCGACGGTGTAGGCGGCCACCTTGATCAGCGCGGGGTCGTAGCCCAGGAAGCGGACCCGCTCCTCCTGGTCGCGGACCGCGACGAGCAGTTCGCCGTAGCGGGACTGCATGAGCTGGCGGGTCGCGGCGACGACGAGCAGCGCGATGGCGGCGACGATGAAGAACAGCATCCGCTTGTTGACCGGATCGGACAGGTCGTAGCCGAAGAAGGTGCGGAAACGGTTGAGGCCGTTGGACCCTCCGGTGGACTGCTGGCCGACGAGCAGGATCGCGAAGGCCGCGGCC
>NZ_JBKFBA010000067.1:0-14589 GCF_053345925.1 Rhodococcus sp. C26F
CCTGCGATGCCGATGCCGTAGATCAGTTTGCGACCAAATCGGTCCGACAGGTAGGCCGTCGTCGGGACGATGGGGATCATCACCAGCGCGCCCATGAGGACCCAGAAGAGCACTTCGGAGCGGGCCATTCCGAGATTGGTGGTGGCGACCTGCACGCTGCCGGTCATCGTGATGTAGAACATCGCGATACCGACGAGGTAGGTGCCGCCGGCCAGGAGCAGCGTGCCGCCGTTGTGACGGATGACCTCCAGGATCGGGGACCTGCGCTTGGCCGGTGCGGTGCCCAGCTTGGCCTCGGCCTCCTGGAATTCTGGGGTTTCCTCCAGGTATCGGTGAATGGCAAATCCGACGACCAGCATCAGCAGGCTCCCCCAGAACGGCACCCGCCATCCCCAGGACATGAATGCATCTGGCGAAACGGCCCATGTCATGGCCAGGAAGACCCCATTGCCCAGAACCATGCCGATCGGGATTCCGAGCTGCGCGAAGCTACCGAAGAATCCACGCCGGTTGGGCGGTGCGTACTCAGCGACGATAAGCACGGCGCCACCCCACTGTCCCCCGACTGCCAGGCCCTGCAACAGACGCAGACAGACGAGCATCGCGGGTGCGAGCCACACGATGGAGGTGTTGGGCACGCATCCGACCAGGGTGGTCGAGAGCCCCATCAGCAGGATCGACAGCACTAGGATCGGCTTTCTGCCGTACTTGTCACCGAAGTGGCCGGCGACGATTCCGCCGATGGGACGTGCGACGAATCCGAGGGCAACGGTGGCGAAGGAGTTCATCGCCGCGACGACTTCGCTATCGGTGGCAAAGAAGGTCTTGTTGAACACGAGCGCGGCGGCGGTCGCGTAAATGTAGAAGTCGTACCACTCAAGCGACGTCGACAGCGTGGCTGCGATCGCTGCCTTCCTGACGGCACGAGGACCGCCAGCATCCGATGAGGCTCGACCGGTCGTGGGCCTTTGCCCAGACGGTTCCGCCGATGTGACGTTCACGTTCATGCTTTCCTCCGTAGCGCAACAACTGGTCTTTAGTTGCCGTGTGCCAGAACCCTGGGAAACCGAAGGCACTGAAGACCGAACGGATCCCCCTGGGGCGGATGACGATCAGAGTGAATGATTTTGGTCACTGGTGACGTTTCCATCTCCACGGAAGGACGTCTCCTGTTAGCCGCGAACAAGGTGACGCCGACGGTCACAACTTCTCGCGAAAGTGACTCGCATCATATCCCCGTGATCCACGTTACAGCTTGCGGGAGTGGCATGTCAACGCGAAAACTACTGCGTCCCTTCGGTATTACACAGAAAAGCACCGGCTACCGCCGGTCCGGACCCCTGAATCACAGAGCCTCGGACCGGCGGTAACCGGTGCGATCTTGATGATGGTCTGGCGTGGTCTAGTTGCCCTGCCATCGAGCAGGTCGCTTCTCACGGAACGAGAGAAGACCCTCTTGAAAGTCGTTGGAGTTCCGGATTTTCGCTTCGGCCTCCGCGGTAATCTCCCATCCGCGCTCGTCACCTTCACGAACGAGAAGATCGACAGCACGGAGGGTCGCCTGAACTGCCACGGGGGCGTTCGAGGCAATCTGTTCTGCAAGAGCGATCGCGGCCTGCTCCGCCGTGCCGTCGTCGACGATCTCGTTGACGAACCCATGGTTGTGAGCTCGCTCCGCCGTGATGGGTGCGCCGGTCAACAGCATCTGCTTCACGATGTTCAGCGGCAGTGGATAGCGAGCACGAAACAAGGCTCCTGCGTTGGCTACGACCGCGTGGGTCACCTCGGGGAGCCCGAATCGCGCCGATCGACCGGCGACGACCAGATCCGACGCGAGCGTCAGTTCGAGGCCACCACCGTAGGCAAATCCTTCGACGGCCGCGACAAGTGGCTTGGTTCGGAACCGACCGACCACGCCGTACTTTCCGCCCCGGACCGTAGGATCACCTGGGCCTTTGACCAGATCGGTTCCCGCACAGAAATTCTCATTTCCTCCACTGAGTACCCCGCACCAGATGTCCGGATTGTCGTCGAGTTCATCGAAGGCGGCGTCGAGTGCAGCGGTCATGGCTGCATCGACAGCATTTCGCTTGGCGTGACGTTGCATACGGATCAGCAGGACACGACCAAGCCGTTCGGTGGCGACGCGCGGCGCCGAATCGTCGCCCACGTGCCCAACCATCAGTTGTCGATCCAGTCGACGACGTCGTCAATGGCGGCGCGGGTCGTCCGATAACTGTTCGAGAGGTGCTCCTCGTCCGGATACCCGAAGGAGATCCCGCACACGATAGTGCGGTCGGGCCCGAGGCCTAGTTCCTTTCTGAGTACGTTCGGGTACATCGCGAGCGCTGCCTGGGCAACGGTGCCTACTCCATGTGCAGCAGCGGCCGTAAGAAAGTTAGCCACGTAGCCACCGCAGTCAACGGCTCCGTAGGGTCCGAGCGCCTCGTCGGTGTGGATGATCGCGACGTGCGGAGCGCCGAAGAACTTGAAGTTCTGTAGAACCTGCTCGTGCTGACGTGCACGATCCTTGCGCTCGATGCCCAACGCGTTGTAGAGCTGGAAGCCGCTCTCGCGGCGACGATCAAGGTGCACACCGCGATACTCGCGGGGGAACGGGATGTCGGTGTCTTCCGAGACCCCGTTGACAGCTGCCGTGTGCACGGCATCGCGTAGGCGCTCAGTACCTGCACCCCGAGTGATGGCCACCTTCCAGGACTGACTATTACACCAGGACGCGGTCAGCTGGGCGGTGCGGAGGATGCGCCGGATCGTGTCCTGGGGTACCGGCTCGGGCTTGAAGGCACGGTAGCTGACCCGAACCGCGAGAAGGTGCTCGAGTGTGGTCGCCGCGTCCGCCGGTAGTTCTGCCGATCGCCGCTCCCTTACGACGTCTCGGGTGTCTGTGCTGACCACGGTGGGCCTTTCTGTCGAGCCGTGTCGCACGACACGGCCATCCGAATGAGTACACAGGAAGTGAGGTGCGGGTGTCGCTTGTGCTTCCTCGACACCCAACCGATCAGCGCAGTTTCAGCGCGACCTTGCCTGTCGCGGAACGCTCGCCGAGCGACTGCAGAGCAGCGACTGCGTCCTCCAACTCGTAGAGCGTGGGCTCGGGGACGGTGAGGGCACCCGAGGCCAGGAGCGGCGACAGCGCGTCCCATTGCCGAACCAGGTAGGAAGGGTCGTCGCGGATGAACTCGCCCCAGCCGACACCGACCACCGAGATGTTCTTGAGCAGCAACCGATTCACCTTGACAGTCGGAATGCTCCCACCGGTGAAACCGAGGACCAGCGCACGACCGCCTGCAGCCAGGCTGCGGAGACTGTCGGTGAACCGATCTCCGCCGACCGGGTCGACGACGATATCGACACCACGGCCGCCAGTTATCTCGAGGACACGGTCTTTGAAGCCGTCCACCGCGACGGTGTGGGTGGCACCATTTTCCTTTGCAACGGCTGCCTTTTCCTCGTTGCTGACGACGGCAATCGTTTCGAGTCCTAGGGCCGCAGCAACGTGAAGCGTTGCGGTCCCGATACCGCCGGCGGCTCCGTGCACGAGCACCGTCTCCCCTGTGGTGGCACGCCCCCGCTCAGTGAGTGCGAAATGAACCGTCAGGTAGTTCAGGACGAATCCCGATGCTGCGGTAAGCGAAACCGCGTCAGGGAGGGCGAACGCGTAGCCAACGGGCACCGCGACGCTCTGCTGCCACGAGCCCGACAGAGCGAGCACCGCCACGCGCTGTCCCTCGGCCAGGCCGCTGCCTGCCGGAGCCGAGCGGACGATCCCGGCTCCCTCGACGCCGAGGACACAGGGCAGCGTCTGGACCATCTGGTAGCTACCCGTGGTCTGCAACAGATCCGGAAACGAGACTCCGGCGGCGTGCAGATCCACGACGACCTGGTCTTCGGGTTGGCCGAGCTCCGGAAGATCGGCGACACGAAGTCCGGACGGTCCGACGGATTCGACCAGCTGTACTGCTTTCATCACTTCTCCGAGTTGCGCGTAGGGACGAGACGACGTCGCAAGTGGTCTACCAGCTGGAACCACTCAATGCCTAGGTGGCATTCAGTGGCACGCTAGCACGAAGTGGCGGTTCTGGCTACGATGCTGGACATGAGCCCCAAAACCTCCGAACCGCTCCAGCAACGGATCAAGGACCAGATGCGGGCGGAGGTCGCCGAGACCACAATCGGACTCTTTCTCGCCAAAGGCTTCGACGAAACGACTGTCGACGAGATCTGCGACACCGTCGGGATCTCCCGCCGGACCTTTTTTCGCTACTTTCGCGGCAAAGAGGACGTCGTGGTCTCCAGGCTGAGCCGGTTGGCGGAAGCGGGTTGCGATCGCTTCGTCACATGCCCCGAGGACGAGGACTTGTGGACCGCCCTGCGGCAGAGCATGAATCCATTCGAAGAGTGGGTCCAGAGCAACCCCGCGCGAGCCCTCGCCTTGTATCGTTTGGTCGAGGAAGCTCCGGCGTTACGCGCGAGCTATCTCGACCGCGTAGACCACTGGCGGGCGAGTCTTGCCGCAGTCATCAGCGCCCGGTACGACCTCGACCCCCGCAGCGACCTGGATGTTGCCGTCATCGCCTCGGCGAGCGTCGGTGCCTACCTCGCAGCTACTCGTGCATGGGCCGCGTCGAAGGGAGCAGATTCTCTGATTAGCCTGTTCGACCGAGCTTTCAGCACCCTACGACCGGAAACCCCTCCGCTCTGGCTCTGATCGCGCTGACCGCACCGAGAACCTGAGGCGGGTCCGGCTCTCACGTCGGTTCGATCTCCAGCATTCGACGGATGAACTGCTCGGCCGCGGTGCGGGCGACGTCCAGATCGACGTACAGCGGGGTTACGAGGCACTGGGCTGCAATCCCACGGACGAGCCCAACAAGCGCAACCGCGACACCGACGGGATCGACATCGGCCCGTACGGTCCCCTCTGCTTGCCCGGACCGGATCATGCTTTCGAAGCGGCGCCGGGTGTGTTCGTCGAACTCGACGAACACCTCACGAAGGACCGACTCGTCGGGAACCGCGGCTCCCCACATGGCGTAGAAGGCGCGTGCATCGTCTTCACGGTCGCGTACCCATTCGAAATAGACCTGCACCAGAATGATCATCGATTCGAGCGGAGTTCTGCCCCGGTCCCGGAAGATGTCCTCGACGGACTGCTGCGTGTCGCGGGCAAGACGTTGCAGCAGAGCGGTTTTGGATCCGAATCGGTGGTTCACCGATCCGCGGCTGTACCCCGCTTCTTCGCCGATGTCTGCGACCGAGGTCTGGTCGACCCCTCGGCGTGCAACCAATCGGCGCGCGGCCTCCACCAACGCCCTCTCAGTGAGAGTCCTCCGCTCCTTCTGACTGCGCCGTTTCGGGGGTTCTTCCACTACTGGCTGGCCGTGAACATCGACGGCAGGGGTTGACATAGGTCACATCCTAGTAGAAACATGCTAAACGCTCGTCACATAAGTTGGTGATCACGCTCACGCGCCGCGACTGTGTGTGACCGCTTTATCAGCTGCCGATCGCGCAGCATCCCGCCGTCGAGAGGGTCGTCATGCCCGAGTCCAGGCTCCCTGTACATCTGTCGGCCCGGCTTCGGGTCCCCGCCGTTGCCGCACCCATGCTGGGTGTCTCAGGTCCCGAACTCGTGTCGGCAGCGTGCCGCGCCGGTGTCGTCGGCTCATTTCCGACCGCCAATGCGCGAACCGCCACGGAACTCGACGACTGGATCGCGACCATCGAGAACGCGATTGGCTCGGACGACGCCCCCTACGCGCCCAATCTGATCATGCGGTCTCCACGGTTCGCGGACGACCTTGCGGTACTGGTACAGCGCCGATGCGAGGTCGTGATCACCAGCGTCGGCTCCCCCGCGGCGGCCGTTGATCCACTGCACGACATCGGCGCGCTCGTCCTCGCCGACGTCGCGACCTTGGGGCATGCCCAGCGGGCAGTAGCCGCGGGAGCCGACGGGCTGGTCCTGTTGACCGCCGGAGCCGGGGGACAGACCGGCTGGATGAACCCGTTCGCATTCGTTCGCGCGGTTCGATCATTCTTCGACGGGCCGATCGTCCTTGCCGGAGGCATCTGTGACGGAGAATCACTGTTCGCTGCCCGAGTACTCGGATGCGACCTCGGCTACTTGGGAACGAGCTTCCTCGCCACAGAGGAAAGCCGGGCCGCCCTCGCCCACAAGCAAATGGTCGCCGACAGCACCCTCGACGACATCGTCCTGACCCGCGCGTTCACAGGGCTCCCGGCCAGCATGCTGCGCGACTCGATCGAGGCGGCCGGGCTCGACCCGTCGACGCTCGACGAAACGGTCACACCTGAATCGGCCACGAAGCTGTTCGGAAGCGGAGCCGAAGGCCCCCGGAGGTGGTCGCAGATCTGGAGCGCGGGCCACTCGGTGTCCGGAGTCGACCGGATCATGACCACCGAGAATCTCGTGTCCCAGCTCGCTGCCGAGTACGCCGGAGCGGCCCGCCGAACTTACGGCGGCGCCACGGTCCACTGACGCTACAACCAATCCGATCGAACGTCCCGGAGAACACTGATGACTCAACCTTCCACCCTGCCCGGTCCTGCCACGCACAGCACACTCGACCTGTCGCCTGGCCCGACCGCCGGCACCCTCGTACTACGGGTGCTTCGCCGATACCCGAACCGCATCGCCTTTACCGACGCCACCAAGCAACTTTCTTACGCAGGCGCTGCCGACCTCATCGGCCGCTTCCAACACGTCCTCTCGGCACACGGACTGCGCCGCGGAGACCGTGTGGCGTTCCTCTCCGGGAACTCCGCTGAAGCATGGTGCCTGTCGGTCGCCGCCCACGCTAGCGGCATGGTGGTGTCGTGGCTGCACCCCATGGGATCACTACCGGACCACTTGTTCCAACTGGCGGATCTCGATGCGGCCGCATGCATCGTCGACCTGACCCGGCACGTCGAGCGAGCGCACCAATTGGCGGAACAGGCCGGGGACGTTCCGGTGTTCGGATTTGGCTCGACCGACGTCGGCCCTGACCTTCTCGCTGAAGCGGGAAAGGTCGGGGCCACCAGCGCGCACGACCTCGCTCGGCCCGAGGATATCGCGATCATCAACTACACCGGCGGAACGACCGGTCGACCGAAAGGCGCTGTCCGACGACACACAGGCTTCGCCCACCAGATGTTGATCGGATCCCTGCTCGACTTCGAGATCCCCTTCGACGCACGCTATCTGGCGGTCGCTCCGATCACGCATGTAACCGGCACGAAAGTACTCCCGGTACTGTCCCGCGGGGGAACCGTGCACCTCGAAGACGGATTCGACCCCCAGCGCGTTCTCGACGTGATTGCGCGCGAACGCATTTCCGTATCACTCATGGTTCCGACAATGATCTATTCGCTGCTCGATCACCCCGATCTCGACCGCACCGACCTGAGCTCGCTGGAGCTTCTCCTCTACGGCGCATCGCCGATGTCAGGAAGTCGGCTCGACGAGGGAATCGATCGCCTGGGCCCGGTCTTTTCCCAGTTGTACGGACAGACCGAGTGCTATCCGATTTCCGTGCTTCGGCGTGGTGAGCACGCCGACCCCGAGCTCCGCGGATCGTGCGGAATTCCGATCTCGACGGTGCACACGACCCTACTCGACGCAGAGGGGAACACGGTCCCGGACGGTGAGTCCGGTGAGCTGTGTGTGCGCGGTCCCTCAGTGATGGACGAGTACTGGCGTCGACCCGAGCTCACCGAAGAAGCGTTCAGGCACGGCTGGTTGCACACCGGTGACGTCGCCCGACGCATCGGCGAGCACGGCCACCTGGCGATCGTCGATCGAACCAAGGACCTCATCATCAGCGGAGGATTCAACGTCTACCCTCGCGAGGTCGAAGACGCCCTCACCAGCCACGATGCGGTGTCGGCCGCGGCGGTGTTCGGGGTCGCCGACGAACGGTGGGGTGAGGCAGTCACCGCAGTCGTCGTTCTCCGACCCGACGCGCGCGTGAGCCCCGATGAGCTGAGAACCCACGTACGCAGCCTCAAAGGACCGGTCCAGACACCTAAATCTGTCCGCATCGTCGACACGATGCCTTCCACCGCGGTCGGCAAGATCGACAAGAGAGCACTGAGCCAGCAGTGGCTGTCGTCGTGAGCTGTCGCCCTGCCACCGCCGCTCGGTGACCCGACGCGGCGCACGCTGCTCGGCGCGATTCGTTTGCCCCCATCCCGTTCTCCCAATCCCTTGCCCGAAAGGCGACTGCCATGTCCCTTCCTACGTCTGCCCCGACACTGGCGGAACGGCTCAACCGATTGCCAGTCCTCACTCGCCAACACAAGACCTGGGCCATCCTGATCACCGCCCTTCTGATCTTCGAGATGGCCGACCTTAATGCCTTCGCCTATGTTGCGCCGACGCTGCGTAGCCAGTGGGGCATCTCGGTGGACCAGGTTGCCTGGATCAGTGCCAGCGCCTTCCTTGGCATGGCGGTCGGTTCACTCGTAGGCGGTCTGCTTGCCGACAAGTTCGGCCGTAAGCAACTTTTGGTGATCGGCACCGCCTTCTACTCCGTGCTGTCCATTCTGTCGGCAACATCGAGCGGGCCCCTCGAACTGGGCATGTACCGGTTCTTCATCGGCGCTGGCCTCTACGCCGTGACCGTCGCCGCGCTCACCTATGTTTCCGAGATGTTCCCCCGCACCCACCGTGGCAAGGTCCAAGCCCTCCTCGCTGCGGTCGCTTTCCTCGGAATTCCTGCCATGTCGCTGTTCAGTCGGTGGGTGATCCCGCAGTCCGACAGTGGCTGGCGTTGGGTCTTCGTCTTCGGCGGCGCGGGACTGTTCATCGCCGTCCTGGCGGCCAAGATGCTGCCGGAATCGATTCGCTGGCGTGAACAGCACGGCAAGGACACGGAAGCTGCAGCTCAACTCGTATCGGACATCGAAGTCGAGTCGAGCCGCACTGTCGGCGGTCCTCTCCCCGAGCCGACCTCCGATCCCGTCGTTGTGGCGGGCAAGGCTGCCGATCTGATCCGTGGCGGCTACCTCAAGCGGACGCTCGTCATGTCCGCCGCCCTGATCTTCGCCACATCCGCGTTCTACGGGTTCAACTCGTGGTTGCCGCTTCTCCTGACCGAACACGGCTTCTCCACATCCAGCAGCCTCACTTACACCACCGTGGTTGCGTTCGCGGCATTCCCCGGCGCCCTCCTTGCCAGTGTCCTCATCGAACGGTTCGAACGCCGCACGACTGCAATGACCGTGCTTCTCGTCTGCGCACTCTTTCTCGTGCTTATCGGGACGACCGATTCGAACACACTCTTCCTGATCTCGGGCGTGATGGTCAGCTTGCTGCTCTACTGCTTCACCGCCATCATGTACGCATACATGCCGGAGATCTTTCCCACGTCGCTGCGGGCACTGGGCACCGGCATTCCGAACAGCTTCGGCCGCATCGCAACCGTCTTCTGCATGTTCGTCGTCGCCAGCATCCTGACGAACATGGGATTCACTTCGGTCTTCCTGTACCTGGCCACGTCCCTCGCCATCGCCGGCCTGATCCTAGGGTTACTGGGCGAGCGCACACGCGGACGCACCCTCGAATCCATCGCCGCAGCCACCGTGTCCACCGAGCGGTTACCGCAGCCCGTCGACGATCGCACGAGCATGCGGTGACATACCCCCTGTGCTGACCCACCGTCCGCCCAGCGACACGCTAGCGTCCGTGCGTTGATTCGGCCGCCGCTCCTTGAGGCGGCGGCCGAATCACTTTGCCTAGGACTTCCTGAAGAAGGAACGATCGTTCGGGTGGAGTGAGAGATTGCATCCGTCGCGGCCTCCCGGTCCTGGATCTCTATATCCCTTATTTACTAGACTTTTCCCGCATGCACATTGACGCAAGGCGTTCCCTCGCTTACCGTCAGGACGGTTACCCGAACGTTCGCTCGGGTGATATACCGAGAAGGGTAGACGTCGGCTTCGAAGCTGAGATCTTGAACCGCCACGCCGCGAGTGCAAGTCTTCGCGCACCCGAGAAGCCCCTTACCGCACGCCTCCGGCCGGGTCTCCGGCCACGAATGAAGGAGTCCAAGAAATGAGCCTGCGTACTGGCGACGAGTTCCGGAAGGGACTGGCAGACGGCCGGCGCGTCTTCTACCGCGGTCGGCGCATTCACGACGTGCTCGGCGAACCCGAGTTGGCTCTCGCGGTCGATCACTCGGCGCTCTGCTACGACATCGCCGCCGACCGTCCCGACCTGGCGGTCACCGAGGTGAACGGCGAGCAGGTCAGCACGTTCTACGTGGCTCCCGCCAATGCCGAGGATCTGATCCGGCGCGGCGCCTTGATCGAGGAGGTCTCCCGGCGCGGCGGCGGCACGATCGTCCTCAAAGAGGTGGGGAGCGACGCTTTGTTCGCGCTGCTGCGCGCGACCGAGGGCGAGGGCCTTAAGAACGCGCGCGCGTTCTACGACAGGGTGTGCCGGGAGGACCTGGCGCTGGCCGTTGCGCAGACCGACGTCAAGGGTGACCGGTCCCTGGCTCCGCGTCAGCAGGCGGACCCGGACCTGTATCTCCACATCGTCGACGAGGACGACGAGTCGATCACGGTCCGCGGCGCCAAGTGCCACACCTCCTTCTCCGCGAACGCCGATGAGTTGATCGTTCTGCCCACCCGCGCCATGGGCCCGGATGACGCCGACTATGCAGTCTCGTTCGCGATTCCGATCGACACCCCTGGCCTGAACCTGTACGTCTCCCCCTACGCGGCGGGCGAACGCAACAGCTTTGAGTTCCCGCTCTCGACCAAGCACAAGCTGCTCGAATCGTTGACTGTCTTCGACAACGTACGTGTCCCGAAGGACCGCGTCTTCCTCAATCGTCGACCCGAACTGGCTGGACCCCTGGCGTTAGCGTTTGTCGACTATCACCGCTTCACCGCCATCAACTACAAACTTCCCCTCCTCGACATCATGGTCGGTGCGGCGTCGTTGATCGCCGAGGCCAACGGCATCAGCAAGGCCGGCCACGTCAAGGGCAAGCTCACCGAGCTGATCACCTGGAGCGAGACCGTTCGCGGTCTGGCCCAGCTCTCGGCTGTGCGTTCACTGCCCGGAGCGCACGGTGTGCAGCAGCCTGATCCGCTGGCCGTCAATATGGCGAAGTACCATTTCGCACACGGCTTCCACAACGCCGTGGCCATCCTGACGGATCTGTCCGGTGGCCTGCTCGCGACCGGGCCTGGCGGCGAGGACTGGGACAACCCGGAGATCCGGTCGGTACTGGAAAAGTACTACGCGGCAGCGGTGCCGGCCGAGAAGCGGCTCCGTCTGCTCAACTTCATCGGCGACCTGACCGCACGTGACTACGGCGGCTACCAGTCCGTCCTCGCCACGCATGCCGAAGGTTCCCTCGAAGCGGAGAAGCTGCAGATCTCTCGGTCGTTCGATCCCACTCGAGCACGCGCCTACGTCAGCAGACTCGCCGGTATCGACGCGCTGTGATCCATGCCCGGTGAGCTCGCGATGACGAGCTCACCGGGCCTGGTTACGCGCGTTCCCGGAGTGCTTTCGGCTGCCCTGACAGGGCCGTCCGTTCCGAGTTCGTCGTCTCACCTTCGATTGCCGACCAGCGTATGCGGACATCAGTCCCAGTCGGCCAGTACTACGTCCGGCGTGACCTGCGGACTGCATGCCGACGAGATCGTTCCCGGGGTGCGGGAGAAGCGCGGCGCGGGCGACGCCTGTTGAACTCCTTCGTGCATGGTCCACGTCCCGCGGTGTCCCAGGTGGTCGTCGTCCAGGGCCTCTTCCCAGGTCAGAACGGGCGTGACACACGCCTCGGAGCCCGAAAACACTCGAGCCCAATAGTCACGGGTGCGGGTGGCGAAAACTGCGGCGAATCGCTCGCCCATTCGGGCCCATCCTGACGTGTCCATCTGCTCACCGAACTCGGAGGCTTCGAGGTCCAGCCCGTCGAGGAGGGCGGCGTAGAACTGGGATTCCAGGGCTCCGACCGCGATGAACCTGCCGTCGGAGCAGCGATAGGTGCGATAGAAGGGCGCACCGCCGTCGATCAGGTTGGCCTCTCGCTCGTCGGACCACGCACCCATCCCTCTAAGCGCCATGATCATGTGGGAATTGAGGGCGGTCCCGTCAACCATTGCGGCGTCGACCACCTGCCCGGCGTGAGACACCTGACGTTCGTACAGCGCTGCCAGCACCCCGAGTAGCAAAAGCATCGAACCGCCACCGAAGTCGCCCACAAGATTCAATGGCGGCATCGGCACGGCGTCGCGCGGTCCCATGGCATTCAGCGCCCCGGTGACCGCAATGTAGTTGATGTCGTGACCGGGCAAAGATGCCCGGGGGCCGGTCTGACCCCATCCCGTCATGCGGCCGTACACGAGGCGAGGATTACGAGCCAGACAGACGTCCGGACCGACGCCGAGACGCTCCATCACTCCGGGTCGCAGTCCCTCGAGCAATACGTCCGCATGTTCCACCACGCGGAGAAGTTCGTCGCGATCGGGATCCGACTTCAGGTTCAATGCCAACGACCGGCGACCACGCAAGCTGACGTCCACGTCACCCGGCCCCCCGAAGGTCAATCCTCGCACTTCTGCCGGACGATCGACTCGGACGACGTCGGCTCCCAGATCAGCCAAAATCATCGCTGCATGAGGCGTCGGGCCCAACCCCGCAATTTCCAGTACTTTCAGACCCGCCAGCGGACCAGAAGACACGGCAATTCCTTTCTGAGAGCGAATTTCGACTAAGTTCACTTTACATCGGTGTAAAGCCGGGCCATGTTATGCACTGGTGTAAAGTTCAGGCGTGCGCGATACTCGACAGCACATCCTGGAGACGTCCGCCACCGTCTTCTCCAGGATGGGATACACGCAGGCGACCATCGGCGACATCGCCGAAGCCGCGGGTGTGACGCGGCCGACGGTGTACGCCCACTTCACGTCGAAGGACGACGTCTTTCGGGCGCTCGCAGAGTCGGTTCGTGAGGAATTCCTGCAGATTCAGAACCTGCCCCCGGAGACGCCTCACGACGAGGTGCTCCGCACCACTTTGACCAACTGGCTCGACAGCTACGTGCGCAACCTGGGGATTCTCACTGTCATGTCCCATCAGGCGATCGTCGATCCGCAAGTCGCCTCGCTTTGGGAGAGTATCCATTCCGAGGTGAACCAGCGCCACCGACGATTTCTCGAACGGCTTGTCGAGGAAGGAAAGGCGCAACCCAGTATCGCGATCGACGATCTGGTCGAAGTGATCACAGGAGTGGTGATGCGTTTCGCCGAACTGATCGTTCGACGACCCAAGGAGCGCAATCGTCTGCGCCGGGAGATCGTGCGAGTTCACATCGCACTCAGTGGAATTCAGGGTGTCGAAGAGAATGCGGACTCATCGTCGAACACAATCCATCCTCCAAAGGGTGCGACCTCACTCACATAACGTCGCTCACTGAAGGGAGGTCCGCAGGTTACGCGCCCTCCCTTCAGCGAGGGTCAGACGACCGCAGTGCCCAGCACTCGATCACGCAACACTCGCTTGAGCAACTTTCCCGAGGCGTTCTTCGGCAGCTCCTCGACGAAGTGGAACGCGCGCGGGATCTTGTACTTCGCCAATCGGGTGCCACAGAGCGCTTTCAGTTCCTCAGGTGTCGCCGCTTCTCCCGAACGCACCACAACGTAGGCGGTGACGGTTTCGCCCCACTTGTCATCCGGGAGGCCGATGACCGCCGCTTCGATTACCGACGGATGGCTGACGATTGCCGATTCGATTTCAGTGGGGAATATGTTGACTCCACCGGAGATGATCATGTCCTTCGACCGGTCCACGACGTAGAGATAGCCCTCCTCATCGAGGTATCCCAGGTCGCCACTGGTGATCCACTCACCCCGAAATGCGGCATTCGTCGCGTCAGGATCTTTGAAGTACTTCGCCCCAAGCGCCGGCCCCCGCTTGTAGATCTCACCCACCTCACGGCACGGGAGCTCGACACCGGACGGATCCAGGATCCGCAGTTCGCAGCCGGACCAGGCCTGTCCGACCGATCTTACCTTCCGCAGTTGATCGGCCGGCTTGAGCACACTGTAGAAGCCGGCTTCGGTCGCCCCGTAGTATTCGAACAATCCCGCGGAGGAGAAGTACGCAAGAAGCGCCTCTTTCGTCGGGGTCAGCAACGGCGCGGCGGCGGAGACTAATCCGCGCATGGAGGACACGTCGAAGTGTTCCTTGCCCTCGACCTCGAGCATCATCGTGTACATCGTCGGCGCCATCGGCGTAAACGTGACCTTCTCGCTCTCGATCAGCGCGAGCGCACCGCGAGCATCGAAGTTGCGTTGCATCACAACTGTGCCGCCGACCATCAATTGCTGCAGTGCCCAAACGAATCCAAGTCCGTGATAGAACGGTCCTGCAATCAACATCGTGTCGTCCTCGCGGACTCCTACCTCCACGGTGATGTCGTACCAATTCTGTCTGGCCAGTCGTTGCGGTACCTCGCATGCTTTCGGGGGGCCGGTCGTGCCGCCAGTGAACGCTAGTGCCGCACCCGTGAACCTTTGCCCGTTCTGGCCGACACGCCGACC
>NZ_JBKFBA010000068.1:0-13779 GCF_053345925.1 Rhodococcus sp. C26F
CGCCGCGGTGAAATCCGCTGCGGCGAGCGCGAACCGCGATCTCGGCATGCTCGACGACCGTCGTGCGGAAGCCATCATCGCAGCATGTGACGATGTTCGTCGGGGAATGCTCGACGACCAGTTCGTCGTCGACGTCGTGCAGGGCGGGGCCGGTACCTCGACCAACATGAACGCCAACGAGGTGATCGCGAACCGTGCACTCGAGCGGATGGGTTTCGCGCGCGGCGACTACCGCCAACTCCACCCGCTCGAGCACGTCAACCTCGGACAGAGCACCAATGACGTTTATCCCACGGCGGTCAAGCTTGCGGTGATCGCGTCGCTGGCACGGCTGCGGGCCTCGCTGGTGGCATTGGGGGACGCGTTCGCTGCGAAGGCGACGGAGTTCGCCGATCACGTGAAGATGGGGCGCACGCAGCTGCAGGATGCGGTCCCGATGACCTTGGGGCAGGAGTTCGGCGCCTTCGCGGTCACCGTCGGTGAGGACGTCGCTCGGCTGGGTGAATCGGCTTGCCTGGCGAGAGAGATCAATCTTGGAGGAACCGCGATCGGCACGGGTCTCAATGCGCATCCCGACTATGCGCGACTTGTTTGCGACGCGCTGAGAACGCTCACCGGTCTCGACCTCGTCACCGCGGACAATCTGGTCGAAGCCACCCAGGACGCGGGTGTGTTCGTGCAGATCTCCGGGGCGGTGAAACGGTCCGCGGTGAAGTTGTCGAAGATCTGCAACGATCTGCGGTTGTTGTCTTCGGGCCCTCGGGCGGGTCTCGCCGAGATCGGCCTGCCTGCGGTGCAGGCGGGCTCGTCGATCATGCCGGGCAAGGTCAATCCTGTCATCCCTGAGGCGGTGTCCCAGGTTGCCTACGAGATCGTCGGAAACGACGTCGCGATCACGATGGCGGCCGAAGCAGGGCAGTTGCAGCTCAACGCCTTCGAGCCCATCATCGCGCACAAGCTTCTCGAATCGATCGCGCACCTGACCGCCGTCGTGGACATCCTTGCAACACGGTGCGTGACTGGTATCACCGCCAACGTCGATCATCTGCGTGAGATGGTCGACCGGTCCATCGGATTGGTTACCGCTTTGAACCCGCAGATCGGTTACGAAGCGGCGACCGCGCTCGCCGGCCGCGCACTGCTGACCGATCGCAGTGTCGTGGAATTGGTACTCGAGGAGGGGTTGATGACCCGCGAGGAGTTGGAGTGGGTGCTCCGGCCGGCGAATCTGGTCAGGCTCCGATAGCTGTCCGCTGGAGGGTTGACCGGTGTGCAGACACCGGTCGACTCAACCGTATTGCGCTGCTGCGCCCCGGGCTCAGTGCAGGCTCTCGACGACCCAGCTGGGTTGTTCCGGCGGGAATGTGTGAATCGTAGTAGGCCTGTTCGGCTTCGACGGGGGATCATCCCGATTTCACCGTGGAGGCGCCGGTAGTTGAATCAGACATCCTTGGTGTTCGATGTCGAGCAGCGGCAGCAATGTCGCGGTGTGTGCACCCGACCGACGGGTTGTAGGAGGTGTGGGTTTTGAGGCAGCCGTGAAGAATACCGGCGAGCCGGCTGCCGACCTGTCGTAGTGCGGCGTTGTGGCCGATATCGCGGGGGGCTCCCCCGAGATGTGGACACCAATACCTATGCGGCAGCGGCTATCGTAGCCGATCGCTGCTCGAACTCGATCGGACAGATCTGACCGAGAGCGGAATGCCTCCTTCGTGTGTTGTAACGCGTGATCCAACGGAAGACTTCGGCCCGCGCCTCACCCGCACAGGTCCAGCGCTTCCGGCCTTGCAGGGTCTCCCGTTTCAACGTCGCGTTCCACGATTCGGCAGCAGCATTGTCCGCGCTTGTTCCGACCGCACCCCACGACCGTGTCACCCCCAACTCCCGACACACGGAGGCAAATTCCAGCGAAACATACTGGGCGCCGTTGTCGCTGTGAAAGATCGCGCCGCCCAGACCCTCGGCACCGCGGGCGGTGGCCGCTGCCCGTAGTGCGTCGGTGACCAACTCGGTGCGCATGTGCGGGGCGATCGACCAACCTGCCAGCCGTTTCGAGTGAAGGTCCAATACCATTGCCAGATACAGGAATTGCCCGTCTCCTACTGGAAGGTAGGTGATGTCGCCGACGTATCGGGTGTTCGGTGTACTCGCGGTGGAATCGCGCCGGATCAGGTCCGGCACCGGGGTTGCGGAGGGTTCTGGGACGGTGGTCCGGACGGTCTTGCGCAAGTGCACCCCGACGATCCCGCGCTCGCGCATCACCCGCTCCACCCGCTTGTGGTTGACCTCGATCCCGGTATCGCGCAGCTCGGCTGTGATGCGCGGGGCCCCGTAGGTGCCGTCGAAGTCGTCGTGGATGGCGCGGATCCGCGTCGCGAGTTCTTCGTCGGCGCGGGCGCGTTCGGCCCGGGCCGGTGCGGCAGCAAGCCACCGGTAGAAACCGGATCGGGATACTTCGAGGATCTGGCACAGCCACTTCACCGGAGCGGTGTTGCGGTGGTCGTCGACGAACTGGAAGCGGCTCACCCGTTGGTCTCGCCCGCGAAATATTTCGCGGCCCTCCGCAGGATCTCCCGCTCGGTCTCTAGCTTGCGGACCTGGGCTTTGAGCTGCCTGTTTTCTTCTTCCAGCACGGACTCGGGTGACACCCCGCTCGCCGGTGCCGGCTTCCGGGGCCGGTCGGTTGCGGATGGAGTGCCGGTGCGTTTGCGTTCCGCGCGGACCCAGTTGCGTAGGGTCTCGCGGCTGACCCCGAGGTCTCTGCCGATGCCATCGAACGTGTGGCTCGGATCAGACAGGTACAACGCGACGGCATCGGCCTTGAATTCTGCCGAGTATGCCTTCTTCGCCATCTGTGACATCACTTCCTCTGGATCCTCGTGACCAGTGTTCAGGATGTCCACACTCAAGGAGGAACTCCCGGGTTCCTCACCTGGACGGTATGGGCAGCCTCTGGCTCAACGCCAGGGCTGCCCATACCCCTCTAGGCTGCGAACGCCGCTGCGGTTACTGCCGTGTCCTCGAACAGGTGCATCCGCGTGATCTTTCCCGCCTTCACGGTCAAGCGCAGCGCGACGTCGGTGTGGAACGGGCGTCCGGTCGCAGCTGCGACGTGGTCGAACGCACCGAAGACGACGGCGTCCTCGCCGTCGGTGACGACAGCCTCGACCGAGACGACGCTCTTGCCCGGTACCAGGGCGGCCCACAGGGCACGGAAGTAGTCGGGCACCTCGCTCTTGCGCGAGCGAGCGCCGACCCAGTGCGCTACCGCCGGGTCGCCCGGAACGAACCAGTCGATCTCCTCCGCGAACAGCTCGCCGAGTCTCTCCGGGTCCTGCGCTCCGAGGCCTTCGAGGAAGGCGGTCGTGGTGTCTGTGGTGGTGGGGGTCATCAGGTCTCCTGCCTGTCGCGGCGATCGCCGACCGCCGATCTGTAGTGGTCGATACAGAACGTTAGCACATCTGTAGTGGTCGTTATAGAATGAATGTATGGGACGGCCGCGCAACTTCGATCGAGACACCGCATTGGACAAGGCGATGCTTCTGTTCTGGGAGCACGGCTACGAGCAGACCTCCATCGCCGACCTCACGCAGGAGCTCGGCATTTCCGCGCCGAGTCTGTACGCCGCGTTCGGCGACAAACGGACCCTGTTCGAGGAGGTCGTCGCCCGCTATGAAGCCAACCCCGCGTCCGTGACGACAGCCGGGACCGCCGGGACGACTCCGCACGAGGTGCTGCGGTTGATGTTCGACCGTGCATGCCAGGAGTACGCCAGCGAAGCACATCCGCGTGGATGTCTCGTCAACACCGCACCCGAGCTCACCGGCAATCGCAACCACAATCGCGCGATCACCGCAGACCGACTGCGGACAGTCGACGTCGACACGGAGACGAGCGTCGACGCCGACACGCTCGCCGCCTTCACCCATGCTCTGCTCGTGGGCCTGTCGTCCTACGCTCGCGATGGCGCCGATGAGGAGCAGTTGCGCCGCGTGGCCGAGCTGGCCATGCGCGTGATGACCGCGTGAGCGGTACTCCTCTGGGGTAGCCACGCACCGAACACGATGCACTCGCCACTTGTTCGCGCACCGTTTTCTACACGCCCGAAGTCCTCTGCCGTCCCGGTGCTCTCACGCGCGACATCGACATAGAGCATGGGAGTGCACTGCTTCTGGTTGCGGCCTGACTTTGAGCGGACGCCGCAGGCGCCGACTTTGAACCGCGCAGTGTAGGGGAGGACAATCCCCGGCTGGTGAAGGGGCATCGTCAAGCAGGTCAGGGTTTGAAGTTCAACCATAACCACCACCAGACGGTGTCGCACGCGGGAGCTGGGCCCCTGAACCGTCCTGGAGGAGGTGGAGGCTCCTGATCCAACAAGGCGAATGCTGGTATGCCTGCACCCAGGAAGTACGACGCCGAGACCCAAGAGCGCGCGGTCCGGATGTATCGGGACCGGATCGCCGAACACGGAGGCTCGAAGACTGCCGCCCGACGCCATGTCGGCGAACTGCTCGACTTCGCGCCGGCGACACTACGGAACTGGATCACGGCGGCCGACAGGGCGGACACGCCGACGGTGTTGATGTCCGGTGACGCCGTCGATGCCGACGAGGTGCGGCGGCTCCGCAAAGAGAACGCCGAGCTGCGCAGGACCAACGAGATCTTGAAGACCGCAAGTGTTTTTCGCGGCGGCGGAGGTCGTCCCCCGCGAGCGGGAGGTGCCCCACGCCGACTGCGGGGATCGTCGACTACATCGACGCCCACCGCTCTCGCTTCTCCGGTCGTCCCGATCTGTGCCGTGCTCACCGAGCGCGGCATCAGCATCGCCCCGTCCACCTACTACAAGGCCAAGGCCCGCGGACGTGTCTCCGCCGCCGAGCCGGCCGATGCCTACGCCGCGAACACCGTGCATGCGGTGTATGTGGCCAATCGGCGCGTCTACGGTGTCCGCAAACTCTGGCACGCGATGAAACGCGCTGGTCACGACATGGGCCGCGATCAGGTGACCCGTCTGATGACGATCACCGGCCTCACCGGAGTCGTGCGCGGCACACGCCGCACGGTCACCACCGAGCATGATGCTCGAGCGCCCCGGCATCCGGACCCGATCGAGCGGAACTGGGATGTACCGCAGCGTCCGGATCAGTGGTGGGTCGCTGATTTCACCTACTGTTGGACGTTGGCCGGGTTCGTCTACACCGCGTTCTGTGTCGACGCCTTCTCGCGTCGCATATTGGGGTGGCGGGTGATGACGACGAAGTCCACCCCGCTGGTCCACGGTGTTCTCGAGCAAGCTCTGTTCACGAGAAGAAGAACCGACTTCCTTTTCATCTCAACAGGGTTGGTTCATCACTCCGATGCCGGAAGTCAATACACGTCGCTGGCGTTCACCGAGGCTCTGGTCGAGTCGGGCATCGCCGGCTCCATCGGCAGCGTCGGGGACGCCCTCGACAACGCGCTGATGGAGTCGACGATCGGGCGCTACAAGACCGAGCTGCTCGACCGGGCACAGTCCTGGTCCGGCCGAGTCGAGGGCGAGCGGGAGACCGCCGAGTGGGTCCGCTGGTTCAACGCGGACCGGTTGCATTCGTCGATCGACTATCTCTCGCCGATCGAGTACGAGACGCGCTACCGTGAACAGCGCCCTACCGCCACCTCCGTCCTCGAGGTGGCCTGAACGAAGTCTCCACTCGATCCAGGGCGGTTCAAACGACGACATCGATCGCGCGGTTGAGTTGCCGATCACCGGATCTCGAAAGACGGTGGCGGGTGGTGTTGCCCGAGGACGCCGGCAGCGGAGCGATACTACCGAGCGATGCGAATGCGACCTCCGAGCAGACATGCCCGTGGTGGGAGTACGCAGTGACGAGTATCGCGCCGGTGACCGCGCCGACCCCTGGAATGCTCTGCAGTCCGGGCGCGAGAGCTTCGGTGAGCTGCGCGAGCCGATGGTGGTTGATCCGCAAGAGCTCGGTCGGGTCGAGCACGGTCCTGGCGAGCCGGCGCGCTTCCTCACGGAAGACACGCACGGGTGGTTCATCGCGGCTGGTCCTCCACCCGGCGATGACCGCGATCCGGGCATTGGCCAGTGGTGGTCGTGCGTCGACGGACAGATCGGTGCTGCGGAACAGTGCGGTGAGGGCATTTCTGTTGGCGGTGCGCTGCTGGTCCATCAGAGATCGGGCAGCGAGCAGCACGCACAGTGCCGCCCGGGGTCCGGTGCGTCGGGGCTGGGCGAGGCGATCGAGGTGTTCCCCGATCACGGTTCGTGCTGCACCTTCAGCATCGATGGGGTCGGATTTGCCGGTACGAGCGCGCGAGGGTCTCGACAGCGGCCGGATCTCGGTAACGTCGATCCCGGCTGCGGCCAGGACGGCGGTGATTCCGGCGCCGTGGGAGGAGGTGCCCTCGACTGCGGCAAGCAAGGTCGTTCGGTTCGAGCGTCGAGAGACCCAGCTGGTCGCGCGACTGATCCCGGCGGCAGTTGTCGGGAACGTCGCGGTATCGACGACGGCGCCGGTGCGTGTGGCGACGAGGCAGTAGGTGTGGCTGCGGGCATGGGTGTCGATGCCGACAACATGGTCGAACCGTTCGGCGACTGTGGTCATGGTGGACTCCTTCGTGGGCAGTACTGCGGTGGTCCGGTGTGGGAGTCGCGTAGAGACAGATCTGTAATGAGTCACGCCGCGGCGGGCGGACACGCTTGTTGCTCAAGGCATCTGCGCGGGCAGACCGAGCCGCAGCGCGGTCGTGGACCTGTCATTGTGAAGACACCACCGAGCAAGGCGAGCAGCAGCGCCGGCCCACCGGTGTTCAGGTCGGTGCCCCACACCACGGCATCGCCGTCCGCCCTCACGAGCACCGCCGAGATCAGGTCGAGGAGGGCACTTTCGTCGTTGTCGATCCTCTTGGACAGAACTACGGCACCTGCTGCGTCGATCGCGCCGCAGTGGTGGGCGCGTTTGCCGGCATCGACGCCTACCCAGAGTTCGCTCACGAAGTCCCTCCCGATCGTCGTCCCTGTCGTGGTGCCTCCTTACCTGACAGCCACGCCGGCACGTCCTTACCCAACGATCGGTGCGCGAGGCTCAATGAGCCATCAGAGCGGTCGAGCTGGCAGTAGGACAGCGGGTGGCCATTCCAGTTCGCCGTCGCCGCGGCAGGGAGACCTCAACCCTGCCCGCTGCCCCAAGGAGAGCGATCAAGACCCTACGTCCGGACCTCGATACCGCCCACCGCTACAACGTAAGGAAGGCGACCTGATCATCGGCACCGGCCGGTCTCCGATCGGCACGTTCGTCGAGCGCAGCAGCCGACCGGCGATCCTCGTGCACCTGCTTCGCCTGGAGGGCTGGAGTGAGAAGCCGCCCATGAAGAACGGTCCGTCTCTCGGCGGCTACGGCGCCGTCGCGATGAACGCCGCACCGAGGGCATCGATGACGACGCTCCCGGAGCAGCTCCGCAAGACGCTGACCTGGGGCCGTGGGAGGGAACTGTCCGGTCATGCCCAGTTCGCGTTCGACACCGGTACGAGAGTGTTCTTCGCCGATCCGCACTCACCCTGGCAACGACCGGCAAATGAGAACCCGAACGGTCTGCTGCGCCAGTACTTCCCGAAGGGAACCGATCTGTCCAGGTGGTCCGCGCAGGACTTCGAGGCCGTCGCCCTGGCGATCAACAGGCCTCGCAAGATCCTCGACTGGCGGACCCCGGCCGAAGTATTCGCCGAACGGCTACGCCCACTGCAACAGCCAGGTGTTGCATCGACTGATTGAACCCGCCCAATCCGTGCGTAGTGTGGCGGGCCACCTTCCTCGTGATCGGGCGGTGGCTCCAGCCGGGTGCGGTGCTTCTCCTGTCCTAATCCGTTGAGAGTTTGATGTCTTGCACGGTCGATCACCACGAACCGAGGTGTTGAAGTGGGAGGCTTAGTATTTAAAGGCGATGATGGAGCATCGCTGCCAACTCTCGTGTGGCGGCTGCTTCAGTCTCTGCGCCCATGCGCTCAGGGCATCCGCTGAGACCATCAGAGATGCGGACGAATCAGCGGGGATGCCGCCACCGAGCGGTAGTCCGATTTCCTGGCGGATTTGATGCATAGGGACAGTGCACTTCATGAGGCCTCCTTTGTTCGGTCGGTTGGAGCGGGGCTGCAGTAGGTGTTCACGGTGTCGTTGTCTCGATCCACTCTTTGTAGAACGGCGGCATGACTGAGGCCTTTTCGTGGAACTCGGGTGGGCGCTTGTCGAGGAAGGCCTGCACTCCCTCGGCGCCATCGCCGATACTGGTGTAGAACATGGCCAGCGAATCGACGCGATGGGCGTCTGCGGGGTGGGTAGCGGCGGAATTTCGCAGCAGCATCTGGCGCATCAGGGCCACCGAGACCGGTGAGCGGTCGCGGGTCCAGGCATTCGCCAACGCGCGTGCTTCGCTGAGTAACGTCTCGGGCTCGTGGACCGCCTGCGCCAACCCGTCGATGTACGCGGCCTCGGCGTTGAGGATCTCTGCCCTATAGACCAGATCCAGTGCAACGGGCATACCGACGAGCCGGGGAAGGAACCATGTCGAGCACGCTTCGGGCACTATTCCGAGTTTGCCGAACACCAGGCCGAACCGCGCTCGGGTCGACATCAGGCGCGCGTCCATCGCCAGCGTCATGGTTGCACCGATTCCGACGGCCGCGCCGTTGATTGCGGCGATCACCGGTTTACGGCAGGCATGGATTGCGACGGTGACGCGGCCGCCTGTGTCGCGGATCCGGCGCAATTCGGGGTCGTCGAGATTCTTCATGTCGGCAAGAGTGGGGCGTTTCGACTCGTCGAGCCCGAACACGTTCCCTTCACTCGACAGGTCCATGCCGGCGCAGAAAGCGCGCCCTGCTCCGGTGACGATCACGGCCCGGACCGTGTCGTCGTCGTTCACCGACACGAAGGTGTGCTCGAGTTCGTCGGCCATCTCGACGGTGAACGCATTGAGATGGTCGGGACGGTTGAGGACCACGGTGAGGATGCCGTCCTCGACTTCGTGGCGAAGGGTGGTGTATTCCATGACTTCTCCCGTCTGCCTGTCAGGCGAGGTCGGCGGCGATCCTGCGGATGGCGGCTTCGGCATCGCTCACGATGTCCGAGATGATCGTCTTGCAGGGAAGCACGGCATCGATGAGACCTTGGGATTGACCTGCCCACCACATGCCGTCTTCCATGTTCCCCTTCTCCAGCACTTCCGTTCGGCCGCGTACCCCGGAGGCGAGGTGTGCGACGTCGGAGAACGTGGCGTCAGGGCGGGCGGAGAGGGCTGCGATCGTCTCGGAGATGGAGTTGCGAGCCACACGTGCGGTATTACGGAACTCTCGGAACACGAGGATGGTCTGACGTTCGTCGTTGGCAACGATCTGGGCCTTGACGTTCGGATGCACGGGAGCTTCGTCGCTGGCTACGAACCGGGTGCCCATGTTGATTGCGCATGCGCCGAGGGCCAGTGCTGCGGCCAATCCGTCGCCGGTGGCGAATCCGCCACTGGCGATGATCGGGATGTCGAGTACGCGCGCTGCGGCGGGGATGAGGATCAGGCCGGGGATGTCCTCGTTGCCGGGATGGCCGGCGCACTCGAACCCGTCGATACTGACGGCGTCGACACCCATGGACTGTGCTTTGATCGCATGCCGGACCGCTACCGCTTTGTGGATGACCTTGATCCCGGCGGCTTTGAACGCCGCCACATGTTCTTGGGGGTTGCTGCCGGCGGTTTCCACGATGGTGATGCCGCTGTCGATGATCGCGGCCCGGTAGTCGTCGTACGGCACGGGAGTGACGGTGGGCAGCAGGGTGAGATTGACACCGAACGGCTTATCGGTCATATCCCGGCACCGGGCGATCTCAGCGACGAGAGCTTCGGGGGTGGGTTGCGTCAGCGCGGTGAGAAAACCCAAACCCCCGGCATTGGCCACCGCGGAGATCAGCTCCGCGGTGCCGACCCCGGTCATGCCACCGCACACCACCGGGTGCTCGATCCCGAAAGTGTCGGTGAAACGTGTGCGCAGCACGATCACGGCCTCCCTGCGTGCGGAACGTCGACTCTCGTCGAGAGGACCTTGGCTTCACGCGCAGCGCTGCGCTTGGCTTCGTCGAAATCCGGCGCGACCGAGAGAAATAGTGTGCGACCGTCATCGCCACCGAGCGCGACCGCGAACACTCCCAGCGGAGCCGTACTCACCTCGTCCAGGATGGTTCCGCCTTCGGCCAGGCGTACGGCACGTTGGTTGACGCAGTCGGCGATCCAGATGGCACCTTCAGCGTCGAGGGCCTGACCATCAGGTGCAATCGTGCACGCTGCAAGCCGCTTCTCCACGCTCGGCTCGTTGCCGAGATCGCCGAACGAGGCGAAGTCCTGACGGGGGCCGAGTGTGCCGTCCGGTTCGATATCGAATCGGGAGACGCGGTTGCCGAACAGTTCGTTGACGTACAGCGTCCTTCCGTCCGGGGAGATGCACATACCGTTCGGGAAGGACAGTCCTTCGGCAGCTACGCGGGAAGTGCCGTCGGTGTCGACGAGGACGACAACGCCGTGCTCGTGGTCGGCTCCTCCCATGAGATCGAATCCGAACTCGCCGACGTATGCCTGCCCGTTCGCGGCGACCACCATGTCGTTGGCGTGACCGTGGCAGTGTTCGGAGATGTCGGCGTGCTCGACGAGCGAGCCATCGGGTTCGCGGCGCAGGACTTTGCGGTCCTTCATCGAGACGACGAGCATGCGCCCGTCGGGAAGCCATCCGAGTCCGGACGGCTGGTGTTCGACGGTGCAGACCTGTTCGATGGATCCGTCGGCGTTCACGGCATTGACCGAGTGGGTGTAGAAATCCACGAACCACAGTCGGCCCTCGTGCCACCGAGGTCCCTCGGTGTAGGTGAATCCTGTTGTGACTTCCGTCATTGGACGACTTGTCATGGGAGTACCTTTCTTCCGGCGCTCGTTGCCCGCTGGGCTCGGCCGGTGTCGGCCGGGCGCCCATGCGGGTGAGGTGGCTCCAGTCTCGGGAGCCTCACGGCGGTCGAGGTGTCCCACAACGCAACAGTGCGGACGAGTTCATCGGGCGCTGTCGCAAATTCGGACGGTTCGGTGCCAGGGTTGGTGTGCAGGCTGGTCGTACCCTCGCTCACCTGATCCGGAGGAATGCGCCATGCTCACCACGATGATGGATCGTCCACTGCTGATCAGCTCGCTGCTGTGGCGTGCTGAGAACGTCTTCGCCGACCGGGTCGGAGTCTCGTGCGACGCAACCCGCGGAGACCGAGAGTTCACCTACCGCGATCTCGGCGCGACCGCACGCCGGTTTGCTGGTTCCTTCGGGAACTTGGGCATCGGGTTCGGAACCAGGGTTGCGACGTTGGCCTGGAACACCTTCGAGCATCTTGTCGCCTACTACGCAGTTCCTGCGTGCGGGGCAGTGCTGCACACGGTCAACCATCGGATGTCGCCCGAGCACATCGCCTACACAATGGATAAGGCCGAGGACGAGGTTGTGCTGATCGACGCTGATCTGTTGCCCGTTCTCTTCGAGATTCTCCCGCGCCTCCCGCGGATCCGGCATGTAGTGGTCATCGGTGATCTCGAGCAAGCCGAGTATTCGGTATCTGCAGAGGTGACCTGGTGGTCGTTCGACGGATTGTTGCTCGATGCCGTGCCGATCGAGGAATTCCCGGAGTTCGACGAGACGACTGCATCGTCGATTTGTTTCACCTCGGGTACCACCGGGCTGCCCAAGGGGGTCGTGTACAGCCATCGAAGTACGGTGCTGCACGCGATGGCGATCAGTGCTTCCGGGGGCGTCGCGATCGACGGTCGGCACTCGTACCTCCTTGCCACGCAGATGTCCCACGTGCACAGTTGGGGTGTTCCGTACGCGGGCGTGCTGCAGGGCGCACGTCTCGTCCTCCCCGGGCCGCACCCCTCGCCCGCGGAGCTGCTGCGCATCATCACGGATCAGACACCCGATGTCTTCGTCGGCGCCCCGGCCGTGGCGGCGCTCATGCGTGCACAGTTCGATGCCGATTCCGAGCGTTACGACCTCGGGAGTTTGCAAACCATGTGGTTGGGCGGGCAGGTGCTGCCACCAGTGCTGGTGAGGTGGTGGGCGGAGCGGGGAGTGGCGACCGTCAACGGGTGGGGGATGACCGAAACCTCCCCTATGGGAACTTTCAGCAACTCGGCCGATTGCCAAGGCAGGCCCTTGCCGTTGTTCCAGGTGCGTGTTGTCGACGAGGAGGGTCGGAGGCTGCCGTGGAATGGCTTCACCACCGGCGAGCTGGAGGTTCGTTCGCCGTGGGTAACCGGTACGTACCTTGATGACGACCGCGCCGCGGAGGCGTTCGACGCCGGTTGGTTGCGCAGCGGCGACGTTGCGGTGATTCATCCGGATGGCCGGCTGGAGATCCGCGACCGGGTCAAAGACCTCATCAAGAGTGGAGGAGAATGGATCTCTTCCGTCGAGGTCGAGAACCAGTTGCTATTGCATCCGGCGGTGGTGGAGGCCGCTGTCATTGCGGTACCGCACGAGACCTGGCAGGAGCGCCCCGTGGCGTGGGTTCGGACGGCGGGGGAGGTCTCCGATGATCAGCTTCGGGGCCACTTGGCGGTGACCTTGCCGAAGTTCTGGCTCCCGGACACGTTCGTGCGGGTGGACGAGGTCCCGAAGACGTCAGTGGGCAAATTGGACAAGGTGCGTATGCGCCGGATGTGGGCCCAGAAGTTCGTGGTGTAGCGTTCTGGGACACTCATGGTCCATGTGATTTCGCTTACATAATGTTCGTACTGACCGTGAGGTGTTCGAGGTGGTGATGACGTGACCGAGCTGTTTCGCATGCAAGTAGACGATCGCAGTTCCGACAGGTACGACGATGCTGTGCCGAGGGTGCGACCGGAGATCGAGCAGTCGTGGCGCCGCTGCCGCGCGATCGGGGCGGCCCCGGACGGTTCTCGTCTGCGCTATATCGACGACGCCCCCACCGACTCGAAACTTGTGCGTGCGGCCCGGCCGGTCCTCGATCGGTTGGCCGATCAACTCGCCGACGCACCGGTGACGATCTTGCTCGCCTCCCAGGATGCGACCATCGTCGACCGCCGGGCCGGGCAGCGGTCGCTGCTCGGTCGTCTCGACCGTGCCCAGGTCGCCCCGGGGTTCATCTTCGCCGAGGAATGCGCCGGAACCAACGGGATCGGCACCGCACTCGAGGAACGCAAAGCGTTCCGGGTGCGCGGGGAGGAACACCTGCTCGAGTCGCTGCACCCGCTGGCCTGTGTCGGTTCACCGATCGTCGATCCGGTCTCGCGTGCGGTGACCGGCATTCTCGACATCACCTGCGAGGTCGACGATGTCAACGAGCTGATGGCGCCGCTGGTGCTCTCGGCCGTGCGCGACATCGAAGAGCGGCTGTTCGCCTTGTCCGCGCGAAGCGAGCAGAGCCTGCTGCGCGAATACATGCGCAGCAAACGCCGCGGCCACGCGGCGGTGGTGGCGATGAGCCGGGACACGGTGATCGCGACCCCGACGGTGTCGCGGTTGATGGACTCGACCGATCAGATGATGATCTGGGACTGGATCAGCACCCACCTGGCCGCCAAGGACGAATGGGAAGGACCGCTGCGTTTCGCCGAGGGCATCGACGTGCGGGTCCATGCCCGCCGGGTCGGCGAGCCCACCGATCCGCTCAGCGCGATCATCGAACTGCGCCCGCTGGCCTCCCCGGCCCCGCCGCGCCCCCGCGCGCGCCTGACCCCGGCCCG
>NZ_JBKFBA010000069.1:0-13762 GCF_053345925.1 Rhodococcus sp. C26F
GTACACCCCGCAGCGGGGAACCCACCGTGAACTTCGCACCGAACGGATCGGTGACCTCCGCGGTCCGCCCGTACGGCATGTCCACCGGATCGTCCGCGGTACCCCCACCGACCCGGGCCGCGGCGACGACCACGTCGGCATCGACGACCTGGAAGAGCGTGCCCCAGGACGACGCCGAGGCGGACGCATCGCCCACGATGCCGCCGATCTCGTGCCCATCCGGTCTGCGCAGAAAGGTGAAGTCCACGCCGGGCAGGTCGTCATTCCCATCCAGGGTGAAGTCGAACACCGCCGCGTAGAACTCCCGCGCCGGTCCGGGATTCGGGGTCACCAAGTCGTTGCGTAACAACGTGTTCGGCTCGTTCACGAGCTCGCAGCCAACGTGTGCCCGTCCCTGCCACAGGCCGAACTGCGCACCGGACGGATCCCGCACCATCGCCATCCGACCCTGGTCGGCGATGTCCATCGCCTCCGTCAGCAACGTGCCGCCCGCGGCCACGGACCGAGCGACCGTCGCATCGACATCGTCAGTCGCCAGATAGACGTTCCACCAGAACTCGGTCGCGCTCTCATCGAGATTCGGCATCAGCGCGGCAACCTTCTTACCGCCGAGCAGACACATCGTGTACCTGCCGTACTCCTCGGGACCGACGTCGAACTCCCACCCCAAGACCGACCCGTAGAAGGCCATCGCCCGGTCGAGATCCGGGATGCCCAGGTCGATCCAGGTGGGGGTGCCGAGAGGTTGATTCGTCGTGACCGCGCTCATCGCTGCTCCTCCGCCCGGTGGATACCCACTCGACGTTAGCCCGCGGTACCGACATTCGATGGCAGAGCCAGGGGATTCGCTGTCGCGCTTCGCGAACCGACGGTACCGCCCGTTCGGTCCGCATTTCGCCACAAGCACACCACTGAATGTCACACTGCGCTCATGACCGCCGCCGGCCCCTTCGCGACCGCCTGGGACGACGTCGACGCCGGAGTGCGTGGCAACGAGGTCGGCAGCCACGCAACGCAGATCGAGCCATCGTCCGCAGGCGGTGCCGCGGCCACACAGGTAGCGCGCACCGTAGTAGAGGTTGAATCCGTCGATGTACACACCTACTCGCACGAGGCCATCCTCAGAGCTGGACGGTCCCGTCCACCACCGGCGTCGCTCTCCGCATCCGCGTCGGCTCCGGTTGAAGCTCGAGCAAGTATTCCGGGGGGGAACTGCTCACTTTTCGACCGGATCCGACAGTGCGTCGAGGCGGTGGCTGTCCTCGTTCCCGACAGCGATGGACTCGGCGACCGCCCTACGTACGATTCCCAGTCGACGACGTCACCTCTGCCCGATGATCACGAGCAAGCACGTCATCAACCATGGTCGGCCCGCGTCTCGATCCATGTCCGCTGTGGGGCTTTGAAAATGCGTGGACCAGCGGTGGTGCGTCTACGGCGGTCAGCGGCAGCAGTTCGGGTCCAGCACCTCACGTAACGCGTCGAGGGCTTCGGTGCGGGCGCGGTGGAAGACGTTCATTCCACGTCGTTCGGATGGGACCATGCCGGCCTTGCGGAGCTGGCCGAGGTGGTGACTGACAGTGGATTCGGTCAGGTCGACGCCGTGCGAAACCTGTCCCGACTGCAGTGCAGCTACCGATGGCACGTCCCCCGGATCAGCGATGGTCGCCTCGAGCTTGCGGAGCGATGTCGGCGGGTCCCTCCAATGGACCAGACCCCAGCCGACAGGACCGGCGCGTGCCAGGTCCGGTCCGCCTTCCCCGAAGCGGCTGTCAGGGAACTCCCAGCCGAGACCCAGGGTCTCCACCGGATCGACGGCAACACTCGGATACCGAACCACCGAACGAACCGTCGAAGGAGACATCGACATGACCCGTGTCCCCGAACCCATTTCCACCCCGGCAGGACCCACCTACGAAGGACGCCTGCTCGATCGCCCCGCCGAGGACGTCGTCGACCAGGGCGCCGGTTTCGACATCACGACCCTGGTCACCCGGCGTCGGGTGCTCGGCGTCGTCGGCGCCGGAGCCGGCGCCCTGGCCCTGGCCGCCTGCTCCACGGGCACCGCAAGCACAACCACCACCGCCGCAGCGACCGCGCCGGTGACCCCTGCAGGCGAGATACCTGAAGAAACCAACGGGCCCTACCCGGCCGACGGCACGAACGGAATCAACGTGCTCGACGAATCGGGAATCGTCCGCAGGGACATCACCTCGAGCCTCGACGGCGGGACCACCGCCGACGGTGTCCCGCTCTCGCTGACCTTCACTGTCACCGACACGGCGAACGGTGGTGTCCCGTTCGACGCGGTGGCCGTGTACGCCTGGCAGTGCGACGCTCAGGGCCGGTACTCGATGTACTCCGAAGGCATCGAGGACCAGACCTATCTCCGTGGGATCCAGATCACCGATGCCGACGGCACGGCAACATTCGAGACCATCGTTCCCGGCTGCTACACCGGCCGCTGGACCCACATTCATTTCGAGATCTACCCCGACGCCGACTCCGCAACCGATGCCGACAACGCCATCGCGACCTCGCAGGTCGCCTTTCCGCAGGACATGCTCGACGCGGTCTACCAACTCGGCACCTACCCGGAGTCGGCCCGCAACCTCGCCCAGATCGGCAGCCTCGACAACGACAACGTCTTCGGCGACGGTTACGACCTGCAGATGGGCACGTTCACCGGTGACCCCGCCACCGGCTACGTCGGGACACTGACCGTCGCCGTCGACACCACCACCGAACCCACCCTCAGCCAAGGCGCAGGCGCACCCGGCGGTGGTCCGGGCGGACCCGGAGCAGGTCAACCCCCGGTCGGCGCCGGGACTCCCCCGGCTGGCGCTCCCCCGGCGGGCGCACCGCCCAATGGCACAGCGCCAGGAACCACCCCGGCAACCACGAACTGATCACGATCGATTCCCACCCTCGAGGAGAACCTCATGCTGCACAACCTCACCGGCTGGCACGCCCTCATCGTCCTGGCGATCCTGCTGCTCGTCTTCGGCGCCGCCAAACTCCCCGCCCTCGCCAAGGGCGTCGGACAATCCCTGCGCATCCTCAAAGACGAGGTGCGTGAGCAACCCACCGTCACCACGGGCGACAGCGCACCCACCACCGTCGACGAACACCACACACGCACCTCCACCGGCACCATGACGCCGGTGCCCTACCGACCCGCCTCATGACCGCGGGCACCGCCGCGCGCGGCACGATGCCGCTCGCCGACCACCTGAACGAGGCACGACGGCGCGGACTTCGCGCGGCGGTGGCGCTGCTCGTCGGCGTGATCGCCGGCTTCGTCTTCGCCGATCAGATCCTTGACGTCCTGCGCGCACCTATCGAGGAACTGGCCCGCTCCCGCCAGGCGAGCCTGAACTACGACACCGTCACCGGGGCGTTCGACGTCGAACTGAAGATCGCGCTGTTCTCCGGGATCATCGTCTCCAGTCCCGTCTGGCTGCGCGAACTGTTCGCCTACATCACCCCCGGACTGACCCGTCGCGAAAAGACATACGTCGTCGGATTCTCCGCGGCCGCCGCGCCACTGTTCGCTGCGGGATGCACCTTCGGCTTCCTGCTCTTCCCTCGCATGGTGCGCGTGCTCACCGGTTTCTCCTCCGACCAGGACAGCACCCTTCTCAACGCCTCGTACTACGTGGACTTCGTGATGAAGATCGTGCTGGCCACCGGGGTTGCATTCGTCCTGCCGGTCGTGCTGGTGATGCTCAACTGTCTCGGGATCGTCTCCGCACACGTCCTGCGCCGCAGCTGGCGCCTCATCGTCGTCGTCATCACCCTGTTCAGCGCCCTGGTGACACCGGCCGCCGACGTGTTGTCGATGTTCCTGGTCGCAGTACCGATGTCGGCGCTGTTCGGCGCCGCTCTCGGAATCACCCATCTGCACGACCGCAGAGCAACCCGACGCACCACCCCGACCTCATGAGTGAGGAATCCACACCATGTTCGGCCTGACCCTCGAAAAACTGTTCCTCGTCGCTGTCCTCGCCGGGATCGTGATCGGCCCGCACCGCCTGGCTGTCTACGCCCACCACCTCGCCGAGACCGTCCGATCGCTGCGCGACTTCGTCGACAAGACCCGCCACGATGCCGAACGCGACATGGGGATCTCGTTGCACCCCCACGAGTGGGAATCGCTGGACCTACGACGGTACGACCCGCGCCGTATCGTGAGCGACGCGTTGCACGAGGTGCACGAGGCCACTGCAGTCCCGCCCTCGCCGACGGCCACATCGGCCACCATCGTCACCGACGAGATGATCGATCAGGCCCGGCACGTGCGTCCCGGCCAGAGGTATCTGGTCACCGGGACCGCCGCACACCCGCGGCGGATTCTCATCGAATCACTCGCCCACGACGATCCCCGACGAATCGCCGCCGAGACACGCGACAGCCCACAGACGGATAACACCGTGCAGTGAGGGAAAGACGAACCGTGAGACAGGCGCTTCACCAGCCGGCTCGGTGCGACCCGCCCAGGGGTTCCGTATGCTACTGGCCACCTACCCCACATAAAACCGGACCGTCGGCAAATAAAGAGGGGGCGCACTTGACGGGGGTTCGAGTACGACCGTCACCTCCACATGCCCGCCTTCACTGCCGGCCACGTGTACTGACCTCCGCAGCAAAAGACGCCTTACATCGAATCACGCCGAGCCGTCCGCGGGCCCGCGGAAAAGCGACCCGTTCACGAGATTCGATAAGGAATCAGTTCTTGGGCACCCGCACGATGAGCGCGTGGCCCTGGCCACCACCACCGCACAGAGCGGCAGCGCCGACGCCACCACCGCGGCGCTTGAGCTCGAGCGCCAGGTGCAGCACGATGCGCGCACCCGACATGCCGAGCGGATGGCCGAGCGCGATCGCACCGCCGTTGACGTTCACCTTCGCCGGATCGATGCCCAGCTCGCGGGCCGAGACGATGCCGACGGCGGCGAACGCCTCGTTGATCTCGACGAGGTCGAGCTCGGTCGGGTCGACGCCCTCACGCTCGCAGGCCTTGGCGATCGCCCGTGCCGGCTGCGACTGCAGGGTCGAGTCCGGTCCGGCGACGACGCCGTGACGGCCGATCTCGGCGATCCAGCTCAGCCCGAGCTCGGTGGCCTTGGCCCTGCTCATCACGACGACCGCGGCGGCACCGTCGGAGATCTGCGAGGCCGAACCGGCGGTGACGGTGCCGTCCTTCGCAAAGGCCGGACGCAGCGAGCCGAGCGACTCGGCGGTGGTCTCCGGGCGGATGCCCTCGTCGGCGGCGAAGACGATCGCCTCGCCCTTGCGCTGCTTGATCGACACCGGCACGACCTCGTCGTCGAACAGGCCGTCCTTCCAGGCACGAGCGGCCCTCTGGTGCGAGGCGGCGGCGAAGGTGTCCTGCTCGGCGCGGGAGACGAAGCGCTCGCCGGAGTTGGCCGACTCGGTGAGGTTACCCATCGCCTGGTCGGTGAAGATGTCGTGCAGGCCGTCGTAGGCCATGTGGTCGCGCAGGGTCACATCGCCGTACTTGAAGCCGGCGCGGGACCCCTCGAGCAGGTGCGGGGCCTGGCTCATCGACTCCTGGCCACCGGCGACGACGACGTCGAACTCGCCCGCGCGGATCAGCTGGTCGGCCATCGCGATCGCGTTGATGCCCGACAGACACACCTTGTTGATCGTCAACGCCGGGACGTCCATCGGGATGCCGGCGGCGACGGCCGCCTGCCGGGCCGGGATCTGGCCGGCGCCGGCGGTGAGCACCTGACCCATGATGACGTATTCGACCTGCTCCGCAGCCACACCGGCACGCTCGAGTGCGCCCTTGATCGCCACGCCACCGAGATCCGATCCGGAGAAATCCTTGAGCGAACCCTGCAGGCGCCCCATCGGGGTGCGAGCACCAGCGACAATCACCGAAACAGTTGCAGTCATTGATATTTCCCTAGTCATGTCGTCATCCAACTCTTCGTCCACCGCGCACGGGGGCTCGATGTCATCTACCAGCGCGCCAACCACCGATACCGTCCCCAGCACAACAGACAGCAGGGCCCAGCGGGCTGGCTTCGAGCATCCTCGTCCACCCAATGAACGATTAGCGGTGCCTGGCGTCAGTACACCAGTACGTCTCGTCCCGAGCAAGCGGTAAAAGTGGTGTGCTGAAATCTGATCGCCTGGGAAGATCCGACGATCCGGTTCGTCCACTCAGTGAACGACTTGACAGAGCACCCGATCACAATCGATCGGGACCCGCACGACACCGACCATGCCGCGATCGCACCGTGGACACAGAGCGGGCCTCCGCGCAGTTGCGTAACCGCCCCTTACGAGCCGCCGGTCTGCGATACCACCCTTAATGTCCGTGGCCATGGCTTCGTGCAACTACCCGAATGGGTGACCACGTAGCGAACCACGTAGTCACCCGCCTGTGCGCAACTCGCGGACCGACCATTGTGATCCACGGCATACCGCGTTCTCATCCCCCATCGAAACGCGCGAGGGACAACGCGCGAGTTGCGTACCAGGAAGGTCATTTTCATGACGCAAGCCATCGGCCGATCAGTCTCTGTTCTGACGCACCGACGCGCTGCACCCGTCTCACCGCTGGGCGCGTTCGGCCCGCACGGGCGTGACGCCACCATGGCAACGCAGCACATGCCGGTCTGTCGGATCCCCTTCGTCGACGCCACCCTGATCCTGCGCGTCGACGAGAAGACAGCTTGTTGAGACACCCCCTCCATTCACAACCGTAGTTACAACGGAAGGACCCCTGATGGGACAGCTTGAAGGCAAGGTCGCGCTGGTAACGGGAGCAGCACGCGGGCAGGGGCGCTCGCACGCCATCCGGCTCGCGGAGGAAGGCGCTGACGTCATCATCGTCGACATCTGCGCCAAGCCGGCAACGACAAAGTACCGCGGCGCGACGGAGGACGAACTCCAGGAAACGGCCCGGCACATCGAGAAGTTCGGGCGGCGTGCCCACGTCGCGGTTGCCGACGTGCGGTCACTGAATCAGCTCCAGGACGTGGTCGGCGAGGGCGTCGCAAAGCTCGGGCGCCTCGACACCGTGGTGGCGAACGCCGGTATCTTCTCGTCCGCTCCGTTGCATGAGCTCACCGAAGAGCAATGGGACGAAATGATCGACATCAATCTGTCGGGCGTATGGAAGACGATGCGCGCGACTGTTCCCGTCCTGATCGAGCAGGGTGAGGGCGGGTCGATCGTCCTGATCAGTTCCACCGGCGGATTGCAGGGCTTCCCCAATTTCGCCCACTACGTCGCCGCGAAGCACGGTGTTACCGGCCTCGCCCGAACTGCCGCCAATGAGCTGGGCGCCCATCGGATTCGATGCAACTCCATCCATCCCACGTCTGTGCTGACGGACATGATCGACAACGTGGACATGTACCGCCTGTTCCGTCCCGACCTCGAGACGCCCACACATGAGGATTTTCGTGAAGCGTGCGAGACGGCGATGAACGTGCTGCCCACTCCCTGGATCGAACCGGTGGATGTCAGCAACGCCGTGGTGTGGCTGGCTTCGGATGCGGCACGCTACGTCACCGGCATCGCAATGCCCGTCGACGCGGGCGCGCTCAACAAGGTCTGATCGGCGGCCCCAGCGAGGGCGGGGCACCCGGAACCAGCCCGGTGTGCCCCGCTCCGCGCGCAAACGCATCGGCGATCGCGTGACGCCTGCTCATGCCAACTTCTCCAGACTGTGTTCGACGTGTCCCCAACCGGGTGCGGCGAACGAACCAGCGCAGCGACGATGTTCTTGTCTGTCATCCCGGGAGGCGACGTGCGGTCTCGAAACCGACATCGCGGCTCCACTGGTCTCGCACTTCTCGACTGATCGTCTCCCGACGTACATCGCGCTTGCTTCCCGATCGCGCACGGTGCTCGACTCGATGATCGAAGCCGGCTACGGCGGGGTTTCGAAACTGTGCGATGGCACGCGCTGTGTGAGCGGTGAACCTGTGGTGCACCCCCTGGCGGATGACTGACCGCAGCCTCGAAGCGGCCGAACGAGACCCTGGATGGCGAGGACCATGCCTCGAGCGATCATGAGACGCCTCAACGTCGAGGACCGGGTTCACCACGCATACCCCGATCGAACTAGGCGATCGAGCCGCGCGGCTCTGCTGCAAGTCCGACCCGCAGCCGACGATCCGCAGCCTGCTCCGGCGCCCAGCGGAAACCGGTTGTCACAGCAACGCGGCTCTCGCCTGCGCATACTCGGCACTGAGACGTTCGAGGATCATTGCAGCCGGCAGTACGGCGTCGACAGCACTGATGCCCTGACCTGCACCCCAGATATCGCGCCATGGCTTCGGTTGCGGCGTGGTTTCCGGCTCGGGGTCTTCATTGATCCCGAAGTTCGGCGCGCTCGGCCGTGAATTGGTGAGGGTATCGAGATCGAGCCCTGCTGCTTCGATGCTTCCTCGCAGGTAGTTGCCGTGGACACCGGTGAACCGGTTCGAGTAGACGATGTCGCCGGCGGTCGAGTCGACGACCATCTGCTTGTACCTGGGGTCGGCATTGGCTTCGGCACTGGCGATGAAGGCGGAACCTATGTAAGCGAGGTCGGCTCCGGCGGCCTGCGCTGCGAGGATGGCGCGACCGTGAGCGATGGCTCCGGACAGCAACAGCGGGCCGTCGAACCACGCACGTATCTCCTGGATCAACGCGAACGGGGATTGTGTCCCCGCGTGGCCACCGGCTCCGGCAGCGACAGCGATCAGACCGTCGGCGCCCTTGGCGACAGCCTTGCGGGCGAAGGTGTTGTCGATGACGTCGTGAAGGACGACGCCGCCGTACGAGTGGACGGCGTCGTTGACGTCGGTGCGGGCACCGAGCGAGGTGATCACGATCGGGACCTCGAACTCGACGATGGTGTCGAGGTCCTCCTCGAGCCGAGCGTTGGACTTGTGCACGATGAGGTTGACCGCGTACGGAGCGGACGGTGCCTCCGGGTTGTTCGCGTCGTGTTTCGCCAGCCTCGTAGTGATGTCGGTGAGCCACTCACGCAACACCGGCTGAGGTCGCGCATTGAGTGACGGGAACGATCCGATGACACCGGAAGTGCACTGTGCGACGACCAGATCAGGACCGGAGACGATGAACAAGGGCGACGCGACCACGGGCAGACGAAGCCGGTCACGGAGAACACGCGGAAGGGTCAATGTCGGATCCTTTTCGACAGCAGGTGATACGGCAGCACTTTCTAGTGCGGCGTGTGCGTTCCGAATCGCCGACCGTGGTAGGTCAGTGGTGCAGCGGTCGGTTCGATGTCGACACCGGTGACGGCTCCGACGAGAATGGCGTGATCGCCGCCGGGGAGGATCTGGTCGACCCGGCAGGACAACCAGATCGCGGACCCGTCGAGTCGCGGTAACGAATCGTGCTGGTGCCATAGGACTCCCGCAAACTTGTCACCGCCCTTCGTGGAAAATCCTGCGGCAACGGAGTGTTGCTGCGCCGCGAGGACGTTGACTCCGAACATGCCGGCACGCGTGATCGCGGACAGGCTGTCCGATGTCGTCGCCATCGCCACTGCGATCAACAGTGGTTCGACCGACAAGGACATCACAGCGCTGACGGTCGTGCCGTGCGGGCGATCGTCGTCCATCGTCGTGACGACGGTGACCGGTGCGCACATGTGCGCCATCGCCTCTTTGAAGTCGGCCCGCAGTTCGGCTTCGGCGTAGGTGGTCGAGTTGGAGATGCTCATGGACGGTCGGTCTCCCAATGACGTCGAGTGCGGTGGGTGATGCCGTTCAGGCAACGGCGGGATGACTGCTGATGATCGATGCCCACAGGTCCGAGTAACGAATCGTGGGCAGGTCCCAGTGCCGGGCTTCGTCGATGCCCGCCTCGCGGCGTGGATCGATGCGGGAAACCAGGGAGGTGAATGCCACCGGACAGCTCTGTGCTTCCGACGCGGTCGCGGTGCAGAGGTACCCGGCCTCCGCGATCATGCGCGGTCTGCTGGGGGCGTTGTCGTCCGTTGCCAGGACAGGGATGACATGGCCCGGTCGGGTGAACGACGCGGGAGTCGATCGCCGATCGCCCAGAGTGCGGAGCGTGACCGCACGGTCTCGTGCGGAAATGCCGGTCGTTACGCCTTCCGCGGCGTCGACTGCCACGCACATCGGTCCGCTGTATGACGTACCCATGTCCCAGGTCATCGGCGGGAGGCACAGGCGATGAGCATCGGACAAGCTCACGGTGACGCAGATGAATCCTCCTCCTTCACGGATCATTTCGGCCACGGTGGATGTCGAGGCCCGGTCGGCCAGGATCATCATGTCGATGCCGGTGCCGTTCAGATCGTCGAGTGCCAGCACCGGTCTACCGGTCTGTAGTGCCTCGACGGCGGCGTCGAGAGCCGTGGTGCGCGTGCGGTGCTGTGCGATGCTCATCGCCATCACCCGTTAGCCGGCGAGTCCGGTGGCGGACCAGAACGCTTCGAACGAGGACGGCACGAGATCGTTGCCGCGCACGACCTTGCCGTCGACGAACCGGTGGCCCATGACCATGGTGATGTCCAGTTCGTGATCCCCGAGTTTGCGGTATGCCCGGATCTTGGCCACCACGAGCTCGTCGTCGATCACGTCGCAGCTGAGCACTTCGTTTGCCGAGGCGTCGAGCTTGGCGAGCACGCCGAGTCCCTCCAGGAACTCCGCCTTGGTGTAGACCCGCTGCGAGCCGTCGAAGGTGAATCCGGCCCACGTCATCGTGTCGTCGTACAGGTCCAGGAGGGGTGCGGGATCGCCCTGGTCGGCTGCGGCGAAGGCCTTGGTAAGTGCGTCGGCGTTCTGCTGGGTCATTGGTGTACCTCCGTCAGTGGGAATGTGGTCCACACCACCTTTGCAAGGGCGGCAGCATCCGGTAACCGTCCGACCACGTGACCGGCTACGGGGGTGGTGATCCCACCGCCGTGATCACAGTTTTTGCTGTTCATAGGTGTTTTGTTCGGGGATATTGGGTGGCGGGCACCTCGTGTAGAGTCGCAGTTGACACATCTTGACCCCCCTTCTTGCGGCGTATCGCCTTCGCCCAGCAAAGTGATGTGGGTCTCATAGGAGGTGCGGTGAACGCCGACGAATGGTCCGAAATCCATCGATGCCGGGGTGAAGGCGAGTCGATCAAGGGCATTGCCCAGCGCTTGGGTATCTCCCGGAACACGGTGCGCCGGGCCCTTGCCATGCCCGAACCGCCGCACGACCACCGAAGGTTGAAGGGCTCGGTGGCCGATGACGCGGATGCACGCATCCGCGACCTCCTCCAGCGGACTCCGGACATCTCCATCGCAGAGCTCGGCAGATGTATCGAGTGGAACCACTCCCGCACGCTTCTCGTACGCAAGGTGAACCAGATCAAGACCGAGATGACCACTCCCGCGTTCGAGCTTCCTTCGATCGGGACCGGCCTTCCCCAGCAGCCCACCAGTTTCGTCGGGCGACACCACGAACTGCGTGAAGTCCGTCGGCTTCTCGGGGACCACCGATTGGTGTCTGTGGTCGGACCCGGAGGAATCGGAAAGACCCGACTCTCCGTACGCGCCGCGGAAGAATACCGACGGGCATTTCCTGACGGTGTACGCTTCGTCGAATTCGCTGCCCTGCGAAGCGAAAACCTGCTGAGTCAGGCGATTGCCGATCGACTCGGACTCGAAACCCGCGACGGTCCGGAAAGCTCTGCCGACGACATCCTCATCGAGTACTTACGCAATCGGAGGATGCTCCTGATCCTCGACAACTGCGAGCACCTCGTCGAAGGAGTCGCCGCCCTCGCGAGCCGTCTGATCGAGGAAACAAGCAACCTTCGGATCCTCACCACGTCACGTGAATACCTCGCCATTCCCGGCGAGTACGTTTTCCATCTCCCTCCCCTGCCGACGCACGCAGGGACAGGCTCGGGGGCCGTCGAACTGTTCGCAAAGCGCGCCGAGTCGGCGCTCTCGGGATTCGAACTCAGCGATTCGAATGCCGAGGCCGTCAGACGGATCTGTCAGCGACTCGACGGACTCCCCCTGGCCATCGAACTGGCGTGCACCCGCCTCAACGTCCTTTCCGTCGAAGACCTGGCCGAACGACTGGATCGGCGCCTGTCGATGCTGACCGTCTCCGCACGCGGACGTACACCACGCCATCGCAGCCTGCAGGCCACGATCGACTGGAGCTACGAACTGTGCTCGGAAACCGAACGCACCCTGTGGTGCAGAGCCTCCGTCTTCGCAGACAGTTTCGACCTCGCCGCAGCAGTAGCCGTGTGCTCCGACGACGTCCTGTCCGAGGACGAGATCATGGAAGCAGCCGCAGCACTCGTCGCCAAGTCCGTGGTTGTGCGTGAGACATCGCAGGACGGTGTTCGCTTCCGACTGCTCGAATCGATACGAGAGTACGGATGGGGGAAACTCAACGTCCCGGAACGCCGCCACATGAACACGAACCTGCTCGAGTACTGCGCACACATCATCGAAGAATCGACAGCGTCCTGGTACGGCCCCGAACAGTTGGCGCGGGCAACCGCGGTGTCGATCAACCGCGGAAACATCCGCGCGGCGCTGCATTCGGTGATGAACGACCCCGCCGAGCCCGCACTCGTGCAACGGGCCGCGGACACCCTGGGAGCCTCGAGATTCCTGTGGGCATGCGGAATCTCCGTACGCGAACACCGCATGTGGTTGACGCAGGCACTCGACTTGCCCGGAGTCTCGAGGACCGCACGAGGACGCATCCTTACCGTGCTCGCATTGGTTCAGACACTGCAAGGCGACCGAGACGCCGCCGACTTCACCCTACGCAGAGCCCGTGAGCTCGCCGGCGACCGCGAAGATCCGGTTACCCGGTCGTTCGCAGTGCACATCACCGGACTACGGGACTTCTTCGCCGGCCGGCCCGACTCCGGAATGGCATACCTCGACGAAGCAGAACGCGGTTACCAGTTGTACGGCTCCGAGCCGGAATTGGTATCGATGCTGCAGATCCACCGCGGCATGCTGCTCTGCTCCACACAGGACGTCTCCAGCGCCGCGGAGGCGTTCAACCGCGTGTTCACCAAGACCGACGAAATCGGCGAGCTGTGGTTCCACTCCTACGCGACCTACGGACTCGGCCACGTCGCACTGCTCGAGAACGCCCCCGACACCGCTGTCCAGCGCGCCCTCGAAGCACTTCGATATCAGCGAGAGTTCGCCGACCCCATCGGCAAGACCGTGATGGCCGACCTGCTCGGATGGGCACTTGCCGCGCAGGGCCACGGGGCACGTGCCGCCGTCGTCCTGGGCGCCGCCTCGTCCATGTGGGGTTCGATCGGCCAGCAACTCTACGGTGCCGACCACTGGAATACGTTGCGCGAACGCGCAGTCCATACGGCACGACGCCACATCGGAACATCCGCGTTCGATGCCGCATGGGCCCGAGGACAGGCCATGACCGCACCCGAACTGCTCGCCTACATCTTCGACGAGGACTGCACCGGCGACGAGCATCCGGTCCCGGACCGAGGTCGGTTCACCCGCGCCACCGCGAACGCCGACACCTCTCAACTCGAGCTTCTCTCACCTCGTGAACGCGAGGTCGCCGATCTGGTTGCGCAGGGCCTGACGAACAAGCAGATCGCCGAAAAGCTGGTGCTCTCACCTCGAACAGTGGAGGGACATGTGGAGCACCTGCTACGCAAGCTGTGCCTGTCCCGACGAACCGAAGTACCCCGAGCACTCTTCTCGACCTGAACAGCCCCGTTCGCCCGGGTCGCCATCACG
>NZ_JBKFBA010000007.1:0-81497 GCF_053345925.1 Rhodococcus sp. C26F
TTAGACGATATGGAGTGACACACCGCTTGTTCGTGGGGGTTTCGCTCCTCTTGGTGAGCCGGTACGTCCCTCGGTCGATGAGGGCGCGCTCAGCGCAGGGGTCGATGTCAACGTCGTTCATGCTCGCTGCGCTGCGCGTGCTCCACGTTGACATCACGGCCTGCGTTGAGCGGATACGCGATGATCGAGGGACGCCCCGATGACTGTGGCCCCACCTCGGCCAGGCCGAGGCCTCACGCACAAGATTCGTGGGTTACCGAGCAGACAAAGCCCGTCTGTCCGGCCTATCCGACAATTGTGGGAGGCCCCGGTGTTTACCGAGCGTACGAGCGTTGGACTGGACGTGCACGCACGTTCGGTCGCGGCAGCGGCCATCGACAACGTCACCGGCGAAGTGTTCCAAACCAAACTGACGCCGTCCTACGACCACATCCGGTCCTGGATCGCGGATCTTCCGAGTCCTGCAGCAGTGACCTACGAGGCCGGCCCGACCGGCTTCGGACTGTATCGAGCGTTGACGGACGCGCAGGTGCGGTGTGAAGTGGCCGCCCCGTCCAAACTGCAGAAACCGGCTGGAGACCGAGTCAAGACCGATACCCGAGATGCGCTACACCTGGCCCGGTTGCTGCGACTCGACGAGATCTGCACGGTGTCGATCCCCACCGTGGATCAGGAAGCGGCCCGCGATCTCGTGCGGGCCCGAGAGGATTGCCGCGGCGATCTGATGCGGGCCCGTCACCGCCTGTCGAAACTGCTCTTGCGGCATGGCATCGTCTACTACGGCGGAGCGGCGTGGACCGGAGTGCACGATCGATGGCTGCGCACCGAGGCAGCACCACAGCTGACCGCGGCGGCGACCAGGATGGCGTTCGACGCCGACTACGAGCATGTCCTCACGATGCAGGCCCGGCGTCGGCGTCTCGATACGGCGATCGAAGAGATGGCTGCCGCAAGTGAATTCACCCCGGTGGTGCGCCGGATGTGCTGTTTGCGTGGGGTGGGTACCTTGACCGGGTTCGGTTTGGCGGTGGAGATCGGCGACTGGAACCGGTTCACCGGCAATACCATCGGTTCGTTCGTCGGATTGGTGCCGTCGGAGTACTCGTCCGGTTCGTCACGGGTGCAGGGGTCGATTACGAAGACCGGCAACACCCATGCGCGTCGCCTGCTCGTGGAAGCTGCCTGGCATCACCGACCTCGATATTCCGTCGGGGCGGTGATGCGGTCGCGGTGGGATCAGGCCCCGGCAGCGGCCCGTGTCCGTGGTGACGAGGGTAATCGTCGCCTGCACGGCCGGTGGGTAGGGTTCCTCGAGCGCCGGAAACGGCCGGTGATTGCGAACGTGGCGATCGCGCGTGAGCTGGCGGGCTGGTGCTGGTCGTTGGCGGTGATGGACTGCTGATCGTCCCCTGAACTGCTTCGCCGGCGAGCTCGGTGATGACAAGCGCGTGGATCGACCCGCGATCCGACTATGAGCAGGTCTCTCGGGGCCGACGCTCGATTTTAGACACGCGGATGCGATCCTGCCGAACACCGTCCTGCGGTAGCCAATCCGCGTATATCAGTCTGACCGCGCGTCGTTTTATCGACACGCTCACCATAGGGCTTGGTGGCGAAGCGTAGAGGCGTCCCCGGGGCCGCTCCCCGGTGGCGCCTCACTCTGCTCTCTTGACAAACTTCTCGACATATCAGTCGGACATCCGGCCCGTCGGGAGTTGCCGCTCCTGGCGGGCCTTCTTCAATTGTGGCGCCACTCGGATCGGTGACGATCTTGGAATCCTGGCATCGAACGATTGCAAAGGCAATAGAAACGACGAATATTGCCCATGCCCAACGTGATTAACGCTGGGCATGGGCAACAACTGCATCAGGATGAGCGCGCCTGCACACTGAGATCGCGCAACGACCGCCCGTCGGAGAGCCTCCAGTCGCGCCAGCCGTTCCGGGTGCGACCGCACTTCTGGATAAGGGGAGCGGACGGGTGGTCGTACTCGTGACCATCGAACCCGAGATGTCCGGTGGCGGTCACTTCCGCGGTATGGGTGAGACCAGTGGCAGCGTCCTGGTAGCGAAGAGCGTCCCCCACGCTCAGCCGGCCGTCCCGCACGTGGTCGTACAACGCACCAGTGGCGCCGAGGTCGTCGGGTGTTATCCACTCCTCGATCCGGACCTTGTCCTCGGTGTCAGGACGAGATCCACCGACCAGCTGGCCGATGCCCCGCCCCACGACTCCCAGTCCTGATCCCACACCCGACAACCCCGCACCGAGGGCCCGGCCTGCGACCGATCCGGCTGCGAGCGCACGGCTGCCTACTTCGGCCAGGGCATCCCCAACGTTCGGTTTCTCGGCTTCCACCCATTCAGTGACCTGCCGGCCGCGGGCCTCGGCGAACCCGTCGAGGTCGTTGCGGAGGTGGACGATATCGTGCGAGAGACTGTGGGTGGCGCCCCATCGGAAACCGTCGAGCCGATCCATGCGGGCGTACTCGGACAGATGCTCGCGCGCGTGGTGCAACAGCATGCCGTCCTGTTCGGCGTTACCGGCGAGGAGTCCGCGGGCATCGTCGAGCACGATCTGGAGGTGGTCGGGTTCGGTTGCCTGAACCCGCGCGATCCGCAGTCGCTGCCACAGGTACAGAGACTGCTCGCTCACCACCAGCAGATGGAGGGTCTCGCCGAGTCGGTTGTCCTCGAGAGCCTTTCTGAGGTAATCAGCACGTTCGTTGACGGGCTTGGTGGGATCGAAGCCGGCGAGAGTGCGTTTGGCGTGTTCGCGTAGGCGCTCGATGGTGACCACGAGATCAGGACCGAGGCCCGCGACGGATTCCCAGTCTGTGTTCGTCAGGATCTGTCGTTCGTCGAGCTGGGCTGTGAGACGACTCAGGACGACGTAGTGGCCGCGGACATCGCCGGCGCGCGAAGCTTCGGCGAGCGCGAGGACTCGACCGACCTTGCCTTCGACACGAGCGATCGACTTCTCGACCGATGCGATGGCGCTGGCTAGTGCGACTTGGACGGCAAGCAGCTGGACGGTTGCCATACGCGCCGGGGCCATCGACACGTGCTGCCACTGCACCTGGTGCGTGAACTTTCCTGTGTTGCCGACCAATGTTCCGCGAAAAAATCCATTGCCGACAGGGAGTGCCCGAGCAGTCTTCAATGCCTCGACCGTTTCGGAAGAAAGCCGTACGAACTCTCCGGCTTGAGACGAGATGGCAAGTCCGGCTGCCGCAATTGCAGAGGCGTGTGCAGCGACCACAGGGGAGACATTGGCCGTGTCTATCGCATCCGAGACTAGCCCGCGGAGTTCGGCCACGTACTTGGCGACGGCGTTCTGGTCGCCACATACCAGCAATCCCTCCGGCTCGAGACACACCGCGAGGTCGGTGCCGGGGTCGCCCTCCACCGGCGCCACTGCTGCACCTGGGGTCCGCGCCAACTCATCCATTCGCTTGCTCTCCTCCGCTCGGCCCGACGGACCGGGAACCTACCCTGCGCTCCCGACATCGGTACAAACGGGATGTACGTAACAGGACAGTGCGCGACCGATTCAGGGTTCGTGCTGTCCAGGTCCTATCGGTCGCCGAAGCGATCCGCCCAGAACGCTCGGTTGCGGACGAGATCGATGTCCTGCTTCCGGTCGTCGAAAGCGAAGCCGATCAGGTCGTCCGCCAAGCTGTGAACATCTCGCGCGAGAGCCCACACGGGATCCTGGCTCGTGTACAGGAAGTACTGGCGGGGAGTCGTAAACGGCGGCTCCCACGACACTCGCACGGAGCACCCGTCGCCCGGGTTCTCAGTGATGGTTCCGCGGAGGTAGAAATCCATGACGGACACGCGGTGACCTCGTCGATCGAACGGGAGGTCGTCGGCGGTGGTATTCCGTCGCGTGCGAACTGCGATGGGTTCACCGGAGAGCATGTCCGCGACTTTCGCTTCATACCGAGGGTCGGGATCCATCCGCCATTCGCCCTTTGCGATGAAGTCATCGATCTGGTTTCTCCCTGATACGCGTGGCCCGCACCCCACGATCCAGTAGAGGTCCACGTCGCCGAGGTCCTCGACGTCGATGTTCGTGTCGGCCTCTGCGTCGATGCTCACGGACTCGACGTACGGAATGGAAGAATCCAGCTGTGTAGTGGCATCCTCTTGCGAATCGTCTGCCGACCTTCGATATTCGGGATAGACCAACTGCACCAGCTGCGGGCAGTGGTACCGCGTGTAGACACAGAAGTGCTTACGCATGAGGTCGAGGACGAGCTGCGCTGCGGCCGCCGTGACGTCGGGATCGGCCAGCAGTCCTTCAAGTGCATTCAGGTCCCTTGGCTTGAGGCAGATCAGGTCACCTCCGGCATCCACGTAATCGCGCACTTCGATGTGAACACCGGGATGCCTGCGTCGTAGGGAGCGCATCGACCCGACTCGCGATGACAGCGTGCTTTCGCGCACGTTCAAGATTCCCTGGACGGCACCGGGGGAGTCCTTGACGCCGTGGGCGACGAAGACTTCCATCATTCCGACGCTGACGCAGAATCGCCGAGGGAACTTACTGCCTCCGTACGTTCCGGTACTCACCGACCAGTACTGGAACTCCGTAGCGCGGGGCGACGGCACACACGCTTCGAGGAAAGTGCGCAGCAGCGCGGTCAGCGCAGCCGATTCGGGGAGGTCGCTGAAGCGGCGGGCGGCCGTAGAATACCGCACCTCCTGCTCGGAGAGATCCTTGAGGGGAGTGGTGTCGCGAGCATTGACTCCTCGCGGGTCGCGAATCCACAGCTTCTGCATTTCGTCGCTGAGCAGTTCCTTGAGCGCGTCGCGACCAGTCGTCACATCGGAATGAACGACGTTGCGCAGCGGAATCTTCTGTGCTCTCAACTCACGAATCAGCGAGCGCTCCACGACGCGAAGCTGTTGCTTCGATGCTGCTTTCGGCAGGAGACGAACTGTCGCAATTTCGTCACCCCACTTCGCCGCATGTCCGCCCATCCGAGAGCGGAGGTCGACCGATTCTCCGAGGTAGTACGTGTCGTCATTGAAGCTGAGCAGGTACCAGCCGCTCCGTTTCGGTCCGTCAGCCGACAGTGCGGACCGTCGCACATCCGCAAAGCTCACAGGAGCGCGGAACTTCCAGCCGTCTGCCCAATCATCGACACTACGAATCGTCACGGGCGAATAATAAGACTCCGCATATCGGGAGTTTCACGCGACCGGGTCATATCGGATGAATGTAACGAAGTGTGAAGCAGGGTCGATACAGGACAATTGGTGGTCGAATTCTGGCGCTCCGACCATATCGAGGAATCGAGCCCCTGATGACGCCGCTGCTCGTGGATCATTGGGCCCGATACTCACCACTCGTTCGGGTGGGACGGGTCGTACATTTCGTAGCTTCCGACTGCCCGCCACAGCACTGATCCGGTTGGCAGCGCAGCGTACGCTCCTCGCGCAACCGACTCGGTGCGCTTGTACAACAGCGGTATTCGTGTAGCCGAAGCGATATCAGGTAGGGATGCCCGACTCAAGGCGCGCGACATGTGTTCGAGCACCGGCATGCTGGCGGATTTTGCGAGATTGCATCGTGGATCGGTGGCTACGAGGTTGGCTACGCCGTCGATCGGGAGAAGCGACCAGGGGAGGACGTGGTCGATGTGGACCTCAGTCACTATGCGGCCGTCGCAGTAGAAGCACCGATTGTTCTGCAGTTCTCGGAGCGGCTCGGCGAGTGCGCGGAGAGCGGTACGGTCGGAACCGAACAGGAATCCGTCGAGATCTTCCGCATCGAGTTCCGCCCGGTTGAAGCCGATGACATCTTGGGCCCACCGCGACCGTACGAAGGTGCGGAGCAAGGTCGATGTTCGCCGCAATCCTTCGGGTACGCCTGGCCATAGGACGATGACGCCGATCCGGTCGATCTCAGTAACCGTCATCTTCTTGTGGAACTCGCTCGCATCGAACAGGAAGTCGTCGCGAATACGACTACGTGGCACCGTTTGAAGGTGGGTAAGCGGTTGTTGGGCAATCGTTGTCCGGAGTTCCCGAACCAGTGAGCGGTAAGCAGGATGGCCGACTTCGCGTGCTGCCTCCGCCGTGCGCAAACCGTCGCGCAGCAGTATCTCTTTCGCGTCGGCGATCTTGTCCGGAATCGATCTTCCTTGGCGTGACTGTGCGAGCCGGCCGTGTTGGTGAAATACCCGAACCTGCGGCCAGTAGTACCCGACGAACCGATGAGAGATCTCGTCGATAGGTACTGTGAGCGTTCCGTCGGGAGCCGACGAGTGCTCGACACAGATATCGATCAATGCCATCAAGGTCGCGAGCTTGTACGTCGACTCTCGACGTCCGGTTTCCACGAGCTGAACCACTCGGGCGGCGAGGTCCACCGCGTCGAGGGGTCCGCTGGCAGCCTGTTGCAGATCGCTCATCCTCGGTTCCATCAAGCGCAATAGTCGCAGCGCCCGCTACGAGGAAGGACAGTGTGATGCTCGGGGCACAGTTCGACTTTCTCGGGACGAGCGGCCGCGGCCTTACGCGCTGCCGCTTCGCGTGATGCGGTGACCTGGGGCGGGAGCGTAGGCGTGCCCCCATTAGAGGGGAGATCGGTGCTGTATGCGCGGTAGCACCTGAGGCGGGCTTCGGCAGCGTGATGATCGAAATCGTCGGGGATGGGCTCACCTGCCGTCTCGAGGACGAAGCGGTACCCGTCGCCGACGGTCTGGTTCTGGGTGACGCACAGCGAGGTGAGTGGCGGCTCGTCCCGCCGCGCACATTCTTCGACGACGACTGCCAGGACCTTGCCGATCCAATTGCGCATCTGCGACTTCGTTCGGATTCCGGAGATCTCCTGGACCTTCTCGGCCAGCTCCTTGTAGGTGACGAAGTCGTTGTAGCGGGAAGCGGTCTCGAGCAGGACGTCGTATGCGACCGCTCCCCACTCTGCGATCGCATCTCGGAAGGACACAGCAGATCCATCGGACACGCGCCAAGTGCCTGGGGTCGTGGTGGTCGCCGGCCCGGACTGATCGATTGTCTCGACGCTATCTGTGGGTCCGTCGCCTGCAGGCTCTGTATCCGAGGCACCGCGTGGCACGTAGACGCTCGTCGCAAAACCGCACTTCCGGAGCTGAGCCAGAGCGTAGTGGGTATTGAACTCGGAGCGTGGCTGCCCACTGATCAGGTGATACGCCTGCTTCGGAGGATAGAGAACTCCATCGATGTCGGCCCAATGCTCCTGGAGAGGTTCGGGCGCGTTCTTCCTGATCAGTGTGGCTGCAGCCGCGGAGTCGAAATCGGGCGTATCACTCATGTGCCCATTAGAGCGTGTCTGGCCGACACCCGTTGTCCCGGGTTCGGCATATCGGATTCTCGACGCCCCCGCGAGGGATCGACTTGCTTTCGTGAAGCGTTCTCCGAAGTCCCACGAGGGGAGTTCTTGAGTCAATCGTCTCTGCCAACGGCTCGGGATAGACGTGCGGTGTCCCCACCGCTGGACCACCAGCTGTGTCACGTAATGTGCCCAACCTTTGGGGCGATTCACCGGATGAGCGAGTAAACGCGAATGCGCCTTCGTTCCAATGATCTTGAAGTTTGACCGGCGAGGGCAGCATGGCCGAGAACATGACCCCATCAGAGGCGAAAGCTATCGCTGAGCGGCATCTTAGGTCGCTCGGGTTCACCGTTATCGCAAGCGGTGGGTCAAGCCGGATGCATATCGCAGCGACAGGCCTGGTTGCAAAGGTCACTGTTCGCGCCGCTCCAGTCAGCAGATCGGAGTTGGTGACCTTCTACATGAACCGCGACGTCGGTCCGCTCGACGCTCGGGCCTTCTTTGCGCTCAATGGCTATGGACCGACGGCCGTTGACTATGCAACGACGCACCGGATTCAACTGTTCGACATCGATCGTGCAGGTCGGGTCATCGAGCGCAACAAAGTAGGGCTCCCAGCACCCGGCGGGACGACACCACCATTGCCGCTCTTCCAAAGGACGGCCACTCCTCGGCGGGAATGGCCGACCGATCCCCGGGACCAGACAATACGGGTATTGGAGAATCTTGAAGCGGAGAAGGTCGGGAAGCTTCTCCTCCGCATTGCCAAATTTGTCGGGGCCGCAATCTCAGCGCACTTAGCGAAGAGGACCAAAACGGTGCCGCAGCGTGAAGTCTCGGCCACCCCCTCGATCCGCCGTGCGAATCGAGGTCTCCTTGCGGTCGGGGCCGTGATGTTTATCGTTGTCGTGGGAGCCGTATTGGCGGCGGTGAGTCGTCCGGATACGGGCCTACCGGCGGGCACCTCACCATCGGCATCCATGACGACGGTTCGTGAACTCTCGTCGGCAGTCACGACGCAAGAGACCACCCGATCGGACACTCAAGCACCGACAAAGGTCGAGTCCTCGAGCGCGATACCGACGACCAGTGTTATCACACCGCCACCGCCATTACTGACGCCATCAAGAACTCCGACGTACCTGCCCCCACCACCGGTGAACACTCCCGAGTACACGCCTCCGCCGGCACCGTCAGACTCGTGGGCTTATTACAAGAACTGCGACGCTGCCCGCAATGCTGGCGCCGCGCCTCTCCTTCGGGGCCAAGCAGGCTATAGGTCCGAGCTGGATCGCGATGACGATGGCGTAGCCTGCGAATGGAATTGAGTGCTGAGGGACAGTGATTTCGCTGACGTTCGATCGTGATGGTCATCGGGCTGCCGAGATCGCACGGACCGGCATCGCCGTTATCCCCTCTCAGGTGTTGGTGCGACTCCGCAAATCGATGACGAGTTCACGTCGAATACGGTCGTGGAGCGGCGTACGAGCTTCCTCTGCATCTGTTTCGGCCTCGTCGGCACTCGAGGCGCGGCCCATAACGACATCGAACCACGCTGCTCGGTCCTTCACGACACGGAACATTTTCTCGTCGTGAGTGCCTGCGAGATACGGCTCGTAGACCTGAATCTTCTCACCCACGGTTTCGGCGTATGAACCGATCCGATCGAGACGTCCGGTGCGCTGTTCGAGCTTGCTCGGGTTCCAATCCAGGTCGTGGTGGATCACGTGCCGGCACTCGTGGTGCAGGTCGATGCCTTCTCCCATCACCGAACTCGCAACGAGGATGTCCGGTGCGAAGGGGGTGTTGAAGACGGCGATAAGTCGCTCACGGTCTTCGCGTCGCGTACCTCCGTACGCGCGACGCACCGGGACGAGGCTTGCGCCGCGCCCCTCTTGCGTGGTCGAGTTATCATGTTCGCCGGTGAGATTCAATAATGTCTTCTCGCGTTCGACGTCTGTCGTAGACGCAAGACGAGCCGCGAAGGCCGTCCAACGATCGAGCAGAGCGACCCTGGCCGGATTTGCGCCGGCGAGACCATCGAGGACCGTTGTGCTGTCCATCCCAGGGGCGATGTGGGTATACCGGATGAGATTGGCCCGAGTCCGGAGATTGCGGATCGCGATAGCCGTCAACTGCTCTGCGAGGTCGGGGTCGTTCGCCACTGCGTCGAACGACTTGACCAGATGATGGTGGACGGTCTTGTACGAGGTGCTGGTGGGATCGAAAAGGCGTCGGGACGTCCGGTTCAGTTCGGTCACGGCCTGCGTGCGCGGGACACCGAACAGGTCCGCGGCACGGGTTTCGACCAGGTCGTCCACTCGGCGGCGCAAGGCGTCGCGGAGTGCTTCGGTGGTCCTGATGTACCAACAGAAGATCAGACACTTCTCGCCGGCCATCCACAACGAGGATGCTCGCTCGACCGTCGCTTCCACCTTGGGATGTCGCTGTCGCCGCTCCTCCGTCGCAAGGACATCGGAGATGTACCGGTGGTACCAGGCAGCAGAACCCGAAACCGAATGAGCAGGTACTTCCTCAGCAGATTCCTCGGTGTCCGAGTCGAGAGGAGTGCTGCCGGTTTCCAGACGAAGGTATGTCTCGTACGACGATGCGATGCCATATGCGAACAACGGTCGCGGAGCGCCTTCTTCGGAAGCGATCGCTTGAGCACGTGCTGCGAGGAGAAACGGCATCGCATCCTCGTCACGTATCGGAATGCCGCCCTCGCCATCCGCTGTACGGGGGAGCATGGCAGAGCCGCACAGGTAGTCGCGTCGGTGCGGTCGCTCATGCCGTATCAACCATGGCCGGAGACGGTCGTGCATGTGCCGACGCGCGCGAACGGTGAGTTGAGCGTCTTTCCAGGCACGCACCACGTGGGCGTCGAGCGACGTATCCGCCGGCGCGTCCGGGGACCACGAATCGAATGCCGGTAGGTCTTCGGCCGTGATCTTCGACCATGACTCGTCGAAACGGATCGCTGACACTTGCGCGTCGTACAAGGCGGCACCGAGCTGCGTGAGTCGTTGATCCAATGTCTGCGCGGGCTGTGGCTTGAGCGGACGGACCGCTTCGAGTCGGCGCAGGACGTTGACGAGCTCGTTGTGCCCCAGTTCGAACGGTGTTGCTGTGAGGAGGAGGATTCGGTCGAAGATTCCGTAGAGCGCTCCGTCGGTCGGATGATCCGGGTGCGGCGAGAACAAACGACTGATGCGGGTGTGATCGTTCTTCAGCGCATGAGCTTCGTCGATGATAAGAAGTGGAAGACGGATGTTCGCTTGAGTCAGAGCCTGTTTCCACACGAGTTGGGTGGCATCGTTCAGTGCTGTTCGTGCGTCCTTCAACCGCTGCTTCAGATTGGACGATTGCCGTTGCGGAAGTTCTCGTAGTACCTCCCAGACAGCATCCAGATCGAGCTCGCTCGATACTTGGTCGAGCGCGTGTGGAACGGGGTCGTCCCCGAGGTCTTCACCGGTGAGAGAAAGCCATTCGTCCCGCCACTTCGATGTCGGAGTCGACAGAAGTCGCTCGACGCGTTCCGGTGTGAACCGAGCGGTAGGGATCAGCCCATGGGTCTTTTCCGACCATTTTGCGATACGCGTGCGCACCTCGTTCGCTCCGCGCCGGTTGTAGACCGCATATGAGAGCAGAGCGAGCTGGATGAAGTGATCTTTCAGTGAAGTCGTCAACGCGCCGTGGGTAACGACCACAAGGTGTTTGCGACGTGATGCAGGATCGTCGAGCAGCCTGAGAAAGTCCTCGCCGCTGCGGATCGGTGCATCGACGCACCTGATCGTCCGAGCGGATGGCTCGAGTAACGCCTCACTGAACTTGCCCCACTCGTCCACCCACTTCTGCGCGACGCGTGCAGGGACGAACGCAACGACCTGTTGACCGGTGCTCTTCTTCAGGATCTCGGAGACCGCGACGGCGAGCGCGACATAGGTTTTCCCCATACCGACCTGGTCCGCGAGAACAACGCCTTCTTGAGTCTGAAGTCGTCTCAGGATGTCCTCGGCAGTCCGCCGTTGTCTCTCCCAGTCGTCGGCGAACTGGTTGTCGAGTGAGCGGCGAAGGTGCGTGCTCAGAAGTTCAGACATGCCCGTGCTTCCTTCGATGCGCTGTCGCTGTACTCCACTACTTCCCCTCCGCCGGTAAGCAGGTCGGAGCGCAGCCGGTCGAGATCGTCGAGAACCTGGCGAACAAGACGACGACCATCGGCGATGTCGATATGGGCACACACGGTCGGCCAGCGAACTCGCGAGATGGAGAGAGAAACCTCCGCCAGAGTGAACAACGCCTCTGCATTGCTCATGTGACGGGCCGCCGCATCCTCGACGACCTTCCTTGCAAGGAACCGGGGACCTAGCGGTCCTGACAAGCGAGCAGCAAGCATCTCGGTAGTAACCACCGGACGGGACAATCGCCGTTCGAAAGCGGCGAGTGCTGCGCCGAGCGCCCGCCCGCGTCGCATCAGGGTGCTGAGCGAATCAAAACGCTTCAGGGGATCGACAACTACGGGAGCGCCGGCTCTCGTGATGCCCCGCTCCTGTGTCTCTCGCACGATTTGCACAATCGAGTGACCCGACGAGAGAGCGGCAAACAAGTGGGAGGACAGCAGGTCCTCGAGGCCGAATCCGGGAGGAAGTGTTTGGCGGTCATCGGCCAGTACTGCCCATGTCGAGATCTTGCCTGCCCACCGAACATCGATGAACAGTGGGATCTCATCCTCCTTTACGGGGAAAGCGAACTGACCTGATCGCCCCTCGGAATCCCATCTCGCGGAGTTGAGAATTGCTGTTCCCGAAGGCATTCGGATTTCCCAGCTATCCGGGCTGGGTGCCGAGGTGAGTACGATCGTCAATTTCCAGTCGTTCTGATTGGTGCTGAGACGGCAGGTACCGAAAAAGGCGGGCAATGCGACGAGTTCGCTGACATCTTCGTCTTCGTCATCGGGCGCTGTGAAGGGAAGGTCGATGGTGAGGCTCTTGCCGCGCGGGATCAATGTGGAGAGAGCTTTGCCTTCCTTACTGTCCAGCGAAGCGCTGAGCCACACGTTCAGCTCACGGTGGCGATGCGCTCCCTTCAGGCCGAGGCCCGCTTCCGTGTGGTTGGAGCTGCCGACCATCACGGCGACCCGTGTCCTGCTGTAGAGAGCAAGGCATTTGGCGTGGAGTCGCCTGATTTCGTTGTCCACAGGCCCGAGCTCGACAACATCATCTACGTATTCTTCGGCGAGGAATTGTGGTGGGAACGTTGTCTCACCAGCGGGTCCGAGTGCGACCGCAACATCATGGTGCCGTGCCGATAGCGGAAGTCCGGTCAGTAGCTTGCGGACTGTGGTCAGAACAGTCGGCGAGGTCGAGTCCCAGAATGCGGAGACATGCGTGGCGCCCAGCGGCCGATTGCCATTCCATACCGACTCGAAGGAATCCAATGGACGAGTTGTTTCATTGGTGGGAGCGATTGCCACCGCTACAGAGGACGACGTACTCGGTTGAGCGGCGATACGACTTCGGAATTCATCGATCAGTGCGACCGCACGATGTCGCGCAGGTACGCCGTCAGTGAGGCCGGGAACGAGCGCGAGATAGGACTGCAGCTCGTTTGCGATGGACTGCAATACGTTCGGTGGAAACAGGCAATTGGGACCGAGGTCCGCTGCGAGCGCCATCTCGATATTCCGGCGATAACCGGCCTCTGTGAGGTTCGCCGAACCGACCATGACCCGGGTCGCGCGCTCCCACAGGAGTACAACCACTTTGGAGTGGAGAAGTCCACCGTTGACCTGGCAGTGGAGGACATCCCACCGAAGACTCGACCGCTCCGCCTGAGTGTGCCGATCCGCCAGCACGGTCACAGTCGTCGACCGCAAACCCTCTTCGAGTTCGAGCCGCGCCACGAGATCGTCGACGGAGCCGGTGTCCTCGTCGACGCTCTCCACCGCGAGGAATCGGGCGAGGCAATTTCGTTCGAAGAAGTCGGGTTCGAGGGTGAAGGTCGTGGCAATGACGCCGACGGGTTCGCCGGCGCCCGGTGGTGCCTGCCAGTGATCCAAGAGCGGAGAGGTCTTAGGTTGGCCTTTCACATGGTCTCCCGGACGAAAGTGGCGAGCGTATTGATCCGCATCGGATGGGTCCAGTAAGCGTTGTCCAGATCCAGGCTCTGGTTTCGGTACGGCGGTCTGACAACCCACCGGTTGTTCAGCTGGTCGAGCCACATCCGCTTGTGTTTCGCGTCCTGCACTTCTTGATGTCGAAGAATCAGTGCCGTGACAAACTCCGAGGGAGTGAGCCTATGGTCGAAGAGGGACAGGACCTGGGAGACATCGCGTGCCAAGTGCTCGTCGAGTGCGTGTGCCGCTTCGACGGCCCAAGCCACGAGATCCTCCAGCTGCGCTGCCGTCTCGGCTACGAGCGGAGCGTCGCAGCCTTGCTCCACAGAAAAAGCTCCGCCGAGACTGGTGGCGTAGGCAAGCAACCGTCGATATGCATATTCGATTGCAGTAGCGCACTGTTCGAACTTGATTGCAGTGGACAGAGCGACTCGGGTGGGCGTTGACGCGCGGGATAATAGATTCTCCGCCACTACCTGCTGGGGTGTGCCGGCTTCTGGCAAGTCGGTACGCAGCAGCGAGGCAAGCTCGTCGTGGATCGGCTGCCCGGTCGCGGTGACCAGCCTTCCCAGTTCGGCGCGTTCCCGCTTACGAACTCCTCCAGGCCTGAGAATCTCCGCGAGGCGTTGCATCAACCACCCGGTAGGGGGTGCGACGCTGTGGTTCGCGGCGAGAGCACGCTCCACTTCACGCTCGATCTCGCGACGGAGCTTTTCCCCCTCCGATCGGTAGGTGCCGTCAACGAAGCCCGATACGCCGTTGTCGGTTTCCCACGCGCGGACGAGCTGGTAGGCAGCCTCGCCCGGTAGCCCCTCCTTGCCGAGAACTTCTGACGCAACAGAGAAAGGTCTGTAGACGCCGGTGAATCCGAACACCCGAGGCCCGGACAGATATGTCGAAGGACCCAGTCGTTCCTTGGCTTTCTCTGCTCGCCGCGCCTTCTGGATACCGGGAAGGCCACGAATATCGTCAGCGGGTGCGTGACGCACCAGCGCTTCGACAAGGATCCACTCGAAGGCGATATCTGGTTTGGTCTTACCGTCCGTCGACACCACATCTTCGAGCTGTTGCCAGCCGAACGCGCCCACAGCGGCAAGTGTGACGAACCGTGGTTGAGCCATGCGTGCTCGTAAGTTCGGTACGAGGTGCTGTGCAATCCGCTCGGCGACCGCCCCGAGGCCGAGCGGATCGAGACTGCCTTCGCCTATCGCGCCCGGGTCGTACTGAGAGAAGTGGGGGAGTTGGTCGAGAAGCGTCACGGCAGTTGTCGGCTCTCGTTGTGGAGTGGGGGCAGCCCACACCTTCGCTCCGCTGTGTCGATGTACACGTGCTCCCGCATTTCTTCTCCGACCGATGCAACCCTGCATCGCACCTGGATCCGTTGTAGTGCCTCCTGCAAGAAGCTAGATCGACGACACGCCGTGTTTCGTTGCATCCCGGCGGGATATAAGCGCAGTTATCCAGTGCGCATTGGTGCATGACCGTCGAAGAAGCGGTCTCGGTCGCCTCGGTGCTAGCCATATCCGGGCATGGCGCACCAGCCGCTGACGGCTCTGCGGGCTTCGGCGGTGTCTTCCGTTCGCTGGAGGATGCCGAGTCGTGTGCGGTGATGGTGCTGCGGATCAACTCGCTGTGTGCGGTCATTTGGGTAGCACGGCAGCGAATGGTCGGCAATTGGACACGATTTGTGTGGTGCCAACCCCACTATCCGGGGTCGGAGCCACACAAATCGGTCAGAGGAAATGTGGTCGCCTCTGGGCCGCCCTTCGATTTACCTTTCCGCCAGACGCGACCGTCGTTGCTGCAGATCAGCGCAGCTGAGGTTCTTGCCGTCCCGCGCGATCGCTGCCGCCTCGCGGTCACCAGTGGATGGCTGCGACCGAATCCAGCGGTTCGGTGATCGCCTCCGTCGCGACCTGCAGATCCGCATCACGCAAGGCCTGCGGGAACCGCAGCAGTGCGCGCTGTTCGATCTCGGTCAACGGCACCTGGAAGACCCGGAACTCGTCGAGATCGAGCACCTCGAGCTGGTCGAGGTTCTGGGTCAGCAGGAAGCCTCGGGCCTTGAGCTCGCCGTTCTCGACGAATACGAGAACCTTCCAGAACTCGCGCGGGATCTTCACCCTCCTGAACTCGCGGTCGTCGTCCGCGAACACCGGGCCGCCGAACGCCGATACCTTCAGATCATCGACGTCCACGTCTGCGAAGACCGCGTCCTCGAGCTTGCCCCAGACGCCGTCGCGGGCGCTCTGGTTGAAGTCGTCCATCTGCGGGGTGATGTTGGTGTAGAAGAACGAGTCTCTGTTCGCCTTTGTTGCTTCGCTCAGACTGCCCCACAACAGGTCGGCCCGGCGTGCGAGGTGCCCGCGGTCGAGTCGGTTCGCCCGGTACAGCTCGTTGCCGACCTGGGCGTCCGCCGCCAGACGTGGGTCCTTGACGAAGTCGATGTTCTTGCGGCTGAGCTTCTTCATGGATCCGCCGTCGATGTTCCACGCCACCCAGGCCGCGAACCGGAGCGACTTCCGCATCGCCAGCGAGAAGTGCGTGTAGTGCAGCACCTCGGACCCGTCGTTCGCCTTCGCGATGTCGGGCTTCACCTCGGCCGTCACTTCGGGAAGGGGGACGGGCGTCGACAGGAAGTTCGGGTCGTAACCGACGGCCGCAACCGCCTCTTCCGACGTGGGCGGGGTGAGGGTCACACCCAGCTTCTCGAAGACGGACTGCGGCAGGCACGCCAGCGCGTGCTCGTCGGAGCTGCCGTTCGCTTCGCCGGCGAAATGCAGCCCGGCCAGGACGGTGGTCGCCGCGCCGGTTCCGGACCGGAACATCCACGCGGAACCCGAGTCGCCGCCGCTGCTGATCTCGCCGGCGGCTGCCGGGTGCTTCGGGTCGGGTCCGATCTCGAACCCACCGATGGACTTCGTGCCGACCCCTCGATACGTGATCTTGGCGATCACATCGACACGACGCACCAGACCGTGGGTGATACCGGTGGTGCGGCCGCTCTTGATCACCTTGTCACCGAGCTCGGGTTCTCCGATCGCGTCCGGAACGACGCCGAGCCCGCAGATCTCCGGATCGAACTGCCGATCCTCGATCGCCGCCACGGCACAGTCCCCGGCCGGCCCCAGATGCGACCGTACGAGTCGTCCTACCCGGTTGTCGTTGATGCGATTGTCGTCGTGCGGGCCGGGCTGGACGATCGTGTCGCCCACCCGACCCGTCGCGTTGTGCAGCACGTGCCAGTTGCTGAGCATGTACGGGGTGTGGTTGTCGATGTCGTAGACGATGCATCCGATCGTCCCGGCACTGACACTCGTGTGCCCGACGCTCACACCCGGGACGATCGGATCCAGTCGCGTCTTCCGGGGCGGCGTCGCTGCCTCCGGGACGCGATGGAATGCGGGTTCGTACGACCGCTCGATCACGTCGGTCGGAACTTCGACACCGTTCACAGTGATGCTCTCGGGAAGCGGGGAGGTGCCCAATGCTTCGAGAGCCTCGGGCTCCGATACCTTCTCGTTCACCGTGAACTGCACGGCGAGCTCGTCGGTGGGCATGCCGTCCACGTGCTTGTAACCGACGCCGACGGACGAGACATTCGGATCGTCGAGGTAGTCGGCGCCCTTGCTGCGGATGAACTTCCGCAGAGCGACGGCGAGCTCGTCCTTCTCGGGCCGGGGTGTGCGGCTGGTCCTGCCGTTCTTGGTAGCCATGTTCGATCCTTGTGGATACGACGCGACGATGACGCGGCGCCGTCGGGTGGATGAATCGGAAGCCGATCAGCTGAAGACGACCGTGTGATCCAGGCTCGTGGTGGGAACGATCAGCTTCTGGAGACCGCGGTTGGTTCCCGACGAGCTGGCGGTGTTCCAGCACCAGTCGAATGCCTGCTGCGGCAGGTTGGTGACGAACGGCCCGCTCCATTCCGGGCTGCCGCCTTCGCCGTGCGCGTAGAAGAAGAACTTGCTCCCGCCGACGAATCCCGAGCGGACCTTGGCCGTGGCACCCGGCGCGAGTCGCCACCAGCCTTTCTTCGCCCAGTTGCCGCCGTCCGAGCATCCCGATGAACTGTATGCGTATGCGACCCAGACGGATTCACCCGTCCGATTGCGGAAGAAGAGTCCCATGATCTATTCCTGTGTTGTGAGCGGCGGGTCGGCCGACAGATCGGCGTCCCCGTTGTCGTCGGTGGCATCGTTCGAGCCTGGGAAGTGCTCCGAGGCGGTTGCCGTGTAGGCCGGGGAGTCGGTATCGGGTTTGTCGACGGTCGGCGTCACCGGCATCGATTCGTCGGCCAGGGAGAGTGCGGCGGCCTCGGCTTCGTCCAACAGCCGCCACTGTCCGGGTTGCGTACTCATTCTCGGGACTCCGATCTGGAGGAACGCGGATCCGTCCGCGGTCTGTGAGAAGAAAGCTACGAGCGCGCAAGCACTCCGGGGAGAGTAGAGGGCTACTCGATTCGTGGTGGGACAGCGCATTCGGCGCTGCGGACCGGCAACTCGGGTCCGCCGCAGCAATCCAGCAGGGGTCGTACGTCTGCCGGTGAACGAGTAGTGGAGTACTCGTGACCGGACATATCCGTCGGTTCTACGGTCATGACGAATCGAAGAACTGCCGGAGCTCCAGCAGAGGTTGCGAGATGCGCGCGCTCGAAGGCTTCAACACACGATCTCGGTATCGGACCGCGGGCGCCGTCGTGGCCTTGGTGTTCTGCGTCGTGGGAGTCGCGGGGTGTGATCGGACATCCGGTGGATCGGGGTCGCCGACGTCCTCGGTGACGGGGAGTGTGCCTCGGCCTTCGTCGGAGTCCGTGCTGCCGACGATCGAAACAACGACGTGGTCGGCAACGACGTCATACACGGTGCCGACACGTAACCCGGGTCCTCGACCGACTACGACGGACACACCGCCTGGCCCGACGACGACCATAGAGCCCACGGTTCCCACCACAACCGACGTGACGGGTGACGACGTACCACCCGACGAGGATGTGCCGGTCCCCGATGAGTGACGATGCCATCCGCTCGAAAACGGCGTATCCGACCCACATGTGGGTCGGCCTGCTCGCCGGCATCGTCGCGCCGACGACCCTGCTTACGGGTCTGTGCTACTACTTCGGTTTCGTCTCCGCCCGAGCATATTTCGCGTACTTCGGTGTCGACACCGGTGCCTTCGGCTTCACGACGGCCGACTACGTGCTGCGCAGCGTCAGCGTCCTGTATCCCGCACTCGTCTCGTTCCTCGCCGTGGCGTGTGTGGCGTTCTGGGTCCGCACTCACGGTCTGCGGCTGGTTCGACGAGGCAGGCAACGTAGAGTCGTCCGGCACGCCGGATGGAGTGCGATCGGTGTGGGAGTTCTGCTCGCGGTTCTGTCGGTCTCCGCCGTGATGGTGCCGCGGTTCTCCCCGGTGCGCAGCGCGACACTTGTTCCGATCTTCCTGGCGGTGGGAGCGGTGCTGATCATCGTCGGAGTCGGCATCCGGTCGGCGCTGGGGGCGGACGGCGACTCGACGGTGTCGGCCGCGGAGCGATCGACCTGGTTGTTCGCAGGTGTTGCACTCGTGCTGGCGCTGTTCTGGTGCACCAACATCTTCGCCACCGAGTACGGACGTGGTCAGGCGCAGAACGTCGCGTCCGAACTGTGGGACAAGGAGACCGTCGTTATCCTCGACACCGCCGATCGCCTGTACGCGCCTGCGAACCTCGTCCACGAGACCGTTCTCGATCCGAGCCCGGAAGAACGATTCGGTTATCGGTACCAGTGTCTGAGAACGCTGTTGGTCGGACAGAACTATTGGGTGCTGCTTCCTGCGCGGTGGACGACCCAGTACGGATATGTCCTGGTTCTCCCCGTCGACGAGTACTCGCGCATCAGCATGACGCGGCTCGAAGGGATCGACAAGACCGACGCGGCGAATTGGGATGCGGAGTGGACGTGCCCGGAGGTCGCCCCGTTCTGAGACGCCGCGTGACCACAATCGCGTAGCGCACTACTCGTGCCTGCCGCACCCTGCCGCGTGACGATCGTTGCACCAGCTTCGAACCGATGCGGCAAGGACGAATCGACATGCCGAAGAACATCATCTATTGCGCTGACGGAACCTGGAATTCAGGGAAGCGGACGAACACGAATGTGCATCGTTTCCACGAAGCACTCGCGTCGACCCCCACCCAGGTCAAGATCTACGACTCCGGAGTGGGTACGGAAGGAAACCTGCTCTCGCGCTTGCGGGGCGGTGCCTTCGGGCGGGGCCTCGTCGAGAACGTACGGGAAGGCTACGGACGCATCGCCGACGTCTTCGAGGAAGGCGACCGCCTCTTCCTCATCGGCTTCAGCCGCGGCGCCTACACCGCGCGGAGTCTCGGCGGCATGATCGCCTACTGCGGGCTGCCGTCCCGTCGTCCCGCCGATCGCCTCGTCGAGCAGGCCTTCCGCGCCTACCGCAACCGGACACCCGCCGAGAAGAAGTGGACCGGACCTTCCGGCGGAACCCGCATGGTCGACGGGCACATCGAGATGATCGGCGTGTGGGACACGGTCGGAACACTCGGAATCCCGGGCGCACTCTTCGGCCGGCTCGACCAGAAGGACTACGGCTTCCTGGACACCCGGCTCCACCGCGACGTCAAGGCCGGCTACCACGCGCTGTCGCTCGACGAACGGCGTCGACAGTTCCCACCGACCCTCTGGGAGGGCCCAGGGGCGGACGGGCAGACCATCGAACAGGTCTGGTTCGCGGGAGTGCACTGCGACGTCGGCGGCGGCTTCCCGACGACCTCGCTCGCCGACATCAGCCTCGCCTGGATGTTGTCGAACGCCGAGAGGCACGGTGTCGAGATCGACCCGGCTGTCGCGGCGACCTATCCTGCACTCCTGCTGGACTGCACTGCGGCACTCGGACCGGTCAACGAGTCGTGGAATCCCCTGTGGGGCTTCCCTCGTCGCCGGACGGTCGGAAGCGATGCTCGCGTGGCCGACTCGGTTGTCTTCCGGGTGACCATGAACTCCCGATACTCACCTCCGCTCACCATGGACGCCAACCCGCGGCGACTGTCGGCGTCGTACCGGCTCGCCTCGGTGGTTCGCATCTAGCCGGTAATCACCGGCATCGATATCGACGACGGGAAACTCGATGTTCACACCTCTGCTGTTACCGACTCGCCGTCCACGTCGGCGCCACTCCACGCTGAAGTCGTCACCCCTGCTCTCCGGTCGTCTCCCGTGGATCGGGGCCGAGGTGGTCGGGCGGATCCCGCTCGCTCGGCGTCAGGCGAGCAGGTTGGCGATCGAGAAGTACGCCAACGCCGTGCCGCCGCGCCCGCGCCCGCTGACGTTGGCCGCCGATTACACGACGTGGACGAGCCTGACCGACCGCACCTACAGCGGACGCCACCTTCCTCCGTCCACCACACCGCCGGAGGAGTTGCCGGCGGTCGGGGACGTGGTGTCGTTGTTCCGGCGCACCCGCGACATTCCCTCGACCGATACGAGTGTGTGGTTCGCGTTCTTCGCTCAGTGGTTCACCGACAGTTTTCTGCGTACGAACAGGAAAGACCCGAGGAAGAACGACTCGAACCACGAGATCGACCTGTGCCAGATCTACGGGGTGAACCGGGCCAAGACGAAGATGCTGCGGGCCGGCTACGGAGGTCGTCTCGACAGTCAGGTCATCGACGAGGAGGAATATCCGCCGTTCCTGTTCATCGAGCGCAAGCCGGGGGAGGAGCTGCGGTTCGTTCCGAAGTTCGCGAAGCTGCACAACCGGGAGTACCTGCTGGAGACGGTTCTCCCACTGTGCCCGGACGAGCGGAAGGGGTCGGTGTTCGCGGTCGGACTCGAGCACGGCAACAGCACGATCGGCAACACCGTCCTGAACGTGCTGTTCCTCCGCGAACACAACCGGATCGCCGGCATTCTCGAAGGCGCGTATCCGGACTGGGACGACGACCGGTTGTTCGAGACCACCCGCAACATCATGATCGTCATCCTGTTGAAGATCGTCATCGAGGAGTACATCAAGCACATCGGGCCGTTCGACTTCCCGATCGAATTCGTGCCGTTCATGGCAGACAAAGCTTCGTGGAACAGAACGAACTGGTGCGCAATCGAATTCAACCTCCTGTACCGGTGGCATTCGCTGATTCCGGATTCGGTGGTGTTCGATTCGCAACGGGTGAGCACGCATAACTTCGTCGACAACAATCCCTTGGTGATCGACAGGGGCATCGAGTCGATCATCGGGCAGTTCTCGCGGCAGAAGGCGTCGAGGATAGGACTCGGGAACACCCCGGCCTTCCTGGTCGACCGTCATCCGATGTGCCCCGACCGCGAATCGGTCGAGGAGAGGACCGTCGGGCTCATGCGTCAGGCGCGGCTGCGCTCGTTCAACGACTACCTGGAGGCGTTCGGCCTCGGACGGCTGACGAGCTTCGCCGAGCTCACCGGTGATGTCGAGGTGCAGCAGAAGCTCGAGCGGCTCTATGGCGATATCGCCGAGCTCGAGTGGTACGTGGGGATCTTCGCCGAGGACTATCCGCGTCACCGCATGATGGGTGAGCTGCTGACCACGATGGTCGCCCACGACGCGTTCACGCAGGCGTTCACGAATCCGCTGCTGGCGCGCAACGTCTACAACGAGGACACCTTCTCGAAGGTCGGCATGGGCATCATCGAGCAGACACACTGCCTGCAGCAGATCGTCGAGCGGAATTCGCGGACAGGTCAGAAGGTGTACGCGAGCTTTCGCATCGAGTGAGCGGAACCTGTCAGAGAAGACGCACGACGACCGGCGCATGATCGGAATCCGCCGTGGCCCGCCGCAAGCGGGGGTCTGCGGTGATTCCGGTCAACGCGTCGGTGACCGCTGTGGCGGATTCGAGGTGGTCGAGCAGGCGATGGCTGACCAGGATGTGGTCGATCAGCTCGGGTTGTCCCTCGAAGATCCGCGAGAAGCGGTGCTCTTCGGGGATCAGTGGGGCGACGTTCCACAGGCGCGTTCGGTCGCCGTGATCGGGACGCGGGAACCCACCGGTGCCGATCTGCGAGCCGGGCGGTCCGTGGAGCACACGGGTGGTGGCGGCGTCGGCGGTGTCGTTGAGGTCGCCGAGCACGATGACCGCGGGATCGTCGCGCGGCGACCTGTCGTCGATCGCACCGTCGAGCAGGACGGTCGCCGCTGCCCGCACGGTGGCGGCTTCGGCTGCGCGCCGGTAGAGCGCGTAGGCACCGAAACGTGCACGCTCGTCCTCGTCGCGCGGAGAGAACCGGTTGCCGGGATAGGTGAGCAGCTTCGACTTCAGATGCGTGGTGATCAGGTCGAGCACACCGATCTCCGTCGCAACTCGAACTCTCAACGCGCCGCGTCCCATCCGCGTGGCGAAGCTGCCGGCCTCCGACCCGTCGGCCACCCGTACGGATCCCAGTTGCTCCGGGAAGGCCGTGATCTCGGACGAGTCGAGGAAGGTCGGCCGGGATACGAAACCCACCCGGATCCCGCGTGCATCCGGATGGGCGGACAGGCATCGGTGCCAGCGGTCGGGCAGCAGCGCGACGAGGTCGTCGAGGGCAGCGGGGTCGCCGACCTCCTGGACGGCGAGGATGTCGGCGTCGATCTCGGTCACGATGTCGGCGAGAGTGTCGAGCTTGCGCTGGTAGACCTCGTCGTTCGGGGGTCCGGATTCGTGCCCCGGACGGTACAGGTTCTCCAGGTTCCATGTCGCGACGGTGACCATGCGCTGCTCCCGGGATCTCCGCGTCGTCACGATGCGGATCCGGACGGCGCTGCGTTCTTCTCCCGAGCATGGGGGACGGCCGTCGGCATGTCGCGAGTAGCGCACTACTCGTTGACGTCACTCGTCCTCGTTGCGCATCAAGCGCCCGAGCTGTTCCCGATCGCTGACGCCGAGCTTGATACACGCCCGATAGAGATGACCTTCGACGGTGCGGACCGACACGAACAGCCGGTCGGAGATCTGCCGGTTCGTCAGCCCCGTGGCGACGAGCGCAGCGATCTCCCGCTCACGGGCGGTCAACGGAAGCGGGTGGGCGGCAGACTGGATCGCGGGCGTCGTGATCCCACCGCAGCGGGCGGCGAGTTTGAATGCCTTGGCAGCGGATTCGGTGCTCTGCCGCTTGTGGTCGTCATGGGTGTGGGCCGACGCCGCGAGCGCTGCGGCATCCGCCGCGTGCAGTAGTAGCCCCCGGTTCTCGAAGTCGTCGCTGACGGCGTCCAACCCGGCCGCATCGCCCTTCGCGACCGCGGCGGCGTGACGGGCCTGGAGCGACACCACCGGGCCGTCGACATGGTCGACGAGTTCGGCCAGGCGGCACGCGACGCTGCGGTCTCCGAAGCGTGCGGCATCGTGGAGGGCGTCCGCCTCGACGGCGTACTGCCCGGACGTGCGGGCGGCCTCGGCGGCTTCGCGGGCGAAGGCGATGCTGCGCTGCTCGGAGTTCTCGGCGGCGGCCAGCCAAGATTGGGCGATGAGTCGTGCGGGTCGGTGGATCGCCGTGTGGAGTCCGGTGTGTTCGTCGGCGGCGTCGAGGACTCGCTGTGCCTGCTGGGGTTGTCCGAGCACGGCGTACGCCTTGGCCAGAAGGATGGCGGCCGGCAGTCGCCACGGCAGAGGTACTTCGGCGGTGAACGCGGCCAGCGCCTGTTCGATCTCCGTGACGACCTCGGGGAAACACCCGCGGTTCGTGTGGATCACGGCGGCCATGATCTTGGAGAGCGCCCACGCGAGGTACTGGCCGGACGACGAGAAGTGCGAGATCTCGGCGACCCGCTGTTCGGCCAGTGCCAGGTCGCCGATCTGGGCGAGGGCGACGACGTCGCCGTAGCGGATCATCGTGCGGATCATGCCGTCGGTCGACTTGCGCATGTCGAAGCAGCGGCGGGCGATGGGTTCGAACTCGCTGCCCCGGCCGATGACCGGCAGGCCGAGGCCGGCGCTGAACGCGGCCCACTCGACCGCCTGTGCCAGCGCATCCGGGTCGGACAGGACCTCGGCCGACAGGGTGAGCCCCTCGTCGAGCCTGTTCTCGTGGACGGCGACCGAGGCGGTCACGGCGTCGACGAGCGTTCGCAGGGCGGGATGGTGGACCCGTTCGCGGAGCAGGTCGAGGACCCGGTGGGCACGCTCGACCTCACCGAGGGACCAGAACAGGACGGACATCTGCGGCATGCCCCACTGGACCAGTTCGAGCTCGTTCAGGCCGTCCGGATCGAACCGGGACAGTGTCTTCTCGGCGTGCTTGGGGTGACCCTGCCACAGGAGCGCGCGGGCCAGCAGTTCGGCAGCGGCGATTCCACCTCCGTTCTCACAGGCGCGACGGGCGATGCGTTCACCGAGCGGATGATTCGACAACGAGACCGCGTCGCGCGCCGCTGTGACGAGGAGTTCGGTGTCGGGCGTGCGGTCGCTACCCATGTAGAGCTCGGCGAGGCGGATGCGTTCCGCAGCGGTACTCGTACCGCGCTGTTGCAGTTCGTCGACGAGTCGCCCGCGAAGCCTGCGGGCCGATGCGGTGCCCATGCGTCCCCGCACGACCTCGCCGAGCAGGGGGTGGCTGAACCGCACGTCGAACCGGGAGCCGTCGGGTTCGATGCGGATCAGGTCGCGCAGCTCGGCCGCATCCACGGCGTCCTCGCCGGCGATGCGGAGCAGGACGTCGAGGTCGAGCGGCTCGCACAGGGCGAGCGGTCCGAGAGCGGCACGGACCTCCTGTCCGGCACGATCGAGGCGCAGTTCCAGCAGTTCGGCGAGCCCGGGGGTTGCGGCGGTCTGTCCGCGGAGCTGCCACACCCCGGACGTCTGCACCAGGTGGCCGGCGTCGAGCGCACCTTCGACGAGGTGCCGGAGGAACAGTGCGTTGCCGCCGGACATCTCCCACATGACGTCGGCGCTCAATTCCTCGAGCTGTCCGCCGAGGACGGACCGGACGAGGCGGATGCTCTCCTCCTTGGTGAACGGTCGCAGTTCGATGCGCTGCAGGTAGTCGTCCTTCCACAGCGAGGTGACGGCGTCGGGGACGGGTTCGCCGGAGCGGATCGTGGAGATGATCCGCACGGTGTGTTCGATTGCGAGCTGCTGGAGCAGGGTCGCCGACAGCTGGTCGAGCAGATGCGCGTCGTCGACGCCGAGCACGATGTCTCCCTGTCGGAGGAGGGACTGCCGCGCGGATCCGACCAGGGCGACTGCGTCACGGGTCGTCGACGGATCGACGAGCGGAGCGAACGCACCGAGCGGGATGCTGCGCGCGGACTCCGTCCCGGCGACCCACTGCACGGGAGAGCCGAGGGAGTCGGCGACGAGGTGGGCGAGCGTGGTCTTGCCGACCCCCGCGGCGCCGATCAAGATGGCGCCCTGGCCGTCTCCGGTCAGCTGGGATCGGATCGTATCGAATTCGTCGGGACGATCGATCAACTGCCAATTGATGGCCACGGTAACTCAGTATAAGGAGGCCGGGATCGGAAAAATGTGGATTGAGCAGTGCAAATGCAGTCTCCGCTATTCGGGAATATCGGAAATTGCGGTCGGCTCCACGCGGTCGATTCCGTTCACGCGGTGCCGGAATTCGCTCGACGCGTTGTACACGCGAAGCTTGAGACGGTTGATCGAACCCAGCGGCCGATGGGCGGCGAGCCCCGTCCACGAATTGAACGACACGACGTCTTCGGCGTAGTCACGCAACGCCTTGCTGCTCGTGTCCTGGCGAGGAATCCGGATTCGGGCCACCGGGACATGCCGTGACTCGTCCGCAGACCAGTGCACGGTGGCATCCTCGATCGGCATCTTCTCCGGATCGGTGCAGAGTTGGACGCGAACCTCGTAGTCGGCGCCGCTGTGCGCGAAGAACTTCTCGACGGACAGGCGATGGGCGTCGTCACCCGCACTGCTCGGAATACGTTGGCCGGTGAGGGCTTTGACCGAATCGGACAGGGGAGTGATGCACACCTTGGCGACGTGATCGCCGTAGCGCAGTGGCGCCGCCGAATGGTAGGTCTCGCCGAGGACGTGGGTGTTCGGTCGCGCGAACAGGAGCACCCCTGTCGGAAGGCGGACGTGCAGGGGAACGGCGACGCGCGCCGCGCCGCGGGCGAGCACGCAGGCTGCACGGAGCAGGGGATCGGGTGTACGCGCGAGGACCTTCGCGAGTCGCATCCCCTTACCCGCATACGAACGCACATCGGCGAACGGGAACGTATCGCTGTTCACGAGGATGAAATCCTGGGTGCTGTGGCCGTCCGGGACGATCCGTTCGCCGGTCACGCCGATCACTTTGATGGCCATTCCGCGGACGCCGCGAATCTGATCGCTGCGAATCGCTCCGGCCGTGCTCGACAGGCGAATGAGTACCGGATATGTCCGGGCTTTCGCGAACAATCCCTGCCGATACGGTTGCGGAAGATTCGGATATACGGCGAGTTCTCCCCGCATGACGCCGAGCCCTTTGGCATGGGCGTCGCGGATCGCGTGCTTGTATTTCTCGGCCGCCCATTCGTTGTTGCGGTGCAGCGACTCGACGATCCGCTCGATCAGGGCGTCTTCGTCGGGGTCGCGGCGTTCCAGGTCGTCGCGGTAGCGGACGAAGGTAGGAGCGAGTTTCGGGTGGGCCGTGGAACTGGTGAGAGACATGAGTTCTCCGATGGTCGGGACCTGCCGTTCCGTGAATACGAGTTTGGCGCGACCGACGTCCCGGGGCGTGAGTAGTGGTGTACTCGAATTCGAGATGACCCATCACCCCGATTTGTGTGGAATCAGCCCCGCTGAGCGGGGTCGAATCCACTGAAGATCGTCGAAGGAGTGAACCGCATGCGTCCGACCGGCATCACCACGAACATCAACGTCCCGGACATCGAAGGAGCGCGGAGCTTCTATACGGACTATCTGGGGCTGAGCGTCGAAGAGATGAACCTCGGATGGGTCGCGCGGTTCACCACTCCCGATGGTCGTGCCGTCGTCCAGTTGGTCAGCGGTGACGAGAGTGCTCCCGTGGACTCGGCGATCTCCGTCCACGTCGGCGACGAGGTGGAAGCCGCCTACGAGGAGGCGCAGCGTCGCGGGTTCGAAATCGTGTATCCGCTGACGACGGAGCCGTGGGGAGTGCGGCGGTTCTTCGTGCGCGCACCGGACGGCACGGTCGTCAACGTCGTCAGCCACTCCGACGACCCGCGGTAGATAGGCGTCCGATTCCTCTTTCCTGAACATCGGTGTACGAGTTACGGTGGTTCCGGCAGCACTGTTCGACTCAGCGGCAGACGTGAGCACGCCCGCGCCGTCGCGTGCGGAGGTCCGATCGACATGGCCACCTATACATTCGACGTCTTCACCAGCCTCGACGGATTCGGCACCGCGGTGGACTGGCCCGGATATTGGGGGAAGGAAGGACCCGAACTCGTCGAGAGTCGTGCGGAGGCATTCGGGGCGGATCGGATCCTTGTCCTCGGTGCCGACACCTACCGCGACTTCTATCGCATCGTGCAGTCCGGAGACGACCCGACGTTCGACCTCATCAACGCGGCAAGGAAGGTCGTCGTCTCCAAGACGCTCGAGGAGCCGCTGGAATGGTCGAACACGACGCTCGTCGCGGATGATGCCGTCTCGGCGATCCCGCGGTTGAAGGCCGAATCGGACGTGCCGCTGTGGTCGCACGGAAGTTTGTCGATGAACCGGGCGTTGATGGAAGCGGGGCTCGTGGACAGGCTCGTGATCACGGTCTTCCCGGTGATCACGGGGACCAGAGGTCGTGATCCGGTGTTCGTGCCGGGTGCGGAGTTCGATCTCGAACTCCTCGACGCACGACTATTCGACGGTCGCGTCCAGCAACTGACATACGCCCCGGCCCTTCACGAACGGAACTGAACGTCGAACAGAGGATCAGCACGATGTCGGATAGTGCTCTGAACCGATTCGCCGACGAGAAGGTCGTGCAACTCCAGACGCGTAAGCGCGACGGCACATGGGTGGACACCCCCGTCAACCTCGTCGTCGAAGCCGATCACGCCTACTTCCGCACGCCGGGTAAGGCGTCGAAGAACAAACGGTTACACAACTACCCCGAGGTCCGCATCCGTCCCTGCACGTGGTCGGGTAAGCCGACAGGCGCACCCGCGAAGGCGACCGCGCGGTTGTTGTCCGGCGACGAGTCGAAGCACGCCGGTGAGCTCATCGACAAGAAGTACCCGGTCGTGCAGCACGTCGGCGTCCACCTCGCGCATCGGCTGATGCGGACGTCGACGTTGCACTACGAGCTGACCGACATCACCGAGCTGTAGGTACATCAACCGGGATCACCGTGCGTGGCGCATCCGGAACATGCGTTTCGCGATCCTCATGTCCCGCTCGGGAGTGTCGACCGCGAACAGGGCCAGCGGGGCGCGGAACCGTTCCACCGTCACCGCGTGCGGCCGGCTGAACTCGCGCAGGCCGTCGGCACCGTGGATCCTGCCGAACCCCGACTCGCCGATACCGCCGAAGGGAAGAGCGGGTACCGCGCCGAAACTGAAGACACTGTTCACCGCGACTGCGCCACTACGGATCCGGCGTGCTGCCTCCAGACCCCGCTTCTTGCGACGTGTGAACACCGCTGCGCCCAGACCGTAGTGCGTGCCGTTGGCCCGTTCGATGGCTTCGTCGAGGTCGCGGACCGGATCGACGACCACGGTCGGCCCGAAGGTTTCCTCCTGAACAGCGGGGGAATCGTCCGGCACGTCCTGCAGGATGACGGGTTCGATATATCGCTCCCGGACGGAATCGAGACTGCCCATGACGGCCGTTGCACCGTGGTCCAGCGCCTCGCGGAGGTGACGGCGCACCACCTCGACCTGTCGCGGCAACGTCATCGGACCGTACGTGGCGGTGTCCTCGGGGCCAGGACGGGCGCGGGAGAGGGCAGCGGTAAGTTTGTCGACGAACTGCTGGTAAACCGGTTCGGCGACATAGATTCGTTCGACACTCGCGCATGCCTGTCCTGCGTTCAGGACCGTGCCGAACGCAGCAGCTTCCGCAGCCTTGTCGAGGTCGGCGTCCTCGGCGACGATCACGGCGTCCTTACCGCCGCATTCGGCGACCATGGGCGTCAACGTCTCGGCGCATACGGCCATCACCTTCCGTGCCGTGGCACCGGAGCCGGTGAAGGCGATCTTGTCGACGCCGGCACGTGCGAGCGACGCGCCCGTGTCGCCGAAGCCGGTGATCACCTGCAGGACCGGATGGTCGGGGACCACAGAATTCCACGTCGTCTCGAACCAGGTACCGACTCCGGGTGTCAGTTCGGACGGCTTGAACACCACCGCGTTGCCTGCAGCGAGTGCGTAGGAGATCGAGCCCATCGGAGTGAATGCGGGGAAGTTCCATGGGCCGATCACTCCGACGACGCCGAGAGGCAGATACTCGAGGATCGCCTTCTGGTTCATCGACGGCATAGAGGAGGAGACGCGCCGTGGTCGAAGAATCCTCGAGGCGTTCCTTGCGGCCCAGTCGAGGTGTTCGACGGTGAGCATCACCTCGACGAAACCGTCGTCGTGAGGCTTTCCGGTTTCGGCGGAGATGAGTGATGCCAGTGAATCAGCCTCGGCGGCAATGGCTTTCTTGAACTCGAGGAGAACCTCACGTCGACCGCGGAAACCGATTCCGTCCCACCACTGGGCGGCGGAGTGGGCACGCTCGACAGCCACCGCAACTTCTGTGGCATTGGTGATGCGATACATGCCCAGGGTGGTCCCGTCGCGCGGATCGACACTGGTGAACATGTGATCGGACTCGGTGGCGTCGGACAGCGCGGGTGCTTCGATGTCGTGGCTCATGGCGAACGCATCCTTCGTCGAGATCACGTCGGACCTAACGGCGTGGTCTAGTGGGCGGATACTCGATGCGGCGCCAAGAAGAAGCGTATCCCCGCGGTTCCTAGACAGTCCAGATGATGTACCGGAACCGATTTGTGTGGCTGCGACCCCGGATAGCGGGGCTGAAACCACATAAACAAGATCAGGCCGGTACCGATCCCCGCTGCTTGTATGCCACGATCAAACCCGCCGCCGCTATCACCTGACCGATCATCAGAGCCGTAGGCAAAGCGATCAGCTCCCAGCCGGTCGACGCGAAGCCGAATGCCCACACCACGATGGCCGCGGCTAAGGCCACTGTTGTCACGTGACCGAGCGCCATGAGGGCCGTCGCGCCTCCGCGGGTGCGTTGCTGAAAAACACAGGCCATGCCGACGACGGCTCCGACGAAGGAACAGGGCAATCCGATCAGTGTCGGAAGCGCCACCAGAAGTCCGAAATACGGACCGAGCTCGACCACACCGGACACGAACAGTTGAGGCACGACGAAGAGCAGCATCCCTACTGTGCACAACACCGAGACGATCGACACGGCCCGGAGCGTCTTCATGGAGTGAACGTAACGGACGAAGTGGACGATGTACCGGAACCGATTCGGGTGGGTTCGACCCCGGATAGCGGGGCTGAGTCCACATTAATCAGCTCAGACCGAGGTCGATCGCGGCGAGTCCTGCTTGGGTGCGGTTGTGGACGTCGAGCTTGGTGTACACGTGCTCGACGTGATTGCGGGTCGTCTTGTGGGCGATACCCAGCTCGTCGGCGATCTGCCGGTTCGAATAACCCAGAGCGACGAGTCTGAGGATCTCCACCTCGCGACCCGTCAGTCCCGCAGGCCAGGGCGCGCGTCGCTTCGTCGGGTGCCCCGCCGCGAGCAGCACGGCCTCGACCGCTTCCGTGTCGAACCGGCCTGCTTGTGCGTCGCGGCACATCCGGGCGGCCGTGGCCTCGGCCGTCAGAGCTCTACGGTGCGGTCGAGGTTCTCGTAGCCGCTGGTAGGTTTCCGCCGCGACGAGGATCCGCGCCGTCACGCCCAGGTCGGCGGCCCGGAGTCCGCCGGGATATCCGGAGCCGTCGAGTCGCTCGCGGTGCGTCACAGCGACGGCGACGACGGCCTCCAGCCCACCGACGCGGCTGAGGATCCGTCCGGTCAGATACGGATACAAGCGGACCCGCTCCCATTCCGCGGTGGTGAGCGGACCGACCTTCTCCCAGATCTGATTGGGCACACCCATCCGCCCCAGTCCGTGCACGAGACCCGCGCGGTAGAGGAGTTCGACCTCCGCGACCGGAAGTCCGCGATGCCGGCCCGCGGCCGCCGCCAGATCCGCCACGCGTCTCGAATGCCCCAACAGGTAAGGACATTTGAGGTCGACGAAATCCGCCATCGCACGCAACATCTCGTCCAGCTCGGGTCTGCTCAGGGTGTAGTCGTGATCGGATGCCTGCGCGAGCGCCGTAGACCACGCGTCCTGTTCGAGCACACCCGCCGTGATGGCGTCGACGTCGTCGACGAACACCTGCGCCACGCGCGGGCCGAACTGGGTTCCGCTTCGCGCACGAGCGACAGTGACCGCCTGCGCGGACCCACCGAGACGGACGTACACCTCGGCGACGTCGGCCAACTGCACGATCTGCATCTCGACAGGAATCTCGTCACCGCGAACGCCAGAAGGTAGCCCCGCACCGTCCCAGCGCTCGAAGGTGAAGGTCAGCATCGCGCTCACCCGAGGGTCCAGCCCGACGCGATCGGAGAGAACACTTGCGGACCCGCAGTGGGACCGGATGAGATCGGACACCTGCCGGCGCGCGGTGAACAGGAAGGCCGTGGCGTGGAGGAAGCGCTCGGCGTACGGCAGTCCCCGCCCGCTGTGCCCCATCAGCATGCGGAAGAAGGGGAGTCCCGTCATGTCCACCGCGTAGGTATCGGCGCGGAACGCGATGTCGTCGCCGAACATCCGAGCCAGTTCGTGGGAGTCCGCGTGGCATCCGATCCAGGCCACCAGGTTGGCGTAGAAGACGACGTCCCGCTGGTCGGCGCTCAGTCCCATCCGGTCGGCGATGCGCGTGGCGATCACTGCCGAGCGCAGCATGTGCTCCATCGGCTGACCGAGACCCAGATCGATGGCGAGGGACAGCGCGGCGACCAGTTCCGCCCGTCGCGGACCGTCACCCGTGGACGTCATGGAATCAGTGTCCTCGCACGATGCCCGGTCCGAAAGATGAGGCAGCGGCCTCATGACGTGCGGACGCCGCGAGCACAGGATCGAAGTACCCGCAATCGAGGAGGACGACATGACCATCACCCCGCACGCAGCCGCCCAGCAGTCCTGCGAACTGCCCCGGGTTTCCGGAGAGCGTTTCGCCGGCTACGCCGTGATCGGCGCGCCGTTCGCGAGCGGCCACTATCTCGCGCTGCGCAGATTCCCGACCAACAGCATCGGCGACGGCTTCACATCGGTATGGCATCGCGACCCGGACGGCACATGGACGGTGTACAGCGACGTCCCGGCCGAGCTGAGCTGCCCGCGCTATCTCGGTCGCGCGCTGAGCCGAACCGAGCAGACCGACGTGCGCGCCGAGTGGACCGGCCCGGCCGACCTGCACGTGACGGTCGGTACCGAACTGGAGTGGGACCTCCGGATGACCACCTCGCGGGCGACCACCGTCATGAACGCGGCGGGCAGTCTGATGCCCGACGCCCTCTGGCACAGTCCGACGGTGCTGGCCGCGATGGGTCGCGTCGCCGGACCGGTGCTCGGCGCCGGCCGGATGCGACTCGGTGGGCACCTGCCGAACGGGCAGTGGTTCCGGGCCAACCCGCGGCAACTGTGGGCCGCGCACACCGAGCGTGCCGTCGTCCGTGGAGTGGATCTCGGACCGGAAGGTCCACTGACCCAGCAGGACCGCTTCGGCGACTTCCGGCTCCCGCAGCGGGGATTGTTCGCGACGGTGCAGGTCTGGCTCGAACCGTACGACGCCCGGCGCCACCACCCGGCACGTCCCGACACGGTGTATGCGGACGGCGAGTGATCGGTGGGTGTTCCCGGCGGTAACAGCCTCTGGGGCAGAAGTGCCGCAAGGTTTCGTTCGAAAGTCGAGGCAACTCTTGCGCAAATGACACACAATGGATTTCGGTAACGAGTCGTCAAGTGGGAAAGGCAATTCAAGGTCAATTCACCCGCCCGCTCCGGTCTGCTGACACCTGCGGGAGGCCTGGCGTTTTCGGGATGCGCGATGATCGAAGCAGTCTTGGGAATCCATGCGAGAGACTACGAGCCCGTCGAGGTTCGATCCGTCCCGCCCACACGGACGGACGACGACGCAGGGGGCGGCGTAGAACTCGGAAGACTGCTTGCCGTAGCGACTTTGACGCCTGCGCAGGCCGCGCTGCTCGTCACCGATACGGTCGATCAACTCGAACTCGCGCACACCCGGGGCCACCATCCGATCCGCCTCCGAGGCGACGCCGTGATGGTGTCCGAGGATGGTCAGCTCACCATCGACTGCGTCAAGAACGCGGGCTCCTGGGACGAGGTGCGCGACGCGACGGCCGGACTTCTTCGCCGAATCGTGACGAACTGCCGCAACGAAGCGCTCGAGGAGAGGGTGGACGCGGCGATCGCCGAGTCGTCGGATCTCGTCGGCCTGGCGAGACGCGTTCGTTATGCTGCCGCAACCGAATTCGATGAAACCGAGGTAGGAAGGAAACGATCGCAGATCGCCGCGCTCGTCTCGGTGGTGAAGGGGCATGCTCGTCCGGTGGACGGTACGGCGGAACGGGCAGACGTGCCGCGCGTGACGGAAGAGAGGACCTTCGTCCCGAATCGACGTCGCCCGCCGGCCGGGACGGTGTGGCATCGCAAGAAGCGACGGCTGCCGCGACGCCGGACGGTCATCGCGCTGGTCGCGATCATCGCGCTCGTCGGGCTGGCGTGGGTAGCTCCCGCAGCGTGGTCGGAGCTGAATCGGGGCTGGCACACCCTTCTCGACCCGGTGGACTCGTCGATGGACGACCGGATCGATCCGGTCTCACCACCGCCACCGGTGCCCGAAGCGGCACCAGAGGCGGGCGTGCCGGGTCCCGTCGACACCGGTCTTCCCGCGAACGCCGGACCGATCACGCAGGTCGCCGCGAGCTTCGCGAACGGTCCGTGCGAGCCGGGACGATCGTGCACCGTCCGCGTCGACGTCGGGCTCGACCCCGCGGCGAATATCGGTGCGGTCACGTGGAATCTGACCGTCTACGACCGATGTACGGGCGTGACACTGCCGGGCGGGGCGATCACCCTGCCGGTGCCGGCGGGAAGCCCGGAGGCCTACGGCATCGGAAGCGTCGACATGCCACCCGGGTCGGCACTCGCCGTCGCCGCGGTCACCACCGTTCCTGCAGCGGCCGCGTCCGAGCCGGTGTACGTTCCCACCGAGAATGCCGCCTGCGTGCCCGGGGGCTCTCGTGACGGCGGATAGGCACCCATCCGATCCCTGGCTCGTCACGGCGGCCGTCGCACTGGTCGCTCTCGGCATGCTCAACATGATCTCGACGGGCATGTCGTCGCTCGCAGTGCGTCACGCCCTGCTCGCCGCCGTGGGGATCGGTGCGATGTGGGTGACGTCGCGCATGCGGATCGCCGCTCTGGGCCGTTTCGGGTGGGCGCTGTTCACCGCCTCGGTGGTCCTCCTCGCAGCGGTGCCGCTGGTGGGTATCGCGACCAAGGGCGCTCAACGCTGGCTCGATCTCGGCGTGTTCACCCTGCAGCCCTCCGAGATCGCCAAGCTCGCTTTGGTCATGGTTCCCGCCGCGATACTGGCCGGCGGATACACGCTCGGCAGGTTCGTCGGTGTCCTGATCGTGTCGGCGGTGCCGATCGCCCTGGTGGCGCTGCAACCCGACCTTTCGACCGCCGTGGTGCTCGTGGCGACCGTGCTGCTCATGCTGATCCTGGCGAGAGTCCCGCTGCGGTCGCTGTTCCCGCTGTTCGCGCTCGGGCTCGCCTCGTTGCCGATGGCCGTGCTGTTCCTGCGTCCGTATCAGCTCGAGCGGATCCACGTCTTCCTGTCGAACGACGCCGACCCGCAGGGATCGGGTTGGGCCGCATGGCAGGCGGACATCGCGATCGGCAGTGCGGGGTGGTGGGGCCTCGGCCGCGAACCGGACTACGACCTGCGGGCCCAGTACCTCCCCGAATCGGAACACGACCTCGCCTTCGCGAGTCTCGTGTACGGGTGGGGTCTGGTCGCCGGCATCGCCGTGGTGGCGGCTGTCGTGATCATCGTGTGGCGTTCCGTGGTCGCCGCCCGCGTCGCACGCACCCGGGAGGCGGCACTCGTCGCAGCGGGCATCGGCGGTGTGTTCGGGCTGCACACCGTGGTGTCGGTGGCCCAGAGCCTGTCGCTGCTGCCGCACACCGGCATGCCGATCCCGATTTTCAGCTACGGAGGCACCGCCTCGATCATCGGGTTCGTCTCGATCGGGTTGGTGCTCGCAGTGCGCCGCGACGGGGTGACCCGGCCGCTGTGGGTGACCGAGCCCAAGAAGCGGCGTCTGCCGCGAGGAGTGTCGGTGGGTGCGCTGACGCTGACGGCCTCGCTCGCCGCGATGTCGGTGTTCGCGTGGCAGATGCAGACCGAGCACGGCACCGAGTTCCGCGCGACGAGCGATACCCAAATGCTCCGCTGCATCCGCCTGCCCGCCGAGCGCGGCCAGATCCTCGACCGGACCGGCGTTCCCGTCGCGACCAACGTCGCCGAGTACACCGTCGCCGTGGTCGCCCGGATGTTCGCCGAAGGTGCCCCGTCGGCGCGCTACGAGCTCGCCGCGCTGCTCGGCATGCCCCCGGAGAAGCTCGACGAGGAACTGCGGAGCAGTACCAGCGGGGAGATCCAGGTCGTGCTGGGACGTGTCGGGCCCGAACAGGCCCGGGCGATCGTGGACGCTCGGCTGCCCTGGGTGCTCGTCTACCCGACGGGCCGCAGACAGTACCCGCACGGGGAGATGCTGGCGTCGCTCCTCGGATACGTCGGGATCGCGGACGAGCAGGACATGGAGCTGTGGCCGACACTCGCGCTCGGATCACGGGTCGGCAAGGCCGGGCTCGAGCGGCAGTACGACGCGTTGCTGCGCGGCGTCGACGGCAGGCAGTGCGTCTACGTCGACCCGTCCGGGCGCCCGGTGGGCACGGGGGAGCGGGTGGATCCGATCCGCGGCCACGACCTGCGATTGCACCTCGATCTCGGCATGCAGCAGGCCGCGACCGATGCGCTCGCGCAGACGGTGCGCACCAGCGGAGGCGACCTGGGCGCGGCGGTCGTGATGGACGCCCGCACCGGCGCGGTGCTGGCGCTGGCCAGCGTTCCCGGCTACGACAACAACGTCTACGGACCCCCGGCCGACCTCGCCGCGATCGCGGCGCAGACCGCGGCATCGGGTCCGGGCCGCATGCTCAACCACGCGGTGCAGACGGCAGCGCCACCGGGGTCGACGTTCAAGATCGTCACAGCGTCGACGAACGCGGCGTTCGACGTGCTGTCCCCGGATGCCTTCCTGGCGGGTGGTGCGGCCTACACCTACGGCGGTCACACCTTCGCCAATTGGCAGCCGATGGGCCCGAACAACCTGCTCGGGGCGATCCAGTGGTCCGACAACGTCTACTTCTACCAACTGGCCGACCTTCTCGGTCCCTACCGCATCGCGCAGATCGCTTCCGAGCTCGGCGCGGGTGCCCCCTCGGGAATCGATCTGCCGGCCGAGTCCGCAGGCTTCCTCGGTACCCCGGACAACGTCGAGAGCATCGGAGGTGCCTGGTATCCGGGTTCGACCCTGCTCATGGGTATCGGCCAGGGCACCGTCACGGCAACCCCCATCCAGGTCGCGCGGTGGACGGCGGGTATCGCGTCGGGGCAGATGGTGACGCCGAAGCTCGCTGCCGCCTACGGCCCCGGCGACGCGGTCCCGATTCCTACCGAGAAACCGCGGCCGTTGTCGTTCGCCGACAAGCTCGAACCGGTGCGCGCGGGCATGCGGGCGTCGGCGTCGGNCCGGTCAGCTCGCGAGCCTGCCGGTCACGGCCGCCGCCAAGACCGGCACGGCAGAGGATCCGTCGGCGCCGGGCAAGGGACTCAACGCGTGGTTCTCCGCGGTGGTGCCCGCCGAGTCGCCGGAGGTGGTGGTGACGGCGCTGGTGCGCGGCGGCGGCTTCGGATCGGCCACCTCGGGACCGGTCGTCAAGGGTCTGCTCGAGCGTTACCTCGCACAGCTCCGGACGCCGAATCCCTGAGTGGGTCGGGCGGCCGAGGGGTCAGGCGGCGTAGGCGGCGATCACGTCGGCGTGCTCGATGCACGAGGTCGCGCCCTCGGCGACGCAGGTGAGCGGCCGCTCGGCGGTCTTCACCGGCAGGCCGAAGGCCTCCTCGAGCAGTTGCGGCACGCCACGCAGCATCGATCCGCCGCCGATCGCCAGAATGCCTTCGGCCATCACGTCGCTGATCGCGCGCGGCGGCAGGTCGTCCAGGCAGCTCGACAGCGTCTGCACGATGCTCGTCGTGGTGGGCCGAACCGCATCCATGATCTCCTCGGTCTCGAGCGTCACCAGACGCGCGCGGCCGGTCGCGGCGTCGCGACCCTCGACCACGAGCGACCGTTCGTCGGCGGTCTCGGGCGCACCCACCTTGGCGCGCTCGGCGGTGAGTTCGCCGACGATGATCTGGTGTTCCGCGCGGAGATACCGGAGGATCGCGCTCGTCAGGTCGTCCCCGGCGATGCGGCAGCTGCGGTGCGACAGGACACCGCCGTAGCAGAGAGCGGTGACTTCCGAAGTGCCACCGCCGATGTCGACGACGAGATGGGTTCGGGGCTCGAGCGGGTCGATCCCGCAACCGATGGCACCGGCGACCGGCTCGGGAATCAACCCGACCTTCCGCAGGCCGGCCTCGTGTCCGACCTCGAGCAGCGCACGACGCTCGAGCGGCGTGGCCCCGGCGGGAGCTGCGATGACGCCCACGGGCCGGATGCCGTAGCGGCGGCGCGGGGCGAGCTGGGCGAGCACGGCCGTGACGAATGTCCGTGCCGTTTCGAGATCGACGATCACCCCGTCGCGTATCGGGTGGACGGGGGTGATCCCACCGGGTGTGCGGTCGACGAGGTCGCTCGCCTCCTTGCCGATCGCGAGCGCGCGGCGCGGTTCCTTCGTCCGAACCATCATCAGTGACGGTTCGTTGAGGACTATGCCCTCGTCGGGCGTTCCGACGACGGTGTTGGCTGTTCCGAGATCGATACCGAATCCACGCACGTCGGCCTCCGAGAGGATCCCAGCGAAATTTTCCGGATGGTGTCCAGCGGCATCGTGATGATGTCGTGTACCGCTCAGGTTACCGCCGCCGAATTCCCTTACGCGCGTTGTTCACCGGAATGATATGGCGCGTTGTGCCGCTGAGTGCCCCACTCGTCTCGGATGACCGGATCAGGCGGGATCGAGTTGCAGCACAACCTCGACGCGACCGCGTTCGTCGCGTGTCGCGACGGCGTGGCCGGTGCGTCCCTTGTCGTCGAGTTGGATGCTCATGGGAGCACCGGCGCCGAGAAAGTTGCGCCACCAGGACTTCTCGTCGGGCATCGCGACGCCGATCGTCACGGAGTCGCCCGAACGTCGGTAACTGATCGGCAACGTGATCTTCCTGCCGGATTTTCGACCCGTGTACGTGATCGGTGCGACATAGTTACGGATCCGGTTACCGATGACGGGTAGACCGGCGGCTCCCATGACCATGGAGTTGAAGGGACCTGCGAGACGGAACAGTGAACCGGCAATTGTCATGTCTACCTCCCGCAGACACGGTACGGGAAGGCGTAACCGTCCGACATCGGTTCGACTTCGGCCGGCCCACGACGATCTTCGCGCAGTGGGCCGGTGCGCACGTCGACGAGTTCCGCTGAGGTCTACTCCTCTGCCGGCCTCTACCCCTCTTCGGAAGCAGTGCTGGGAGGAGCCGGTATCACCGCGGTCGTCAGGGTGATGCGCATTCGGTCGTCACCGGTATCCGTGCGATACGGGGCGAGGATGTCGGCGAGCCTGCTCTGGATCTCCGCGAGATCGTCGGTCGTGACATAGAGCGGGGTGGTCCCGAAACCCAGATAGTCCCGCAGGCTCCGATCGTCGTCCCCGATGAACTTGTCGAAGCTCTCGCCGAGCGCACCCAGGAAGGTGACGAAGGCATTGCGCAGTTCGGCGTCGCTCATCGCCGCGAGGTCGTCGTGGCCGACGTGTGCCATGCGGTCACCGAGCGCGAGGGTGCGTTCTACGGTTCCACGCACGCGACGTTCGTCGACGACGGTGACGATCTCGGCGTCGATCAATGCTGCGACGTGCCGGTAGAGCGTGGCCTGGGTGACGTCGGGTAGTGCCGACCGGAGTTCGCTCGTGGTCAGCTGCCGTCCTCCGAGTTGCTGCACGATCCGCAGTCGAACCGGATGCAGCACGACTTCCGCGATCGGGGACGTCTTCGCCATCGGTACCTACCCATCATTGTTATCACCGTGATAATGTTCTCAGTGCTGTAGCCAGTTTACCGTCGACGGAAGGTCCGACGTCATGGCCGAAACGACATACGACAACGCAACCCTCCACCTGTCCTTCTCTCGGTGGGAAGCCTTCATGGTCCGCCGATCCGCGATGGAGGTGCCGATCTCGGCGATCACCGGCGTGGAGGTCCTTCCGGGATGGACGTCCGAGATCCTCGGCATCAGATCGGGCATGGTGATCTCCGGCTTCTTGAAGGTGGGCACCTTCCGGCACCCGCGCGGCATCAAGCGCCTGGTCGCCATGAAGCGAGGTCATCCGGTGCTGCGTGTCGCGCTGGGTGGCCCGGGCGTCGAGTTCGGCGAACTTCTCCTGAGCTCTCCGGAGGCGTACACCCTCGCGGACGCCCTGCGCTCGGCCGGGGTCCGATGAGCGGCGGCCTCAGTCGGTGAGTTCCGCGAACAGGGCCCGCGCCGCCTCCACGGTCGCGTTCTCGTCGCCGGCGATCACGGCGGCGACCAGAGCGGTGTGTTCCGGTTCGAAGCCGAGACCGGTGACGCGGACGTGCCGGTCGATGGTCCGCCGGATCGGCGGGAGCAGCGAGTCGTAGAACTCGAGGTACACCGCGTTGTGGCTGGCCTCGACGATGCCGCGGTGCAAGGCGACGTCGGCGGCCACCGCGGCGTCGGTGTCGGATCCGGCGAACAGCCGGTTGCGTTCGGCGAGCAACTGCTCGAGCCGGGCCACGTCGTCGGGGGTGCGTCGTCGCGCGGCCAGGACGGCGGCGGTGACGTCGAGTGCCTGCCGCAGTTCGAGGACGTCGCGTTCGTGGGCGGTGGCGAAGTATTTGCCGAGGGTGCCGGTGACGTCGGAGGTCGCAATGACATAGGTGCCCGAGCCCTGCCGGCGTTCGAGCATGCCGGTATGGACGAGTGCCTGCACGGCCTCGCGGACGGTGTTGCGTCCCGTGCCGGTGAACTCGCACAGCTGCGGTTCGGTGGGGACCTTCTCGCCCACCTTCCAGCGACCGCTGCAGATCTCACTGCGCAACTGCTCGGTGACCTGCTCGATCAGGTTCGTCCGCTGAACAGGTTTTCCCAAAGTCATCCCATCATCCTATGATTTCCGGTGTGAGTCTTCTGCGTGGCCGGCTGCTGGTGTTCTGTGCGATCGCGATGTCGGCCCTCGTGCTGAGACTTGCGGTCACCTCGTTCAGCCCGCTCGCCGCGCAGATCAGTGAGGAGATCGGCTTCTCGTCCACGGTCGTCGGTGTCTTCGGCATGATCCCGACCGCGATGTTCGCAATCTTCGGACTCGCCACCCCGGCGCTCGGCCGACGATGGGGACTCGAACGCACCGCGCTGATCGCGATGCTCATGGCCGGCGTGGGCATGGCGACCCGCGCGCTCATGACCGACACGTGGTCGCTGCTGCTCCTGTCGGGTCTCGCGCTCGGTGGGATGGGCATCGGCAACGTCGTCATCCCTCCTCTGGTCAAGCGCTACTTCTCCGACACGCTGGCACTCGTCAGCTCGGTATACATCGTCGGCGTGCAGCTGAGCACCATCGTGCCCGCTTTCGTCGCGGTTCCCCTCGCCGACGCCTTCGGCTGGCGCGTCTCGCTCGGGGTGTGGGCGCTCGTCGGATTCGCCGCGGCCGTCCCGTGGGTGTGGGTGCTGCTGCGTCATCGGAATGCCGATACCGGGGAGGTGGCTCCCGTCGACCCGAAGACTGACGGCAGAGTGTGGCGGTCGCCGGTGGGCTGGGGGATGGCCGGCATGTTCGGCATGACCTCGCTCGTCACCTACTCGATGTTCACGTGGATCCCGGACATCCTCGCCGACGCCGGAGCCAGTCCCGCCTTCGGAGGCGCGATGGTGGGACTGTTCGCCCTGCTCGGGTTGGTCTCCGCGTTCGGCGCTCCGTCGCTGTGCGCGCGGATGGAGAATCCGTTCCCCGTGGTCGTGGCGTGCGCGTCGTGCTTCCTCATCGCGTTCGCCGGTCTGTGGATCGCGCCGATGAGCGCGCCCATCTTGTGGATCGTCCTGCTCGGACTCGGGCCGAGCACGTTCCCGATGGCCCTGACGCTCATCAACCTGCGCTCCCGCAGCCATGCCGGATCCGCCGCTCTCTCGGGATTCACCCAGGGCGTCGGCTACACCGTCGCGTGCCTGGGCCCGCTGCTGTTCGGTGTCTTCCACGACCTCACCTCGGGCTGGACGGCCTCGTTCGCCTTCATGACCGTCGCCGTCGCCGTGTTGGTGACCGGCGCCTATCAGGCCTGCAAGCCGCGGGTGGTCGAGGACAGCTGGAACGCTCGCCCGATCTCGGTGGGTTAGACCCCGCTCAGCGGGGCCGGATCCACCGAAATCGTCGTTCGGTCCTGAGCCTTCCGGGAACGTCCCATTGAGCGGGCGCGTCCTTGGATCGTCTCGCCCGGGTCGACAGAGTCGAGGTGATGGGCGTCACGCAACCGCTGTGACCCCATCGATTCCGTCCCTGCGATCCCCAGGAGTGCTGAATGGAGCAGCCTGCGTCGGCCCCCACCGAGGAAACGAACACAGCACGCGACGTACAGAGCCCGCCGTCCGGTGACATCGCGCAACTGCGGAAGGTCACCCTCTCGAGCCTGCTCGGCACCACCATCGAGTACTACGACTTCCTGCTCTACAGCACGATGGCCGCCCTCGTCTTCGGCGACCTGTTCTTCCCGTCGTCGAACTCGGCGGTCTCGACGATCGCCGCCTTCGGAACACTCGCGGCCGGATACGTCGCGCGACCGCTCGGCGGCCTGGTGTTCGGGCACTTCGGCGACCGGCTCGGACGCAAGTCGATGCTCGTCATCACGATGGTGATGATGGGTATCGCCAGCTTCGCGATCGGCATCCTGCCCACCTACGAACAGATCGGCATGCTGGCACCCGTCCTGCTCGTGACGCTGCGTGTCGTGCAGGGCGTCGCTGTCGGTGGCGAGTGGGGTGGCGCGGCACTGATGGTCGCCGAGCACTCCGACGACCGTCGTCGCGGGCTGTGGACCGGGCTCATGCAGCTCGGTTCGCCGATCGGATTCCTGCTGTCGACGTCGGCCGTGATGCTCGCGACCCTGCTCCCGGACGCCTCGTTCGAGTCATGGGGGTGGCGACTCCCGTTCATCGCCAGCGCCGCGCTCCTGGCGATCGGCCTCTACGTGCGCATGAGCGTCGTCGAGAGTCCGGTCTTCGAGCAGGCTGCGGCGAAAGCGGAGGTCGCCGCCGAGGCGAAACCGCCGGTACTGCAACTGCTCCGACGTCCACGCCCGCTCGTTCTCGCGTGTGCGGTGGGTATCGGCCCGTTCGCGATGACCGCGCTGATCACGTCGCACATCATTGCCTACACGACATCGGTGGGATACAGCTCGTCGACCGTCATGCGGATTCTGGTGCTGATGTCGGTCGTCTCGATCGTCGCGATCCCCGGCTTCTCGGCGTTGTCCGACCGTGTAGGACGTCGCGCCGTGAGCCTCACGGGTGCGGCGGTCGCGGTGCTGTATGCCTTCCCGCTGTACATGATGATCAACTCTGGTTCGATCGCGCTGCTCACGGTCGCGTTGCTGTTCGGGCAGGTCGTGCAGTCGGCGATGTACGCGCCGCTCGCACCGATGCTGTCGGAGATGTTCGGCACCGACGTGCGGTACACCGGGGTGTCGTTCGGCTACCAGTTCGCCAGCCTGATCGGCGCCGGCTTCACACCGATGATCGCGGCGAGCCTGCTGGTCGCGTCGGACGGATCCAGTCTCCCGCTGAGCCTCATCCTCGTCGGCACCGCGTGTGTGACGATCCTCGCCGCGTGGATCGCGTCGGAGACCCGGGGCAACAACCTCGCCGCTGCCCAGACCGAACAGAACTGACGTCGATTTCGGTGGGTTCGACCCCGCTGAGCGGGGACGAACCCACCCAAGTCGTATGGCTGCTCTACTGGAAGGAGATACCGAGAGCAGAGGAGGACCTCGATGAGCGACACGAAGCCGAACACCGTCTCCGCGGAGTGGCTGTACGAGCAGTTGGGGGACGAGGACCTCGTCGTCGTCGACGCCACCGTGCACCTGAGCACGCCGCCGGACGGGTCCGTGCACATCGAACCCGGGTTGGCGACCTACCTGGAAGAGCACATTCCCGGCGCGGTCTACGCCGACCTGTTCACGGACTTCTCCGATCACGAAGCACCGCAACCGTTCACCGCGGCGTCGTCGGAACGGTTCGCCACCGCCGCCGGTGCGGTCGGCATCGGTGAGGGACGCCGCGTGGTGCTGTACGACCAGAAGAACGGCATCTGGGCCGCGCGACTGTGGTGGCAGCTGCGGCTCGAAGGCTTCGACGACGCCGCCGTGCTCGACGGCGGACTACCCGCCTGGAAGGCCGCCGGATATCCGGTCTCGGACGAGCAGGTGGTCCCGCACGGTGCGACGTTCACTTCACAGCACAGGCCCGAGCTCGTGCGGTCGACGGAGGAGATCGCGGCGTCGCTCGACGACCCGAACACACTGATCATCAACGCCCTGGATCCCGCGACCTACCGCGGGGAGAGCCCGTCCTACCCGCGACGCGGTCACATCCCGGGCAGCATCAACATCCCCTTCGGTGATCTCGTCGACCCGTCGACCGGACGCTTGAAGCCGGCGGCGGAACTGCGCGAGATCTTCGACAAGGCGGGCGCTCTGAACCCGGACGTCAAGCCGGTGACCTACTGCGGCGGCGGCATCGCGGCCTCCGGACTCGCGCACGCGCTCGCAGCTGCAGGTCGGTCGGACGTTGCGGTGTACGACGGTTCGCTCAACGCGTGGACCGCCGACGAATCCCTGCCGCTCGTGGAGGGCCCCGACCCCCGCTGATTCCCGAAACTTCGGTGTTCTCGACGNNGAAGTCGATTTCACCGTTGCATCATTTAGAGCAAACATGATTTAATCGCTGCCACAAGCGAAAGGCGGCGATGATGATCGCATTTCTGAACTCGACGGCGTTCACTGCACTCGGTACGCCCACCACCTGGGCCGAAGTGTTCGGCTTCGTCAGCGGCGCGTGGTGCGTGTACCTGGTGGGGCGGCAGTCGATCCTCAACTGGCCGATCGGTATCGCCAACAACCTCGTGTGGATCCTGCTCTTCGCGACCGCCGGGCTCTACGCCGATTCCGGACTGCAGGTCGTGTACATCGCGCTCGCCGTGTGGGGGTGGAGCAACTGGGCGCGGGGCAGGGACGAGGATGCCCTGCCGGTGACGGGCACGAACACGACCGAGTGGAGCGTGCTCGCGGTCGTCGGTGTCGCTGCGGTGATCGGGCTGACGGCGTTGCTGGAGGTCGCGACGAACTCGACCGTCGCGTTCTGGGACGCGACCACCACCGTGCTGTCGTTGCTCGCGACGTGGGGGCAGGCGAAGAAACGGTGGGAGTCGTGGCTGCTGTGGATCGCCGCCGACCTGATCTACATCCCGCTCTACCTGCACAAGGGACTGACGCTCACGGCACTGCTGTACGCAGGTTTCCTGCTCCTGTGCATTCGGGGCCTGGTTGCCTGGCGACGCTCCATGGCGGTCGAGCGGCAACTGGTGGAGGTGCAGTGATGTATCGGCACGCACTCGTCATCGGGAAGTTCTATCCACCTCACGTCGGTCACCATCACCTCGTCCGGCGCGCTGCGGAAATCGCCGAACGCGTCACCGTCGTCGTCATGTCCTCTGCAGCAGAGACGATTCCGTTGGGTGACCGCGTGTCGTGGATGCGCGAATCACACGCCGTCGACACGACGGTCACCGTGACGGGAATTCCGTGCGACGCACCGATGGACCTGGAATCGGACACCGTATGGGCCGGGCAGGTCGCCTGTATGAAAGCAGCCGTGCGCACCGTCACCGATGTTCCGGTCGATGCGGTGGTCTCCAGCGAGAAGTACGGTGACGAGCTCGCTCGACGCTTCTCGGCCACGCACGTGTGCGTCGACCCGCTGCGTGTCGCGCATCCCGCCTCCGGCACAGCCTGCCGTAATGATCTCGCCGGGCGCTGGGACGATCTCGACGCACCGGCCCGTGCCGGCCTCACGACCCGCATCGTCGTCCTCGGCTCCGAATCCACGGGCACCACCACCGTGAGCCGAGAACTGGTGCGTCGATTCCGAAATCGCGGTGGTGTGTGGGAACGAACCGGCTGGGTGCCGGAATACGGACGACAGGTCACCTACGACAAGCTCGGCACCGGAGAGGTGAGCGACATAATCTGGGCCGGAGACGATTTCGAGAAAATTGCCGTCGAACAGACGCGACTCGAGGAGCACGCGGCGAGGGAGGGTGCACCGTTGCTCGTCTGCGACACCGACGCGTTCGCAACGACCGTGTGGGAGCGACGCTATCTCGGCAGCAGTGAGCGGGCGTGGCGCGGTGTCCGCGACCGGCGAGCGCTGTACCTGCTCACCGACCACAACGGGGTTCCGTTCGTGCAGGACGGCATCCGGGACGGCGAACACATCCGCGCGCAGATGACGGAGTGGTTCGTCGACGCGCTCACTGCCGCGGGACGCTCCTGGGTGTTGCTCACCGGCAGTCTCGAGGAGCGGGTCGATCTGGCGGAACGGGTGGCGGATCAGGCCTTGCGGCTGGGTTCGCAGTTCGGCGCGCCGCTGTAGCGTCGGAATTCGTCTTCCCCCTCTCACGTTATACCGGATCCTCGGCCCTCATGAGGATCGAAAATTGGGTTCATACTCGCCCACACAGCATTGAAGTCGCAGGTGGGGAGCTGGAATGGGCTACGTACAGAATTTTCGGGAGATCGACCGCACGGCGGTGTCGATCGTGGGTGGCAAGGGAGCGAGCCTGGGGGAGTTGTGGCGCCTCGACGACGTCGACGTGCCCGACGGGTTCTGCGTGACGACGGACGCCTATCGAACGGTGCTCTCCGAGCTACCGCGTGTCGACGACCTGCTCGAGCGACTCGCGAAGGCCGAACCCGACGACATCGCAGCGCTGAGCGCGCAGATCCGCACGGAGATCGAGGAGTGCACGATCCCCGGCGACATCGTGGAGGAGATCGCCGTGCGGGTCCGCGAACTCGGGGAGGGCGTGCCCGTCGCGGTGCGCTCGAGCGCGACCGCCGAGGATCTGCCGACGGCGTCGTTCGCCGGGCAACAGGACAGCTACCTGGACGTCCGGGGCGTCGAAGACGTTCTCCGGCACGTGCGCAGGTGCTGGGCCTCGTTGTTCACCGAGCGCGCCGTCGCCTATCGGGTGAACAACGGCTTCGACCACCGGAAGGTACACATGGCGGTGGTCGTGCAGCGGATGGTGTTCCCGCAGGCCTCGGGTGTTCTGTTCACCGCCGATCCCGTCACCTCGGACCGCACGTCGTCCCGGGTGGATGCGGTCGCCGGGTTGGGTGACGACCTGGTGTCGGGCCTGGTGAACGCCGATGCGTACGTTGTGCGTGCCGGCGAGGTCGTGGACCGGACGCAGCGCCAGGAGGCACCGGTGCTGAGCGACACGCACCTCGTCGATCTCGTCAAGCTGGGCAGACGCATCGAAGCACACTTCGGGCGTCCCCAGGACATCGAATGGTGCTTGGCCGCCGGCGTCTTCCACATCGTGCAGAGCCGCCCGATCACCACGCTGTTCCCCGTCCCGGAGGCCGGCGACGACGACAACCACGTCTACCTCTCCGTCGGTCACCAGCAGATGATGACCGATCCGCTGAAACCGTTGGGAATCTCCATGTGGCAGTTGACCAGCCGTGCGCCCATGCGACACGCGGGTGGGCGGCTGTTCGTCGACGTCACGCCCATGCTGGCCTCACCCACCCAGGGGCCGGGCATCGTCGGGATGATCGGCAGTTCCGACCCGCTCTTCGGCGACGCGCTGCGAACCGTGCTCGATCGAGGATTCGTCCCGATGCGCCCGGACGATTCTGCCGCCGCGCGGGTCGGTCTGCCACCCGCCCCGGACGAGATCGACCCTGCCGTCGTGCCCGAACTCGTGGCGCGCAACGAGGCCGCGATTGCCGAGTCGGCGCGTCTCATCGAGAACGAAACCGATTCGGCGCTAATCGATTTCATCCGCACCGACATTCGCGAGCTGCAGGATTCGCTGTTCGGTAAGGAGGTCGGAGAGGTGCTCGCCGCCGGTATGCAGGCGGCCGAGCGTCTCAATGAGTTGGGGCAGGAATGGTTGGGGGAGAAGAACGTTGCGGACGTCGTCTCTCGATCCGTGCCCTACAACGTCACCTCGGAGATGGGGTTGGCGCTGCTCGACGTCGCCGATGCCGCGCGCCCGTACCCGGATGTCGTAGCGTTCCTGCGCCAGGTCGACGCGGAGGGCTTCGACGACGCACGCTTCCTCGACGCACTCGGCGCGCGTGAGGGCGGACCGCAGGTACGAGCGGCACTCGAGGACTTCCTCGACAGGTACGGCAGGCGATGTGTCGGGGAAATCGACATCACCCGGCCCAGGTGGGGTGAGCGCCCCACGATGCTGGTGCCGATGATCGTGAGCAATCTCGACAACTTCGAACCCGATGCCGCGACACAGCGTTTCGACGAGGGTCGCCGCCAGGCGGAGGAGAAGAAGCGCGAACTCCTAGAACGCGTGCGGGGCCTCCCAGACGGAGAACAGAAGGCTGAGGAGATCGAGAGGCTCGTCGACCGGGTCCGTGCCTTCGCGGGATATCGGGAGTACCCGAAGTACGGCATGATCGGCCGCTACTTCGTCTACAAGCAGGCACTGTTGCGCGAGGCGGAACGTCTCGTCCGAGACGGAGTCGTTGACGACGAGGAGGACATCTTCTTCCTGCGGTTCGACGAACTCGAGGACGTCGTGCGCGCGCCGCGGCCGGTCGGCGACCTCGTTGCGGAGCGGAAGCGGGAGTTCGCATCGTTCGCCACGCTCACGCCGCCTCGGGTGCTGCTGTCGACAGGCGAGACGCTCACCGGCGCGTACTGCCGTGACGGACTGCCCGACGGGGCGCTACCCGGTATCGCGGTGTCCACCGGTGTCGTGGAGGGCCGCGCCCGCGTGGTCACCGACATGGACCGGGCCGATCTCGAACCCGGTGACATCCTGGTCACGGCGTTCACCGACCCCAGCTGGACCCCGGCGTTCGTCACCGTCAGCGCGCTGGTGACGGAGGTCGGCGGCGTGATGACCCACGGCGCGGTCATCGCGCGCGAGTACGGGCTGCCGGCCGTCGTGGGTGTCGAGGACGCGACCCGCATCATCCGCGACGGACAGCGCATCCGCGTGCACGGCACGGAAGGGTACGTCGAGATCCTGTCCTGACCGGCGCCTCGGCAGCGCGACGTGTGAGGATTGTCGTCGTCGTGCAGCGGAGGAGGCCGAGTGAAGAGTGTCGAGGCGGCGGAGAGCAGGACGTTGCCGGTCTACGAGGCCGGTGAGATCGACGTGCCGTTCGTCATCGCGGGCATGGACGAGCTCGTCTCCCGCGAGACCCGCTTCGAGGCGCATTCGCATCCGACGCACGAGTTGCTGTGGAACGACCGGGGTGCGTCCACCGCGACCATCGGTTCGCGCACGTGGACCATCACCCCGACCATGGGACTGTGGATTCCGGCGGGCNTGCTCCACTGGGGCGTCATGCCCGCCGGAACCTGGTATCGCACCGCGCATTTCGGGATCGACTCGGCGCCGTCGTTGTCCGACGGTCCGGTCGCGGTGGAGATGACGCCGCTGCTGCGGCTGCTGCTCGACCGGCTGGCGGACGAGCATCTCGGCGACGGGTCGCGGTCGCTGACCGAACGCATGGTGATCGATGTGCTCGCCCCCGCCGAGAACGAACTGATGGTGCAGGTGCCGTCATCGGCGGTCGTGCGGCCGATCGTCGAAGCGATCGCCGAGGACCCCAGTGATCCGCGGACGCTCTCGGACTGGGCGGCCGAACTGGGGGTGAGCACCCGCACCATCACCCGCACCTTCCGGTCGGAGACCGGCCTGAGCCTCGGGCGCTGGGTCGCGGCGGTGCGTGCCCAGCGCGCGGTGATGCTGCTCGGTCACGGCACCGACGTCGACGACGTCGCCGAACAGGTGGGGTACCGATCGGCGAGCGCGTTCGGTGCGGCCTTCCGCAGGGTCACCGGCACGACGCCCGGGATGTTCCGCGCAGGGTGATGTCCCGATCGCTACAGGGGCTGTCCCGATCGAGCGATTGCGCCGGATCTGGTTCGACATTAGATTTAGGCAAACCTCGCCTAACTGCTCGCGGCAGATAGGGCCGAGCCCCCACCCCGTACGAGAGTGAGTTCTGCCTCCATGCGTTCGAAGCGCTTTCTGACGATCGCCGCCGCATCCGTCGCGGTCGCCCTCGGTCTCACAGCCTGTGGATCCTCCGACTCCTCGGACACCGCCGACTCCGGCTCCGCCGGTTCGGGCGAGTACCCGATCACCATCGAGCACGCGCTCGGCACCGTCACCCTCGACGAGAAGCCCGAGCGCGTCGCCACGGTCAACTGGGCCAACCACGAAGTGCCTCTCGCGCTCGGCGTCGTGCCGGTGGGAATGGCAGCCGCCAACTTCGGCGACGACGACGGCAACGGCATGCTGCCGTGGGTCGAGGAGCGTCTCGAGGAACTCGGCGCCGAGACCCCCGTGCTGTTCGACGAGACCGACGGCATCGACTTCGAGGCCGTGTCCGACACGAACCCCGACGTCATCCTCGCCGCCTACTCCGGTCTGACGCAGGAGGACTACGAGACCCTCAGCGAGATCGCTCCCGTCGTCGCGTACCCGGAGGCGCCCTGGGCCACCTCGTGGCGCGACATGATCGAGCTCAACAGTGCCGGAATGGGCATGGCCGAGGAGGGCAAGGAGCTCGTCGCGAGCCTCGAACAGGAGATCGCCGACGCGGCCGCCGCCCACCCCGAACTCGAGGGCAAGGCGACGATGTTCCTCACCCACGTCGACACCGCCGACCTGAGCCAGGTCAGCTTCTACACCGCCAACGACACCCGCGCCGCCTTCTTCGAGGACCTCGGACTGGCCACCCCGAAGAGCGTCGCGGACGCCTCCACCGACGACGCCTTCTCCAAGAAGGTCAGCGCCGAGCAGGTCGACGTCTTCGACGACGTGCAGATCATCGTCACCTACGGCGACCAGGAACTCGTCGACGCGCTCGAGGCCGACCCGCTGCTGTCGCAGATGCCCGCCGTCCGCAACGGCTCGATCGTCTTCCTCGACGGCTCCGGCCCGCTCGGCACCGCAGCGAACCCGACGCCGCTGGCGATTTCCTGGGTCCTGTCCGACTACGTCCAGCTGCTCTCCGACGCAGCTGCCAAGACGAACGCGGAGTGACCGCACTACACGACGAGTCGATGCCGAGCGCCTCCGAGAAGGGGCGCTCGGCCATCGGCAATTCCGTCTGGCTTCTCGTTCTGCTCGGTGTGCTCGTCCTGTTGGTGATCGCATCGATCACGATCGGTTCGCGCAACGTCGACTGGGCCGACATCGTCGCGGCCCTCGGCGGCGCCACTGACAACATCGGTCAGGGCGCGATCGCCAAACGCATCCCGCGCACGGTGCTCGCGCTGCTGGTCGGCGCGGCGCTCGGTCTCGCCGGTGCCGTGATGCAGGGGGTGACCCGTAATCCCTTGGCGGACCCGGGCATTCTCGGCGTCAACATGGGCGCCTCGCTCGCCGTCGTGATCGGCATGGCGTGGTTCGGACTGTGGACGCAGACCTCGATGATCTGGGTCGCGATCATCGGTGCCGCCGCTGCTGCGGTGTTCGTCTACACGATCGGGTCGCTCGGGCGCGGGGGAGCGACACCCCTCAAACTCGCTCTCGCCGGTGCCGCCACCTCGGCGGCGCTCGCATCGTTCGTCACCGCCGTGATCCTGCCGCGCGGCGACATCGCCGGCAGCGTGCGGTCGTGGCAGATCGGCGGTGTGGGCGGAGCGAACTACGACGCCATCTCCCAGGCGCTGCCGTTCTTCGGCGTCGGCTTCGCCATCTGCCTGCTGTCGGCGCGCAGCCTCAATTCGCTCGCGCTCGGTGACGACATGGCCGCCGGGCTCGGGGAGCGTGTCGCTCTCGTCCGGGGCACCGCCGCGCTCGGTGCGGTGCTGTTGTGCGGGGCGGCGACCGCCATCGCCGGTCCCATCGCATTCGTCGGCCTCGTCGTGCCGCACCTGTGCCGGTTGCTCATCGGCATCGACAACCGATGGCTGCTGCCCTTCTCCGCTCTCGTGGGAGCGGGACTGCTGACCGCCGCCGACGTCGTGGGCCGCATCGTGGCGCGACCCGCCGAGATCGACGTCGGCATCATCACCGCGCTCATCGGAGCGCCCTTCTTCGTGTACATCGTCCGACGGCAGAAACTGCGCGAACTGTGACCGCCACACTCGAGACCATCGACACCGGCATCGACGACCTCGCCGCGAGCCGGATACGGCGCGGACGCCGACGCCGTCTCGTCATCGCCGTGCTCGCAACCCTCGTGGTCGCGGCCTTCGCGGCGAGTCTGATGTTCGGCCGGACGTTCTATCCGCCCGCGGACGTGCTGCGCGTCGTCCTCGGACAGGACGTGGCCGGCGCGAACTTCACGGTCGGCCGCCTGCGGCTTCCCCGCGCGGTCCTCGCGGTGGTCGCCGGCATCTGCTTCGGCCTCGGTGGCATCACCTTCCAGACGATGCTGCGCAATCCGCTCGCGAGCCCCGACATCATCGGCATCAGCTCCGGCGCGAGCGCCGCGGCGGCCTTCGCCATCATCGTGCTCGGTCTCGGTGGTACCGGGGTGTCGGTCTTCGCGATCGTCGCCGGTCTGGCGGTGGCTCTCCTGATCTACGGACTGTCCTATCGCGGCGGGGTGGCGGGCACGCGCCTGATCCTCATCGGCATCGGTATCGCCGCCATGCTCGACAGCGTCACGTCCTACCTCCTGAGCACCGCGGCGACGTGGGATCTGCAGGAGACGATGCGCTGGCTCACCGGCAGCCTCAACGGTGCGACGTGGGGTGCGACGGTGCCCGTCGTCGTCGCCCTCCTGGTGCTCGGGCCCGTGCTGCTCGTGCAGACACGCAACCTGTCGATGGTCCAGCTCGGCGACGACGCGGCGCAGGCACTCGGCGTGCGGGTCGAACGCACACGCGTGTTCGCGATCGTCTCCGCGGTCGGACTCATCGCGTTCGCCACCGCCGCGGCCGGACCCATCGCATTCGTCGCCTTCCTGTCCGGCCCGATCGCCGCGCGGATCGTGGGGCGGGGCACGTCGCTGTTCGTCCCGGCGGCACTCGTCGGGGCGCTGCTCGTGCTGGTCGCGGATTTCGTCGGCCAGTACGCCTTCGGCACGCGCTACCCCGTGGGGGTGGTGACGGGTGCGCTCGGCGCGCCCTATCTCGTCTACCTCATCATTCGCTCCAACCGCGCGGGAGGCTCGCTGTGACCGCAACGCACACCCTGATCGCCGAGAACCTCGAACTCGGCTACGGCAACCGCACCGTCGTCGAGAACCTCGACCTGCAGGTGCCGCCGGGTCGGATCACGTGCATCGTCGGCGCCAATGCGTGCGGGAAATCGACGCTGCTGCGGTCGATGTCGCGGTTGCTGTCGCCGCGCGGCGGGCACGTCCTGCTCGACGGCAAGGACATCCACCGATTGCCCGCCAAGAAACTCGCCCGCACCCTCGGTCTGTTGCCGCAGTCACCGATCGCACCCGAGGGCATCGTCGTCGCCGACCTCGTGGGCCGCGGTCGGCATCCTCATCAACGGGTGCTCTCACGCTGGAGCCGCGAGGACGACGCGGCGGTCGCCGATGCGCTCGCCGCCACCCACACCACCGAACTCGCCGAGCGTTCCGTGGACGAACTGTCGGGCGGTCAGCGGCAGCGCGTGTGGATCGCGATGGTGCTGGCACAACAGACCGACCTTCTGTTGCTCGACGAACCCACCACCTTCCTCGACGTGAGCCACCAGGTGGAGGTCCTCGACCTGCTCACCGACCTCAACCGCGATCGCGGTACGACGATCGTGATGGTCCTGCACGACCTCAACCTCGCCGCGCGGTACGCCGACCACCTCGTCGCGATGGCCGACGGCAGTATCTACGCGTCGGGGGAGCCCTCGGACGTGCTCACCGGGGAGACGGTGAAGGCGGTCTTCGGTCTGGACAGTCGCGTGATCTCCGATCCGGTCTCCGGCAAGCCGCTCGTCCTGCCCGTGGGTCGGCACCACGTCATGTGACCGTCCATCCGCTACAGGAATGGTCATCCGCTACGGAAATTTCTGCAGCCGATGGCAAAAGCGGTAGCGGATGCTCCGGGGCAAGCCGGAGGGGTCGATCCTGTGCTCTCCGCGTGAACCCTGCTCTTCCGCCGTCGTGTCCCTACAATCCGGGAATGGGGAACAGGTCGGTCACCAGTTACGACGTCGCTCGCCGCGCAGGGGTGTCGCAATCGACGGTCTCGCGTGCCCTGCGCGACGACCCGCGCGTCGTGGAGAAGACCCGCCTGCGCATCCGGGCTCTCGCGAAGGAGATGGGGTACGTCCCGCACGTCACGGCTCGCAGCCTGATCACCCGGAAGTCGTCGACCATCGGGATCGTCAGCGGCGACCTGCACAACCCGTCGTACCCGACGCTGGTGAACACCCTGCAGGACTGCTTCGCCCGCAACGACTACCGGGTCCTTCTCATGAGCGACCGCACCGAGGGATCTCTGGAGAAGGACATCCTCGCGTTGCGCGGGGGACTGGTGGACGGCGTCGTGTTCATCTCCTCGCGACTGGATTCACCGATGGTGTCCGAGATCATCGACTGGAAGATCCCCCTGGTCATCCTCAACCGCGACGTCGACGGCCGGTACGCGCACCGGGTGGATCGGGTGACCTCCGACAACATCGGTGGCGGCAGACTCGTCGCCGACCATCTGCTCGACATGGGGCACACCCGCATCGCGCTGATCTCCGGTCCGTTGGACAACCCCAGCATCCGGTTGCGTGAGAAGGGCTTCCGCGACCGGCTCGAGGAGCGCGGTGTACCCATCGATGAAGCGTGTGTCCATCGTGGTGCCGTGGACGCGGCCACGGGTCTCGCCGGCGGGTTGACGCTGATGGCCGGACCGGATCGTCCCACGGCGGTGTTCTGTGCGACGGACTACATCGCCTACGGCACTCTTGACGCCGCCAAGCGGCTCGATCTCGATGTGCCCGGTGAGGTCTCGGTGGTGGGATACAACGACCTGCAGCAGTCGAGCTGGTCGATCTTCGATCTGACGACCGTGCGCCAGCCGCTCGAGGACATGGCGGTGGCCGCCGCGGAGCTGCTGCTGGCGCGGATCGACGGGGACGAGGGACGGCCGGTGCATCGGAACTTCGACGTCGAGTGGGTGCAGCGGGGGAGTGCGGCACCCTGTTCGGTGCCCTTTGCGCAGTCCGTCGCCGATCGTTAACGCGGGCAACAATCCCGTTACCCGTCGACACACATCCGGCAACAACTCCTGAATACATTCGAAGTCACAGCGAGCCAGGCAGTGCCGCCGGATCGCTTCCTCGAATCTCCCCGCCTCTCAGGAGTGAGTGACATGGAAATCGGCGTCTTCATCCCCATCGGCAACAACGGCTGGCTCATCTCCAAGAGCGCCCCGCAGTACATGCCGTCGTTCGATCTCAACAAGACGATCGTGCAGAAGGCGGAGGAGCACGGCCTCGACTTCGCACTCTCGATGATCAAGCTCAAAGGCTTCGGCGGGGAGACCGAGTTCTGGGACCACAATCTCGAATCCTTCACGCTCATGGCCGGTCTCGCGGCCGTCACCGAAAAGATCAAGCTCTTCGCCTCCACTCCGATCCTCACCCTGCCGCCGGCGATGGTCGCCCGGATGGCGTCGACGATCGACTCGATCGCTCCCGGCCGGTTCGGCGTCAACATCGTGACCGGTTGGGCGCCCAACGAATACACGCAGATGGGTCTGTGGCCCGGTGACGAGTACTTCGGCTACCGCTACGCGCAGGCCACCGAGTACGTGACGGTGATGAAGCAGTTGTGGGCCGACGGCGTCAGCAACTTCAAGGGTAAGCACTACACGATGGACGAGTGTGTGCTCTCGCCGAGCCCGTCCGGAGGCGGGGTACCGATCGTCGCGGCGGGACAGTCCAAGAGCGGCATGAAGTTCGCATCCGAGATGGCCGACTTCAACTTCATCATGGGCACCGGTATCAACACCCCGACTGCCATCTCGGAATCCGTGGCGACCCTCGTCACCGCGGCCGGCGAGACCGGCCGGGACGTCGGTGCGCTGACCCTGTTCATGATCATCGCCGACGAGACGGACGAAGCGGCACAGGCGAAGTGGCAGGACTACCACGACAACGCCGACCTCGCCGCACTCGGATACATGGCCGACCAGTCCGCCGCCGACGCCACCGCCGACCATTCCTCCACGGCGAAGACCATCTCGCTGCCCGAGGGTGCGGTGAACTTCAACATGGGCACCCTCGTCGGCTCCTACGAGACCGTCGCGAAGATGCTCGACGAGGTCGCGGAACTCGAAGGCATCAAGGGCATCATGCTCACCTTCGACGATTTCGTCGAGGGCATCGAGAACTTCGGCACCCGCATCCAGCCTCTGATGAAGAGCCGCAACACCATCCAGGCCGCCGCAGCCTGACACGAACGACGGGTGGGNGGAGCGCGAGCGTCGAGCCGCGCTCCCACCCGTCCTCCCATTTCCAGGAGGTTCCTCTTGACTTCGCGCACCCTCGACGTCGCCATCGTTCAGGCCGGCGAACTGACCGAGGACCTCCTCGGCAACCTTGCCGGGCTCGCCGCCCTCGTGCGTGCGGCAGCTGCATCCGGTGGCGACGGCACCACCCCCGACCTGGTGGTTCTGCCCGAACTGATCACCACCCCCTACTTCTGCACCAGCCACGACGTCGACTGCACGTCCTGGGCCGAGACCATCCCCGGCGATGCCACCGATCTGTTCGGCGCGCTCGCGCGAGAACTCGGATGCGCCATCGCCTTCGGAGTCTTCGAACGTACCGCCCACGACGTCACCCACAACTCCGTCGTGATGATCGACGCCACCGGTGAGATCCTGAGCTGGCGCACCCCCGACGGCGGAACACTGCCCGCCTACCGGAAGCTGTCGCTGCCGGCGAGCAAGGTCGGCGACGTCGACATCGACGAGAAGTACCACTTCGCACCCGGGCAGGCACCCGCCACCGTCGACGCCTTCGGCACCCGCTTCGGATGCGTCATCTGCTACGACCGCACGTTCCCCGAGAACTGGGCGGTCGCCCGCGCACTCGGCGCCGAGGTGATGCTCGCGATCGTCTCGTCGCTCGGCACCCGCGAGGACCTCTTCCTCGCCGAACTGCAGACCCGCGCCCTCGAATCGCAGATGTGGATCGTCGCGGCCAACCGCGCCGGCCCGGAGACCCTCAACGGGGTGACGGTCGACTACTTCGGCCTGTCGTGCGTGATCGCCCCCAACGGTGCGATCGTCGCCCAGGCCCCGGCCCATCGGGCGGGGGAGACGTTGCGGTTCACCCTCGACCTCGACGCGGTCCCCGCGCAACGCGCCGCCTTCCCTCTCACCCGGGACCGGCGCCCGGACGTACTGCGTCTGCTCGCAGACCTCACCGCGGGCACCGTGCGGCCCGCTCCGCTGCCTCGGCCGGCCTCCGCGACGACCGAGGTGCTCCGATGACCACCACCGACTATCCCGACCTCACCGCCGCATCGGCCACGACCGTCGACGACCTGCTCCCGCAGGCCCGCGCCGACATGGAGCCGCTTCTCGAGGCGGGGCGACACACGGCCCTGGCCCCGGTGCCGGACGGTCCGGCCTGCGAGCCGGCGCATTCGGCCGCGTTGCTGGCGGCGAGCCCGGTCCTCGCATCGCCGATCGAAGCGCCGGCCTACTCCGCTCGCACCGACGCACCCGTGCACGAACTCGGCGTCCTCGACCTGCTCGCCGCCTACCGGTCCGCCGCGACCACCCCCACCGACGTCCTCACCGCGCTGCGGGCCCGATGGAGCGACCCGGAACTGTCCGGAGGAGCCGTCCTCGCCGTGATCGAGGGCGCCGACGACGCGGCCGCGGACTCGGACCGACGATGGAGCGACGGCACCGCACGCCCGCTCGAGGGCATCTTCTTCGCCGTCAAGGACATCATCGACGTGGCCGGGGCGCCCGTCACCGCGGGCTCGCGCACCACCGGCGACCGCATCGCGGCGACCGACGCGACCGTCGTGGCCCGCCTCCGCGCGGCCGGAGCCATCCCCGTGCTCATGACCGCCACCACCGAGTTCGCCTGCGGTGCACCGCACAACGCACGCTACGGTGCCGTGACCAATCCGTGGGACCGGAACCGGTGGACCGGGGGATCGTCGAGCGGTTCGGCCGGCGCGCTCGCTGCGCGGCTCGTCCCGCTCGCCCTCGGCACCGACACCGGTGGATCCATCCGGGTGCCCAGCGCCTTGTGCAACCTCACCGGCATCAAACCGACCTACGGTCTCGTGCCGCGCACCGGCGTCGCGTCGCTGTCGTGGACCCTCGACCACATCGGTCCCATGGCACGTTCTGCCGCCGACCTGCGGATCGTCCTGGAGGTGCTCGCCGGGTCCGACGGTTACGACCCTGCTGCCGTCCCGGACGAGACGGGGCAGCAGGTGCGGGACGGGCTCGCCGTCACGGGAACCTCCGCCGTACCGTCCCTCGCCGGTGTACGCCTCGGCGTCCCCACCACCTGGTTCACCGAACTGTGCGACGCCGGCGTGCTCGCCGCCTGGGAGACCGTCGTGGACACCTTCCGCACCCTCGGCGCGGAGATCGTGCCCGTCGACATCCCGGACGCCCACCAGCTCCACGACGACGTCGCGATCGTCATGACCTGCGAGCTCGCCTCCAATCAGGAGGGCGCCCTCGAGAAGTTCGCGCTGTACGACATCGGCACGCAGGTGCGGATCGCGCGCGGACTCGTGCCCTCGGCGGTGGACTATCTGCGGTCGGTGCGCCGGCGCACGCTCGCCCAGCAGGACGCGATCCGTGCCTTCGACACCGCGGGTATCGATGTGCTCGTCACGCCGGGTATCGGCGCCACGGCGGCGCGGTTGTCGGACGTGACGATGGAGATCGACGGGGCGCGGTACCCGATGCAGTCGATCGTCGGCCGGAACACGGGCCTGTTCGACTATCTCGGCCTGCCCGCCGTCATGGCGCCCGCCGGCTTCTCCGACGGGATGCCGGTCGGTGTGCAGTTGGTAGGACGGCCGTGGGCGGACGACACGTGCCTGCGCCTGGCGCAGGTCCTCCAATCCGTCACCGACGTCCACAACCGCCGGTCCGATGGATAGCCTGGCCCCGCAGCGTCATCCGCATCCGTGGCGGGTGTTCTCGGCGACGAGCATCGGGGTCGTCGCGGTGTTCCTCAGCCTGAGCGGGTTGACCGTCGCACTGCCCACGGTCGCACGCGAACTCGATGCCTCTGGCGCCCAGTCGACGTGGATCCTGCTCGGCTACATGCTCGTCACGACCGCCCTGATCCTGGTGTTCGGCCGGCTCGCCGACATCATCGGGCGAAGGCCGCTCTACCTCGCGGGACTGATCACCTTCACCGTCGCGACGGGACTGTGCATGCTGGCGCCGTCGGCCGGATGGCTCGTCGCGGCCCGGGTTCTCCAGGGTGCCGGCGCCGCCGCTGTCGTCACGAACAACACGGCTCTGCTCACCGACACCTTCCCGCCGCGGACCCTCGGTCGGGCGCTGGGCTGGAACGCGACGGTCGCGGCCGTCGCACAGGTGGTGGGACCGGTGATCGGCGGTGCCGCCACTGCAGTCTTCGGGTGGCGCGGGCTGTTCGTCGTGGTGCTGCCCGTGGGGCTGCTCGCGATCGCCGCGTCGATCGCGGTGATTCCACGCAGTCCCTCCAGGGCGGTGACCCGGGAACCCTTCGACGTCTCCGGCGCGGTGCTGTCCACCGCGCTGCTCGCCGCGGTCGTCCTGGCTCTCACCCCGGGGGTCGGTTCGATGCCCTGGTTGCCCTGGGCGTGCGGCACGGCGAGCCTCGTCCTCGCCGGGGCATTCGTCGCGGTGCAGATCAGACGGACCCATCCGCTCGTCGACCTGTCGTTGTTCCGCAACCGAGGTATCGCGCTCGTTCTCGCCGCGGTGCTCGTCAATGCGATCGCCACCTACGCCGTGACGCTGCTCGTGTCGCTGTACGGGCAGGCGGTGAGCGGAATTTCCGCGGTCGCCGCGGGTGCGCTGGTGATGCCGGTCGCGATCGGCACCGTCGTCGCCGCGGCAGCAGTGGGATCTCTGATGCTGCGTTTCAGTCCTCGCACGCTCACCGCTACCGGCATGGGACTCAACGCCGTCGGTCTGCTCGGAGTGGCACTGTTGTTGTCGCCGGACGGCGGCTCGCTCGGGGCGACCGCGCCCTTCCTGTTCGTACTCGGTTGCGGCACAGGACTGTTCATGACACCGAGCACCAGCGCCTTGATGCTCACCGCCCCCGCGGACCGCCGTGGCATCGCCAACGGGCTGCGCTCGACCCTGCAGAACGTCGGCTACCTGCTCAGCACCGCACTGGCGCTCGTCTTCGCTACTGCCGGCCTCAGCGCTGCTGCCCGCCAGGCCGCCTACGGCGGAACTCTCGGCACGCTCGGCAGTGCGGAGGTGGCGCGGTTCGTCGACAACGTGCGAGCGGTCGGCATCGCGCTCGCCGTCGTCGCCCTGCTCGGTGTCGGCGTGTGTCTTGCCTTTCCGCGCCGCAATCCGGCCGCGACCGTCCACACCCTCGAATCCGTCACCCCACTGAAGGAGTCCGCATGACCATCGTCGATCGTGCAGAACAGGCCGCCGACTACGCCCGCGCCGGTTTCGGGCAGGAGCTCCAGCCCGGAACCCGTCCCGCGCTGGTCGTCGTCGATCCCGCCCGTGCCTACATCGATCCCGACTGCCCGCTGTATGCAGGGGTGGAGGAGAACGTCGAGGCGATGCGCAGCCTGCTCACTTCCGCGCGCGAGGCCGGAATCCCGGTGGTGATCACCGAGGTTCGTCTGCGCGCCGACGGTGCCGACGCCGGGGTGTTCTTCAAGAAGTCGGGCACCCTCGTCGCGTTCTGCGAAGGCAGTCCGTACGGAGAGTTGATCGAGGGTCTCGAACCGACGTGCGCCGAAATGCTGGTGACGAAGAAGTATCCGAGCGCGTTCTTCGGCACCACTCTCAATTCGCACCTCACGTCTCTCGGCGTCGACACCGTGCTCATCGCCGGGTTGTCCACCAGCGGTTGCGTCCGCGCGACGACACTGGATGCGATGCAGCACGGCTTCGTTCCGATCGTCGTGGAAGATGCTGTGGGAGATCGTGATCCGGTGATCCATTCGTCGAACCTGTTCGACATGCAGCAGAAGATGGCGGAGGTGTGGCCGCTCGGCCGGGCACGGGAGTACCTGGAGACGATTTCCGCACGCAATTAACACGAATGAACCAAGGATGTCGCCGCACGCAACACGCTGCGGATACATTCGAAGTCATCGCCTTCCCCAGCCGGTCCCGCAACGACGCGGCCGCTTCTTCTTCGGCACACTCCTCATCCCCCAGGAGAATCCATGCGTCATTCCCTCCCCGGCCGCGCTGCGATCGCCGCGCTCGCCTTCTCGGCCATCTTCGGTCTCGCCGCGTGCAGCAGCGGTGGCTCGGGTGGCGGCGACGTGTCCGACGCCGACGTCACCGCCGGAATCGAGTACGCCCGCGCCCAGCTCGCCCTGTACGAAGCGGACCCGGAGTTCACGCTCGAGGCCGAGCCGTTCCCGATGAAGGACATCGCCGGCAAGACGATCTTCGCGATCCCCACCAACAGCGAGAACCCGTACAACGTCGCCGTCGACGAGGAATCGAAGAAGGTCGCCGAAAGCTACGGCGCCACCTGGATCGAGTACACGAACCAGGGTCAGCCCGCCCAGTGGGCGACCGGTGTCGAACAGGCCGTGAACCAGAAGGTCGATCTCATCATCCTGTCGCAGGGTGTCGACGCATCCCTCATCAAGCCGGCGCTCGAAAAAGCCGAGGCAGCGGGGATTCCCGTTCTGCTCACCCATACCATCCTGCGCGGCGAGCCGGTGCCGACTGACCTCGAAGGGCTGATCGACGCCACCACCGACGCCCCGCTCTCCGAGGCCAACCGGCTCACCGTCGACTGGATGATCGACCGCACCGAAGGCGAGGGCAACGCGCTCATCATCACCTCCAACGAGGTTCCGCCGGCGAAGGCCGAGGTCGCTGCGATGGAAGACGAGATCGCACAGTACTGCCCGAAGTGCACCTACAAGATCGTGAACGTCCCGGTCACGGAGTGGGCCACCAAGATCCAGTCCGAGGTGCAGTCCGCACTCTCCGCCGACCCGAACATCAACTTCATCCTGCCCATCTACGACTCGATGTCGCTCTACGCCCAATCGGGCATCAAGGCCGCGGGCAAGACCGGCCAGGTCGAGATCTCCTCGGTCAACGGCACCCCCGCCGTCCTCAAGATCCAGCAGGACGACGGCATCGTCACCATGAACGTCGGTGAGTCCATCCCGTGGCTCGCATGGGCGACGATGGACCAGGCCGGTCGCCTCCTGCTCGGCTACGACCCCGTCCCGAACGGCGCACAGGAAACCCCGCTCAAGCTCATCACCGCCGAGAACATCGACGAGACCGGCACCCCGCCGCAGCCCGACAAGGGCTACGGCACGGCCTACGTCACCGGTTACGAAGCACTGTGGGGGCCCAGTGAGCAGTCCTGATCCCATCGTCAACATCGTCGGTCTGTCCAAGACCTTCGGTGAGCACACTGTGCTGAAGAAGGTCGGCCTGACGATCCACGCCGGTGAGGTGCACGGTCTGCTGGGTGAGAACGGTTCCGGCAAGTCCACGCTCATCAAGGTCCTGGCCGGCTTCCACGCCCCCGACCCCGGCGCCGCGCTGCAGGTGCGCGGCAGGGACGTGACACTGCCGGTCCCGGCCGGTGGATTCCGCGACCTCGGCATCAGCTTCGTCCACCAGGACCTCGCCCTCGTACCCGATCTGTCGGTGGTCGAGAACCTCCGCGTCGGACCGGTCGTGGCCGGATCGAGGCCGTGGATCTCGTGGCGACGCGAGAAGCGCACCGCCCGAGCGCTGTTCGAGCGCTTCGGACTTCACATCGATCCCGAGGCACCGGTGTCGAGCCTGAACGAGACCGAACGTGCCCTCCTCGCGATCCTGCGGGCGACCGAGGAACTGGGGGAGCGTCGCACCCTGCTCGTGCTCGACGAACCCACGGTCTTCCTGCCCCGCGAGGGCACCGACCTGCTGTTCGCCGTCGTCCGCGAAATCGTCGCCGACAAGAAGGCCGCCGTCCTGTTCGTCTCCCACGACCTCGACGAGGTGCTCGACCACACCGACCGCGTCACCGTGCTGCGCGACGGGGTGTCGCAGGGCACGCACCGCACCCGCGACCTCACCGCGACCTCGCTCATCGACCTCATCGTCGGACGCAGTCTCGACTCCGCCGACCCGCGCGTCGCCGGGCCCGTCCGCGACTTCGAGGACGTTCCCGCCCTCGCCCGGATCGAGGACCTCGAGACCACCACCGTCGACGGTGTCGGGTTCGACGTGCGGCCCGGGGAGGTCGTCGGACTCACCGGCATCGCCGGCTCGGGCTACGACGACGTGCTCCCCGCCCTGTACGGGGCGCGGCAGGCTCATGGCGGACGGCTGACGGTCGGCGACGACAGCGTGGACCTGCCCGCGATGACACCGATCGACGCGCTGGCCCGCAAGGTCGTCTACGTGCCGCCGGACCGCAAGGTCGAGGGCAGCGCACCCGAGCTGACCGTCGCCGAGAACGTCACCCTGCCCGTGCTCGGTACAGGCTTCGTCAAACCGCGAGCGCTGAAGGACATCGCGACCGCGCTCGCCGAGCACTGCGACGTCCGGCCACGGGACCCGCAGGCCGTCTACGGGTCGCTGTCCGGCGGCAACCAGCAGAAAGCTCTGCTCGGCAAGTGGCTCCAGACCGACCCGGTGCTGGTGCTCCTCGCCGAACCCACCCAGGGTGTGGACATCGGTGCCCGCGCCCGCATCTTCGAGATGCTGCGGGAGACCGCGCGTGGAGGAGCGGGCATCGTCGTCGCCAGCTCCGACTACGAGCAGTTGTCGGTCCTGTGCGACCGCGTCCTCGTCTTCTCCCACGGGCACATCGTCGCCGAACTCACCGGCGACAACCTGTCCAAACACCACATCTCGGACAGTGTTCTCGGTCTGACCCGACAGGAAGTGATCGCCTGATGTCCGTCACCATCGACAAGAGCACCACCGCGAAAACCGAATCCACCGGATCGGATCCCGCGCGCCCCCGTCGCTCTCTCGGTCCGCTGTTCGAGAAGTACGCGCTCGTCCTGGCGCTGGTCGCCGTCGTCGTCGTGTTCAGTGCCCTGCGACCCGAGACCTACCCGACCGCCAACAACCTGCAGAACATCCTCGGCTCCCAGGCCGTCCTGCTCGTCCTGGCCCTGGGGCTCATCGTCCCGCTCACCGCCGGCGAGTTCGACCTGTCGGCCGTGTCGACGATGTCGCTGGCCGCCATGACCATCGCGGTACTGAACGTGCAACACGGCTGGTCGCTGCTGCCGGCCATCGCTGTCGCCGTGCTCGCGTGCCTCGTCGTCGGCCTGATCAACGCACTGCTGGTCGTGCGATTGCAGATCGACTCGTTCATCGCGACCCTCGGCAGCGGAACCGTCGTCCTCGGTGTGGTGCAGTGGATCTCCGACTCGACCTCGGTCACCGGTGTCGACTCCGCGCTCGTGGACGCCACCATCGGCACCCGCATCTTCGGGGTGTCGCTGCAGTTCTACTACGCTCTCGCCCTGGTGCTGATCATGGCGGTGGTCTTCCAGTACACCCCGATCGGACGCCGACTGCTCTTCGTCGGACGCGGTGCCCAGGTGGCCCGACTCAGCGGCCTGCACGTCGACCGCATCCGCGGCGGTGCGCTCGTCACCTCCGCGCTCGTCGCGGCTCTGGCCGGCATCGTCTACGCCGGCATGCTCGGTGGCGCCGACCCGTCCTCCGGCCAGTCGTTCATGCTGCCGGCCTTCGCGGCCGCCTTCCTCGGCGCCACCGCGATCGTCCCCGGCCGCTTCAACGCCTTCGGCACGCTGGTCGCGGTGTACTTCCTCGTCGCCGGGGTGGTCGGCCTGCAGATGCTCGGTGTCGCCAGCTTCGTCCAGCAGTTGTTCTACGGCGGCGCACTGGTGGTCGCGGTCGCGCTGTCCGGCGCGGTGCGACGCCGCACGGCGTCACGTTCCACCCGCTGAGGCGGGCCGCGAGATCGTCGAATGCGAGTGCCTCGTCGTGTTGCGCGGCTGTCACGGTTGCGCAACACGGCGGGGCACTCGTCCCGTATCAGGACGAACGCTCCGGAACCCTGCTCCGAGGACTCGCGCAACGCGCGCGTTACCGCTACGGAACCGAATCGCCGCCGCTCGCCGACGACACTTCACACGCCACCGCGGACATGCGGTCACCCAGTTTCGGAAAGAAAAGGCGGAAGACATGTTTCATCTCGGATGGTTTCTCGGAAGCGGCTTCGGCATCCAGCCCTGGAACCCGGCCGGCGGCGACGGTGTGTACACCGGCGCGAACATGCGGGACTGGATGAAGCCGGATCTGTACGTCGATCTCGCGGCCTCGCTCGAGCGCGCCTGCTTCGACTACATCCTCATCGAGGACACGGCGATGGTCGAGGACAGCTACAACGGTTCCGCTGAGGTGTCGCTCCGACGGGGCTTCATGGCACCGAAGAACGATCCGATGCCCCTCGTGCCGCTGATGACCCAGCGCACCAAGCACATCGGCATCGTTCCCACCGTCTCGACGATCCAGTACCACCCCTATCTCGCCGCCCGCCTCTACACCACGCTCGACCACCTCACCGAGGGCCGGGTGGGCATGAACGTCGTCACCTCGGTGACCGACCGCGTGGCCCAGAACTTCGGCTTCGAGCAGCATTTCGACCACGACGAGCGGTACCGGATGGCCGAGGAGTGGGTCGAGGTCGTCAAGCAGCTCCAGCACTCCTGGGATGTCGACGCCGTGGTCGCCGACGACGTGAACGGCATCTACGCCGACCACACCAAGGTCCACCCCATCAACTTCGAGGGCGAGTACTTCCGCTCGCGCGGCCCGCTCAACACGATCCCCGGTCCGCAGCGCGACATTCCCGTCGTCTCGGCAGGCGGCTCGGTGCCGGGCCGCGAACTCGCTGCCCGCCACGGCGACACGCAGATGGCGATGTGTAAGACCGTCGAGGACATGAAGGCCTACCGGGACGACATCCACCGCAGGATGATCACCCACGGCCGCAAGCCGAGCGACATCAAACTGCTGTTCCTCGCCACCCCGATTGTCGCGCCCACGGACGCCGAGGCGCAGGAGAAGGCGGAGGCGCTGCGCCGGTACCGGTACACCGATGCCGCGGTGGAGTACAACCTCTGGAACATGAGCTACACGAGCGGCGGGCGCATCGACTTCGGGGCGATCGACCTAGACACCCCGGTCGCCGACATCGACCTGTCCAAGGGCAACGGCGAGCGCTCCTCGATCGCCAACCTCTTCCAGGACACCGAGGACAAGACCCTGCGGCAGGTCGCGGCCGAGTCCTTCCAGATCACCGACCTCGGTCTCGTCGGCAGCCCCGACACCGTGGCCGCGAAGATGGAGGAGATCATGGACGAGGTCGGGGGTGACGGCTTCCTGCTGTACGCGCCGATGACCCGCCACAGCATCGCGGAGATCGCCGACGGACTCGCACCCGCACTGAAGCGTCGCGGTGCGATCCGCGACGGATACACCTACACGACTCTGAACGAGAACATCCACGAGTTCTGATCCCGGTGGAACCGATCGAGGGCCGCATCCACCCGGTGCGGTCCTCGACCGGTTCGGCACCTCCGCTGTCCACCGGCCCGTAGTTTCCGGAGACCGAGAAGTATGAGAGAGAACGTCATCATGAGAGAGCGAGCCACGCATCCCCGCGCGGTGGGTGGCTCGGCCGGCAACCGCAACACCCTCTCGCGGCGCGTGCACGACATGTTGCTGGCCTCGGTGCATCACGGCATCTACGCCGAGGACCAGGTGCTCGTCGAGGATCAGCTGATCGCCCACCTCGACGCGAGCCGCACCGCCGTCCGTGAGGCACTCCGGAAACTGGCGGATGAGGGAGTCGTCGAACGGCATCCGCGCAGCGGCACGATCGTGGTGAACACGGGAGTGCGGATCGCGTTGGAGGACATCCGTCTCGCCGACGGACCCCCGGACGAGATGGACATCGTCATCACCGAACAACGCACGGTTCCCAGCACCTCACTGCTCAGGACCCGGCTGTCGACCTCGGATCGTCGTCTGCGGATGGTGGAGAACACGTTCGTGCTGCACGGCACCGTAATCGGTATCCGCACGGCGTACTTCCGATGCTCCTTCGAGGCGGTGAGCTACGACGGGCGCGCGGCGATGAGCGAGGTGGCCGCCCGGTTCTTCGGACGCACCGTGTCGCGGATCGACACCTCGATCGGAGCGACGACGGCCGACGCGCGCACCGCCCGGATCCTCGGGATCGCCGAGGGCTCCGCGGTCGTCGTACGCAACCAGACCTTCTACGACTCCCACGAGCGCCCCATCCAGATCGCATTCGACCACTACCGCGCCGACCGTGTCACCTTCGTCCACGGGCGTCCGTCGACCGCCGCGGTCGCCTCTCCGCACCTGCACGCGACCGGCGGGCAGGACCCGGAGCGACACCACCCCCTGCGCTGAGAGACATCGGAGTCGAGTGGGATTGTCCTCGTAACGATTTCGAAACGCCGATGGGATAGAAACGACCCATGACCGGCGTGGAGTCCGGTCGGTGTTCCAGGAGGCACAGTGCAGCAGGACATGCGTCGCGACGATTCATCAGTGCGAGGTTCGACGAATCAGACACGCCGCGCATACGGCTTGATCCGATCGTTGATCAGGTCGGGTTTTCTCGTCGACGACGAACAACTCGTCGAGGACCGCCTCGTCAAGACCATGGGTATTCCGCGGGCCCGGGTCCGGGAGGCACTCCAGCAACTCGCGGCCGACGGACTGGTGGAGCGGCGCCGGCGTACGGGAACCCGAGTGCGACAGGAGTACTTCCAGGTCCCCGTCGACGACATCCTTCCGTGGCACACCCCACCCGGTTTCGCGGTGCGGCAGACAGACAATCGCGTGGTGCCGTCGGGGCCGTCCATCAGGACGCGGCTCGGAACCCACGACACCCGTGTGGGACTCGTCGAGCACGTCTTCGAACACGTGACGAGTTCCGGCGTGGAACCGTTGGGGGTACGGATGGCCTACTACCGCGAGCAGTACGAGCAGCCCAAGGTGTGGCAACGCTGCCCGAGCCTCGCCGACGCCTTCGCACTGGTCTACGGCGTCCCGTTGGGCAAGGTGGACACCGTGATCGACGCCGTCGCCTGCGACACGGACACCGCCCGCGTACTCGGCCTGCGCGAGGGTTCCCCCGTACTCATGCGCGAACAGCTCCTGCGCGATGTGGAGGGGACCGTGCAGGAGTACACCTTCTCGTACTACCGGGCCGATCGGGTGTCCTTCCCGCTCGGCACGGAACCCGAACGGGTGGGGCAGTGACCCGCACCTGACGATCGGCTCGGGAGGACGTGCCCGCATTCCGGAAGGAATGCAGGCATTTCCGTTTTCCGGGGGAGTGCGGCCCCGGCGAATAGGGGAGCGCTCTCGGCGTATTGACCGGATGCCGGATCGAGCCCGGACCGGCCGACCCCGTCGACCTGCACGAATCGCTCACCGGATGCAGCGCCCGAGAGGGTTACACGGCGAAATCGACGCGCAAATGCGTCGACCAGGCGGCGAAATCGATGCCGCGTTGACTGATCGTCGTCACTGAGGCGAACGAGTTGTGGTGTCGCCGTGAACTCGATCCCGTGCCCGGCCGATGCACTGCATCACGGGCGTGTAGCTGGAACCGGAGAACGCATGAAATCGCTCAAGCATACGGCCGTCGGGGCCCTCTTCCTCGGTGCGTCGCTCGCACTGTCCGCCTGCACGGCGGCCACCGACGTCGGATCGGACGACACTACGGACAGGACCCTCTCCGCCTCGGCGCAGGAATGCGTCGACGGCGTCCAGACGCGTCTCGCCGCCGCGACCGCTCCGTCCGAGCTGATCGCCCCGACCGCACCCCTGGACCTCGCCGCGCTCCAGGGCGACACCATCTGGTTCATCACCGTGACGATGAACCAGTTCTCGGTGGACATGGTCGAAGGTGTCGAGGAAGCCGCCGAGGCCGCCGGGATGAAGGTGGTCCGCTTCGACGGCCAGGGCATGACCAACCGCTTCAACGAAGGCATCGAACAGGCCGTCGCGCAGAAGGCGGCCGGCATCATCCTGGTCGGTATCGATCCGAGCGTGGTGTCGTCGGCACTGGCCTCCGCCGAAGCCGCCGGCATCCCGGTGCAGAACACCCTCAACTCCGATCCGGACGACGCGGTCCCGTCGGGCATGTACGGCAACCTCACCGCGGACTTCAGCGCCGACGGGGCGATGGCCGCCGACTGGGTCATGGCCGACAGCGGCTGCGCCGGGAACCTGGCGATCATCTCGTCCACCTCGGTCACCGTGTGGGACTACCTCGCCCAGGGCGCGAAGTCGCAGATCGAGGCGGAATGTCCCGACTGCACCGTGACGATCATCGACGTCGACGTCGCCAACGTGGCGACCGATGTGGGCAGCCAGCTGCAGACCACGCTGCAGCGCCAACCCGACATCGACTACATCTTCCCCGTGTGGGACAGCGCCGTGACCTACGTCGACCCCGTGCTGGCCGCGGCCAACTCCAAGGCCAAGGTCCTCAGCCGCGACGGTCTGCAACCGAACCTCGACGCGATCGCGGGCGGTTCCGGCCAGGACATGGACATCGCGACCCCGCCCGCCGGCTGGATCGGCTGGCTGGCCGTCGACGACCTCGCCCGCGCGATCCTCGGTGAGAGCGCCCCGGGCTACGTGATCCCGACCCGCGTCGTCGACGCCGACAACGTGGGTGATGCGAGCGTCGAGTCGATCGCGCCCGAATACTCGGACTACCAGGTGGCATTCGTGTCCGCGTGGTCCTCGGCTCAATAACCGGCCGAACAGGAGATCCCATGACGACTTCCGCCACGACCCCCGACACGACGCTCACGGAGACGGTATCCCCCGTGACGAAGAGTTCCTCCCGCTTCGACGGGGCGTTCGAACGCTGGGCCCTCGTCGGCGCACTCGGACTGCTCGTCCTGCTGTGTGTCGCCACCCTCCCTCAGTTCCGCACGGCATCGTTGTTCACCACGATGCTCAACGCCCAGTCCCTGGTGCTCCTGCTCGCTCTGACCGCGACTATCGTGCTCCGGCTCGGAGACTTCGACCTCTCCATCTCGCAGACGATGGTGGCGACAGCGGCGATCGTGGCCGTGATGACGAAGAACGGCTATCCGGCCTACGTCGCGATCCTCACCGCCCTCGCCCTCGGCGCGCTGGTCGGAGCCATCAACGCACTCATCGTGGTGCGGGTGGGTGTCGACTCGTTCGTCGCCACACTCGGCTCGTACACGGCGCTGGCAGGTTTCGCGTACCTGATCACCGACAGCCGGATCGTGGCCGGCGTCCCCGACGGTTTCGTGAACTTCTCCCGCTCGCAGTTGCTCGGACTGCCGATGATCACCTGGTACGCCTGGGTGCTCGTGGTGGTCCTCTGGTACGTCTACCAGCGCACGCCGCTCGGCCGGTACACGGTCTTCATCGGGGGCAACCGCGCCGCGGCACGGTTGGCCGGCATCTCCGTCGACCGCATCCGGACCTCGGCGTACATCGTGTCGGGTCTGATCGCGGCCTTCATCGGTATCTGCTTCGCCGGATACTTCGGAGCGGTCGACCCGAGCGTCGGCGCCCAGTACATGCTGCAGCCCTTCGCGGCAGCCTTCCTCGGCGCGACCGCGATCACCGTGGGCCGGTTCAACGCGTGGGGCACCGTGGCCGCCCTCTACCTGCTGACAGTCGGCATCACCGCACTCCAGTTGCTCGGCGCACAGACCTGGGTGACCAACGTCTTCTACGGACTCGCGCTCATCGTGTCGGTCACCGCCGCCAAGCTGGTCGGCAAGCGCCGGGCAGGAGCCCGGACATGACGGCACTCAACGTGGTCGGCCTGCGCAAGTCCTACGGCGGCGCGGTCGCGCTCGACGGCCTGAACCTGCACGTCCGCCCCGGCGAGGTCCACGCTCTGCTCGGCCAGAACGGTTGCGGCAAGAGCACACTGGTGAAGTCGCTGACCGGGGTGGTGACGCCGGACGAGGGTTCGGTCGAGGTGTTCGGCCGCACCCTGACCCTGCCGGTGGATGCTCCGCACAAACACGGCATCGCCGTCATCCACCAGGACATCGGGCTGGTCGATGACATGACCGTGCTCGAGAACCTGGGAGCGAACGCCAGGTACGGTGCTCGTCTGCTGGCCCCGGTGCGGGTCGGACGGGAGAAGGCCGTCTACCGGGAACTGATGAACCGGCTCGGATTCGACTTCCCGCTCGACGCCCAGGTGTCGACCCTCAGCCCCGCGGAGCGCGCCCTGCTCGCGGTGGTGCGGGCCATGCGCCTGATGGACGGCAACACCGACGAGCAGCTGTTCATCCTCGACGAGCCGACCGCTGCTCTGCCCCGTCCCGAAGCGTCCCGGCTGCTGGCGCTCATGCGGCGCGTCGCGGACACCGGTGCCGGCGTGATCTTCATCAGCCATCGGCTCGCCGAGGTCATGGAGGTGTGCGACCGCGCGACGGTGATGCGCGCCGGCCGCGACGTCGTCGAGGTCGCGATCGAGGACACGAGCCGCTCCGAACTCGTCGCCCACATGCTCGGGCGGCGCATGGACGACTTCTACCCGGCTCCTCCCGGCGTGGAGTTCGGCGCCCCGCGCCTGACGGTGCGGGGACTCAGCGGCCGGCGCGTCGCGGACGTCGATCTCACGGTCCGCGCCGGCGAGGTCGTCGGAGTCACCGGGCTTGCGGGCATGGGGCAGGAAGAACTGCCGATGCTTCTGGCCGGGGACGAGAAGCCCACCGCCGGAACCGTCGTGGTGGACGGAACCGAACTGCGCGCGAGCGATCCGCGGCAGGCGATCGACCACGGGATGACCCTCGTCCCGGGAAACCGGCTGCGTGACGGATGCTGGGTGGAAGGCACCGCCGAGGAGAACGTGATCCTCCCCGTGGTGCACCGGCACCGGCGCTGGAAAGGGCTGGACATCAACGCGATGCGTGAGCGTGCCGCCCGGCTGATGACCGAGGTGAACGTCCACCCCAACCGGCCCGAACTGCCGATGTCCGCCTTCAGCGGCGGCAACCAGCAGAAGGTCGTGTTCGCGAAATGGCTACAACTGGACCCCAAGGTCCTGCTCCTGGACGAACCGACCCAGGGTGTGGATCCCGGCTCGGCCAAGGACCTGCTCGCCGACGCGATGGCAGCAGCGACGAAGGGCGCTGCGGTGGTGGTGTTCTCCGGTGAGCACGAACTCCTCGCGGCCGTGTGCCATCGGGTGCTGGTGCTCCACCACGGCCGCCTCATCGACGAACTGTCCGGTCCGCGATCGACCGAGCAGCAACTGCTCGAAGCGTGCGAGTCCCCGGCGGACGACGCACTCCTGGCAACCCACTGACCTCGCCGTCGGATCCCGACGGCACAGACTCCGGGCCCCGCGACAGCGGGACCGCGTTCGACGAAGAGAAGGACCACGAACATGACTGCAGATCCGTTCCGTCTCGGCTGGTTCGGCAACCTCGCTGCCCCTGAATGGAAGTCGCCGTACAGCGGCATCGACGCCACCACCAATTACTTCAACGGTCGCTTCTACGTCGACATGGTCCGGAACCTCGAGCGGGCCGGCTTCGACTTCCTCATGATCGAGGACTCGCTCATGGTGAGCGACATCTACCGCGGCACCGCCGAGATCGAACTCAAGCACGCCCGCTACGCACCGAAGATGGACCCGGTCGTGGCCGCCTCGATGCTCGCCGCCGCCACCGAGCACATCGGCATCATCGCCACCGCCTCGACGACCTTCTACCACCCCTACCAGCTGGCACGGCAGTTCGCGACGCTCAACAACCTCACCGGTGGCCGAGTGGGCTGGAACATCGTGACCTCCAGCGAGGACCTCGCCGCCCAGAACTACGGCCTCGACAAACTGCCGGAACACGATCTCCGGTACGAGATGGCCGAGGAGTTCGTCGACGTCGCGATGAAGCTGTGGGGATCATGGGAGGACGGTGCCATCCTCGCCGACCCGGAGAGCGGCTACTACGCCGACTACAAGAAGGTCCATCCGATCCACCACGAAGGTCGCTTCTACAAGTCCCGCGGACCGCTGAACGTTCCTCCGGGACCGGGTGGGCGTCCGGTCTTCTGCCAGGCAGGCGGATCGCCGCGCGGCCGCGACTTCGCCGCCGAGCACGCCGACATCATCCTCACCATCCCGCACGGCGTCGAGGGGGCGAAGGAATACCGCGCCGACATTCGTGCCCGAGCGGCCAAGTTCGGCCGCAATCCCGACGACATCAAGGTGTTCTCGGTGGTGTACCCGATCGTCGGTGAGACGGAACAGGAGGCCAAGGAGAAGAACGCCGCCTGGTACGCCCGCAAGGAACACAACTTCGAGGTCCAGATGGCGCACTTCGCGGCGACCATGGAGATCGACTTCTCCCAGTTCGACCCGGATCAGCCGATTCCGGACGACGTCTCGACCAACGGGCACCAGAGCCAGCTCGAGGTCTGGCGCAAGCAGCTCGGCGGCCGCACCATCCGCGAGGGCTTCAGCGGAATGCGCGTCCAGACCACCGAGATGGTCGGTACCCCGGACTCGATCGCCGCGCAGATGGACGAGTTCATGCAGGAGGTCGGTGGCGACGGTTTCCTCATCTACGGACAGCCCATCAGTCGCCAGTCGATCGCCGAGATGACCGACGGTGTCGCTCCCGCGCTGCAGCGCCGCGGCCTGCTGCGTACCGACTACGCCCACTCCACGCTGCGCGAGAATCTCCGCTCGTTCAGCTGATGATGTATCGCATCTATGTCGACACGCCGTGCGGGCAGGTTCACGCCCGCACGGCGGGGTCGGGCCCCGAGGTCGTGCTCCTGCTGCACCAGACGGCCTCGTCGTCGGAGATGTACGAGGCGTTCGCCGCGAAGTTCCTCGCGGCCGGCCACGGCGAGCGCTACACGCTGATCGCCCCGGACACTCCGGGCTTCGGGATGTCCTTCGCCCCACGTGAGCAGTACGCCCTGCAGTGGTGGGCCGACGACATGATCGCGCTGCTCGACGCCCTCGGTGTCCAGCACGCGCACCTGCTGGGGCATCACACCGGCGCCGCGATCGCCGCGACGATCGCAGCGCGTCACCCCGGCCGGACCGCGAGTCTGGCGATGGTCGGAGCGGTGGCCATGTCGCCCGAGGACCGTGCCCGGTGGCACGCCGGAGTCACGGCGATGACGCCGGCCGCCGACGGTGCACATCTGCTGACGGCCTGGGAACAGGTCGGAACGATCGATGCGGACCTCGCGTTCGCGCCGGACGTCGCCCTCCGGCATCGCGAGGTGGTGGACAAGCTCCGGGCCGGAGTGCGTTGGCACGAAGCGTATCTCGCCGTCTTCTCCACCGATGTCGGTGCTCTGCTGGAGGCGGTCGCGGCCCCGGCGCTGCTGCTGTGCGGCACCTCCGACGTGCTCCATCCCTACGTCCCGGAAACGAGGCGCGCGATCCCACACGCACGGTACGTCCCCCTCGAGGGCGGCGGATACATCCTCGACCAGGATCCCGCCACGGTCCTCGAGCACTACATCGAATTCCTCACCGACGTCTCCGAGGAGGTCGAATGCCCACCAGCCCGATAGCCGTGTGGTTCCTCGAACCCGGCAACGCTGCGACGATGCTCCGCACCGTCCTCCACCTCGATCTCGCCGGTGCCGATGCGGTGGTCCTTCCCGGCGAGGCGGACTGCCCGGAGGCGTTGTTGCTCGCTGCGGCTGCCTCACGGCGTGCGTCGCGGATCGGTCTCGTCGCAGAGATCTCGCCGTGGAGCCAGCCGCCCTTCCTCACCGCCCGAGCCCTGGGCACGCTCGACGCCCTGACCCGTGGCCGCGCGGGATGGCTCGTCTCCGGTCGCGACACCGGCACCACCTGTTCCGACGACAGTGGACGCTGGTCGGCCGGCGCCGCGAGCGCGGCGGAACGGCAGGACGCGCTCGCCGATTATCTCGCCGCGACCGCCGCGCTCGGCAACTCGTGGGAGCCCGACGCTCTCGTCGCGGACGTGTCCTCCGGGCGGTACGTGGATGCCGACTGCGTCCACGTCACGAACTATCACGGCCCCTACTTCTCCACCCGCGGTCCGCTGAACGCGCCCCGCCCACCACAGGGACGCGCGGTGCGCTTCGCCGAATATCGGCCGAACGCAGCAGAATCGGACGTCGCCGACGTTCTCGTCGTCGGATCCGAGGAGGACATTCCCGCAGCGCGGGCGAGCGCGGATCGGGTGTTGTTGAAAGTCGCGGGGGACGCCGCGGCCGCACCCCCGGTGACCTCGGCCGACGGCTACGCCTTCTGCGGCGTCACCGACGGCCGTCTGCTCGGGCAGGTGCTGCACGAGACGCTCCCGGCGCTCGTGCCCGCTCCGAGGTGTGGTCTCCTGCGCGACCGATTCGGTCTGAGCGCATCCGATTTCGAGTTCGTCCCGTATCACGCCGAACAGGAGGTACCGGTATGAACGAGCCGATGACGCTCGGATGGTTCGTCAACTACATGCCCATTGGATGGAACCGGCCCTGGGCAGGACCGGATCCGCGGGCATGGACCGACGGCAGTTTCTACGTGGACATGGCCAAGGCCCTCGAGCGCAGTTGCATCGACTTCGTCATGCTCGAGGATTCGAGCGTCGTTCCGGAGAACTTCGGCGGTGACATGGTCGCGGAGTTCAAGGCCACCGTGAAGGCCCCCAAACACGATCCGCTTCCGCTGGCAGCGGCCATCTCCCAGGAAACCAGCCGCCTCGGCGTGGTGACCACCATGAGCACGAGCCTGTACCCGCCGGATCGGCTGGCGCGGATGCAAGCGACGCTCGATGAACTGTCCGACGGCCGGAGCGGGTGGAACATCGTCACCTCGTTCGAGGATCTTGCAGCCCGGAACGTCGGGCTGGAGAAGCTGTGGGAACACGACGAGCGCTACCTCCGCGCCGATGAGTACCTCCGCGTGACCTCCGAGATGTGGTCGGGTACCGACGGAGTCGACTTCGACGGGCGTTACTACCGGGTGAACGGCCCGGCCGCTCCCATGAGCAGGCAGGAGCGGCCCGTCCTGTGCCAGGCCGGCGGATCACCCGCGGGCATGGATTTCGCAGCCGAATGGGCCGACCTGATCGTCTCCGTCCCGGTGGGCATCGACGCCATGAAGAAGTACCGGGACGGCATCCGGGAACGGATCGAACGCAGCGGCGGCGACCCGGACCGGTGCCGGGTGCTCTACATGGTCACACCGATCCTGGGGGAGACCGACGCCGAAGCGGCTGCGAAACGCGACCGCATGTACTCGCCGGAGTCGGACAACTTCCTGCGCCGGATCGTCCAGCTGTCCAACATCTCCGAGATCGACTTCTCGACCTACGATCTCGATGCACCGATTCCCGCGGACGCCACCACCAACGGGGCACAGAGCATCCTCGACACGATGAAGCGGCTGACCGAGGGATCCTCGCTCCGGCAGGTCCTCGGAAGCACCGGCGAATCGACCTCCCTCGACCTGGTCGGAACGCCGGCGACGGTCGCGGACCGCATGGAGGAAGCGATGGAGATCGTCGGCGGCGACGGGTTCCTGCTCTTCCACGGTGGGGGAGGCCTCATCACCCGGCGTTACCTCGACGAGGTGCTCGACGGTCTGGTCCCCGAACTCCAGCGCCGCGGACTCACCCGCAACGAATACGCAGAGGGCACGTTCCGGGAGCGCCTCGCCCGGTCGGTCCCCACCGGCGGATAGATCGAGTTTTCCGCGGTATCACCGCCGCGTCGCACAGTTTCCGCAGGTGAACGGTCTGCGGGGGCGATGTGCAACGGCGCAATATGTACGCCACATTTCGGTCGCACTCCCGACACAGACGTCGGGTCGAATAACCGGTGACGGGCGGAAAGCCTCGCCCGAAAGGAGATCCACATGAAGGTCACTGTCGTTGCCGGTAACCCGAAGCCCGGCTCCCGTACGCTCGACGCCGCCACCATGCTGGCCACCGCGCTCACCGGGGAGGCCCCCGATCACGTGGTCGACGTCGTCACCCTCGGTCCGGGCCTGCTCGGCTGGGGCGACGACGCGGTGAAGGAGGCGGTCGAGACCGTCGCCTCCTCCGACCTCGTGGTCTTCGCCAGCCCGACCTTCAAGGCCACCTACACCGGCATCCTGAAGCTGTTCCTCGATCAGTTCGCCACCGGTGACGGACTGCGCGACGTCACGGCAGTGCCGCTCATGCTCGGCGCCGGACCTGCCCACGCGATGGCGCCCGACCTGCTGCTCAAGCCCGTGCTCGTCGAACTCGGCGCCACCTGCCCCGCCGCGGGGCTGTACCTGATCGATTCCACCTACACCACCGACACCCGGATCGCCGAGTATGCCGAGCGCTGGGCGCCGGTGCTGCGATCCACCATCCGGACGGAGGCACGATGACCACCCTCGCCCTCGACGGCGCCGCCCTGCGCCGCGCGTTCGCCCACGTCCCCTCGGGTGTCGTCGCGATCTGCGCCGACACCGGCAGTGAGCGGATCGGCATGGTCGCAAGCACGTTCGTTCCCGTCTCACTCGATCCACCGCTGGTGGCGTTCTGCGTGCAGAACAGTTCGTCCACCTGGCCGAAGCTCGAAGCGCAACCGCGCCTGGGCATCAGCGTCCTGTCGTCGGAACACGACATCGCGGCCCGGGTGCTCGCCGCAAAGAACGGGGACCGGTTCGCGGGCATCGAGACCGAAACCCGTGAGGGTGGAGCGTTGTTCGTCAACGGCTGCGGTGTGCGGATGGACGTGTCGATCGAACAGCAGGTGCCGACCGGTGACCACGCGATCGTCGTGCTGCGCGTGCACGAATTGTTCTGCGACGAAGCCGATCAGGCGACGGAGCCGATCGTCTTCCACCGCAGCTCGTTCCGGCGTCTGGTGGCGTCGTGAGCCGCATCGAGGCGGCGCTCGAGGCGTTGCGGGCGGGTAAGCCGGTCCTCGTCTCGGACGCCGCCGACCGGGAGAACGAGGGCGACGTCATCCTCTCCGCCCAGCACGCGACCGCGGAGTGGATCGCGTGGACCGTCCGGCACACCTCGGGTCTGCTGTGCGCCCCGATGGCCGGTGCCCGCGCCGACGCCCTGGACCTGCCGGCGATGGTCGCCGACAACCAGGATCCGAAGCAGACCGCCTACACCGTCACGGTCGACGCCGCGCGGGGCGTCACCACCGGCATCAGCGCCGCGGATCGTGCGACGACCCTGCGTGTGCTCGCCGACCCGACGGCCACCTCGCGTGATCTGATCCGTCCCGGCCACATCCTGCCGTTGAGGGCCCGCCCGGGTGGAGTGCTCGAGCGTCCCGGTCACACCGAAGCCGCCGTCGACCTGTGTGCACTCGCGGGCCTGCCGCAGGTCGGTGTGATCGCCGAGCTCGTCTCCGACGACGGATCGATGATGCGCATGCCGGAGATCGAAGCGTTGGGCGCGCAGTACGACCTGCCCGTGCTCACGATCGAGGAGTTGATCCGCTACCGCGCGGCGCATCCGTTTCCGTCACCGGTGGTGCCGTCCGGACGGGTCGTGAGGGCCGACGAGGCATCGATGCCGACCCGCTTCGGAACCTTCCGTGCCGTCGGCTATCTCGACCGCCACACCGGTGCCGATCACATGGCGCTCATCGCCGGACCGCTGAGTGACGCCCCGCTGGTCCGGGTGCATTCGGAGTGCCTGACGGGCGAGTCGTTCGCGTCGCAACGCTGCGAGTGCGGTCCCCAGCTCGACACCGCGCTGGAACGGATCGCGCAGGAAGGCGGCGTCCTTGTCTACCTGCGCGGCCACGAAGGCCGGGGGATCGGCCTGCTCAAGAAGCTCGCGGCCTACCGATTGCAGGACGGCGGCTTCGACACGGTCGCAGCCAACCTCGAACTCGACGAACCGGCCGACGGGCGCGAATACGGCGGTGCCGCCGCGATACTCCACGATCTCGGCATCGGCTCGGTGCGGCTGCTCACCAACAACCCTGCCAAGATCGTCGGACTCGAGGGCAACGGCATCGTCGTCGCAGGGCGGGAGCCGCTGCACGTCGGCGTCGCACCGGCGAACGTGCGGTATCTCGAGACGAAGCGGCGGCGGATGGGGCACATGTTGCCCGCGGCGCAGAACTGAGTCGGATCCTCGCTGCACGAACCGAGGTTCGCCCCTGCTGCAGCAGGGGCAAACCCCGTTTCGGCGAGCGAAGTTCGATTTTCGCCGGCGTTACGGAAATCGTTGTGGGAGCGACGGTGCGGGCCTTAGCGTGACCTGCATGCGGACGCAGCAGCGAATCACAGTGCTCGGCGCCGGCGGGCGTGCGGGAAGTGCGATCACGCGAAGGGTGCTCGGGGAGGGGCACCGGGTCACCGCGCTCGTCAGATCGGCTGCCCGTCATCCGTGGCTCGAGGGGCGCGGTGTCACCGTCGTCGAGGGTGACGCGACCGATCCGGCCGATGTGGCGCGGGCCGTCACGGACGCGGACGCGGTGATCAATGCGGTGACGCCCTTCTCCGCCCCGCCGGCGTCGTTCGGCGGCTTCGACGAATCCTTCTACGAGCGGGTGATCGATGCGATCCTCGCAGGCATCCGCTCCAGTGCGGTACGCATCGTGACGGTGGGTCTGTCGGCCGACCTGCGGCTGCCGGACGGTCGAGTGGTGGCGGACGATCCCGAACTGTTCCCGCCCGCATTGCTGCCGTTCGCACGCGCGCACGCCCGGGAGCGACTCGCTCTCGAGGCTGCCTCGCCGACGCCGGACTGGCTGATCGTCGTCCCTCCGGCCGGTCTGTCCGCCGAGGTCCAGAGTGACGGGTACGTGCTGGCCGAGCCGGTCTTCTCGGATGCCGCGCTCTCGTACGGCAGCCTCGCCGCGGCGGNNCGCCGACGAGGCCGTGCGGCCGACTCGGCGAGGCAGCGTGTTGGCCCTTCCGCGAACGCAGTAGCAGGAGGCTGTGCGATAATCTGGTCGGCGACCGAGCATTGCCCGACAGGAGACGCCGTGACCACCACCGGTGAGACGCAGCCCGCCGCGCTGCGTACCGTGTGGCTCAGCTGGCGCCTGTATGTGGATCTGTGCCGCGTCTCGTCGCGGCGTTGTCGTCGCTGACTCCCTCGATCACCGAGTCTCGGTGATCGCCGAGTTCCGCGTACCCATCGACACCGCCCCGAAGGTTTCCTATGTCTCTGTCGTTCCACTGGTTCCTGCCCACGTCCGGTGACAGCCGCTCGATCGTCGGAGGTGGCCATGGCGCCGATCTGCGCGCTCAGGCCTCCGATCGTCCCGCGACCCTCGACTATCTCGGTCAGATCGCCCGGTCGGCCGAACAACTCGGCTTCGAGGCGGCGTTGACCCCGACCGGCCTGCAATGCGTCGACGCCTGGATCACCACATCGATGCTCATCCCGCAGACGCGACGCCTGAAGTTCCTCGTCGCGTTCCGTCCCGATGCGTTGTCGCCGACGCTGGCCGCGCAGATGTCCACCGCCTATCAGGAACATTCCGACGGACGCCTGCTCATCAACATCGTCACCGGTGGTGAGAGCAGCGAACAGCGCGCCTACGGCGACTTCCTGGAGAAGGATGAACGCTACCGTCGCACCGACGAATTCCTGTCGGTCCTGCGCGGACTGTGGCGCGGCGATCTGGTGTCGCTCGACGGTGAGCACGTCCACGTCGAAGGCGCCCGTCTCGACAGGACACCCGCGGTGACGCCGACGGTGTACTTCGGTGGTTCGTCGCCTGCCGCGCTGCCGGTCGCGGGTCGTCACGCCGACGTCTATCTCACGTGGGGTGAGCCGCCGGCCGCGGTCGCCGAGAAGATCGCCCGGGTGCGGGCCGAGGCGGAACGGTACGGCCGCGACCTGCGTTTCGGCGTCCGCCTGCACACCATCAGCCGCGACACTTCCGAGCAGGCGTGGGCGGAGGCGCAGCGACTGATGGACGACATGGATCCCGACGACATCGCGCTCGCCCAGGCCGGTCTCGCGGCCAGCGAATCCGAAGGGCAGCGCCGCATGCGCGAACTCCACGGCAGCGGCACCCGCCACGACGGTGACGCCCGCACTCTCGAGATCCATCCGGGTCTGTGGAGCGGGGTGGGTCTGGTGCGCGGTGGCGCGGGCACGTCCCTCGTCGGCAGCCACGCCGAAGTTGCCGCACTGATCGAGGAGTACCACGCCGCCGGTGTCGACGAATTCGTGCTCTCGGGTGTGCCGCATCTCGAGGAGGCGTACTGGTTCGGGGAGGGTGTGCTGCCGCTGCTGGCCCGTAGGGACTTGTGGACTCATCCGGACCGGGTTGTGCAGCCACAGCTCTCGACGCTGGTCCACTGACGACTGTGGG
>NZ_JBKFBA010000007.1:81511-120219 GCF_053345925.1 Rhodococcus sp. C26F
CCGCGCGGCCCACAGGGTCGGCTCCGGTCAGTTGTGCGCGTGATAGATCGCGCTCGCCACCCGTTCCTTGTACTCGGCGAACTCCGGTGACGTCCGCACCGTCGCGGCGCGTGGTGCATCGGGTGAGTCGCCCGGCAGTTCGATCGTCACGTCCTCGAGGATCCGCCCGGGGCGGGCGCTCATCACCACGACGCGTGTACCGAGGAAGACGGCTTCGTCGACACTGTGGGTGACGAACAGGACGGTGCGGCGGTGCCGGTGCCGGATGTCGAGCAATTCGAGTTGCAGCTTCTCACGCGTGAGTGCATCGAGGGCGCCGAAGGGCTCGTCCATCAGGATGATTCGCGGATCGTTGACGAGTACCCGCGCGATCTGTGCGCGCTGCTGCATTCCGCCCGACAATTCGTAGGTGCGCCGGTCGCCGAAGTCCGCCAGTCCGACGGTCTCGAGGATCGCGTCGGCCCGAGCGCGCCGTTCCGCCTTGTCCACCCCGCGCAGTCGCGGTCCGAGTTCGACGTTGGCGCGCACGGATTTCCACGGGAACAGGTTCGGTCTCTGGAACACCACACCGCGTTCCGGGCCGGGACCGGTCACGGGTGTGCCGCTGATGCTGATGCTGCCGGTCGTCGGTTGTTCGAAACCGGCCAGCATCTGCAACAACGTGGTCTTGCCGCAGCCGGACGGTCCGACCAGGCACACGAACTGCCCGGGTTCGATGGTCAGGTCGGTGGTGTCGACGGCGCGCACGGCAGTGGGTCCGTCGCCGTACGACTTCGAGACATTGGAGAAGACGACCCGGTCGTCCGTCGGCTGCGTGGTGGTCACTGCTCCGCGACCGCCGTCACCGCGTCGGCGTACACCCCGTCGCGGTACACCTCGGGGGCGCTGACCTCGGTGATCTCGCCCTGGCTCAGCAGGAACTCGGCAGTGGACTGCAGGTTCTCGGCGAAGGCACCACCGAGATACTCGGGCGACGCCTGATCCGACGCGCGCAGGTATTCGAGTCCTCCGGTCTGGGCGAGGGCGTCCTCGGGCGAGATTCCGAGCTGCACGGCGAGTGCGACCGACGCCTCGGCGGGATCGGTGAGCAACTGCTCGACCGCCCAGTCCTGAGCCCGGGTCCACACCTCGACGAACTCGGGGTTCTGCTCGACGAAGGTGCGGGTCGCGCCGGCGAGGTCGAAGGTCGGAACGCCTTCGGCCGCGGTATCGGCGCTGGTGAGCAGCACGTGACCGTCGGTCAGTTCGGACAGGGTCGGTTCCCACACCCAGGTGCCGTCGATCTCACCGCTCTGCCAGGCGGCGACCGTCGCGTCGGGTGCCAGGTTGACGAGGGTGACCTCGTCGGTGATGCCCGCGCGGTCCAGCGCTGCGAGGAGACTGTAGTGCGCTGTGGAAGCGAACGGGGTGGCGATGGTCTTGCCGGCGAGCTGCTCGACCGAAGTGATCGCCGGATCGCGCACGACGAGCGATTCGGCGGCGCCGATGACGTCGTGGATCCAGATGACCTGCATGTCGATGTTCAGCGGTGCCGACAGGGCCTTGGTGGCAGGGCTGGAACCGAGCAGACCGAGATCGGCGCTGCCCGAACCGAATGCCTGCACGACGTCGCCGCCGGACGAGAAACGGTTCCACGTGATGTCGGCGTTCGGCAGGCACGCCTCGAGGATCCCGCTGTCCTTGACCAGCAGATCGCCGTTGGGGATGTCCTGGTAGGCGATGCGCGCGGTGGTGGTGACGGACTCGTCGACCTCGAACGGGCACGCCTGCCGGTCGCCGCCGGTCTCGGCTCCCGCCGAGGTGTCGCGATCGGAGGACACGCACCCGGACGCGAGGGTCGCGGTGGCGAGGACAGCGGAGACGAGGAGCGCTGTGCGTTTCAATTCTTTCCCTTCCAGGGCACGGCCAGAACGCCGATCCACTTGATGAGCGCGTCCAGCAGGAGAGCGGTGATACCGATGACGACGATGCACGCGATCGTCAGAGGGGTGTCGAGCTGCGTGCCGGACAGATATGCGAGGCCGCCGATTCCGGGAATTCCGTTGTTGAGTTCTGCCGCGACGACCGTGGTCCACGCGAACCCGACGGCGATGCGGATGCCGGTGAGCACCTCGGGCGCGGTCGCCGGCAGCACAACATGCGTGAGGACTTGTCGTCGGTTCGCCCCGAGGGAGCGGACCGCGTTGATCTGATCGCGAGGAACCGAGTGCACACCGTTGATGGTGGCCACGGTGATGGCGGGGAACGCCGCGAGGAAGAGCAACCAGATCTTCGAGGTGTCGCCGATGCCGAACCACACGATGAGCAGACCGATGTAGCCGAGCGGCGGCAGTGCCCGCAGGAAGTTCAGATACGGCTCGAGCAGGGTGTTGAGCGGACGCCACATGCCCATCGCAAAGCCGAGGAGCGGTCCGATCACGATGGCGGCGCCCACCCCGACGAAGATCCGCTGGCAGCTGGCGAGCAGGTGTTCCCAGAGGAAATATCCCTGCTCGCCCTGGACGAGGCGGTCGACTCCCGGTGCGACGGGATGCCAGGTGTTGGCCTGGACGAAAGCGTCCCAGACCGAGCCGGGGGAAGGCAGGAACAGCGGCTTGATCAGACCGGCGGCGGTGACCGCCCACCACACGAACACGAAGACGGCGAGCGCGACCACCCGCCCGGCGATTCGTCGCAGCACCGCGGAACGGGACCTGCCCGAGGTTGTGCCGGCGGCGAGTGTGTCGTCCTCGGCGCGGGCGAGCGCCTCGGCGGTGATGTTCATACGTTCCCGGGACCTCCTGGCCTGGGTGATCCGGGCCTGCGTGTGCTGTCGACCGTCCGATTGTCCGGCAAGTCCGGTTCGCGAGGCAGAGTTTCGGTCACGATGATCCGAACTGTTCACATACGAGCTCTCGGCGTCTCCGCGGGCCGGACGTTCGCTGCACGAACCGGGGTTCGCCCCTGCTGCAGGAGCGGCGAACCCCGTTTCGGCGCGCGAACTCGGACGCTGTCGGAATTCTCGAATGCACACTTGCCGCGCGTCCTACGGTTGTCGGCATGGGCACGCCCGGCATCGACCAGTGGGTCCTCCACGTCGACCTCGACCAGTTCATCGCCGCGGTCGAGGTGCTGCGCAATCCGGAGTTGGCGGGCCGGCCGGTGGTGGTCGGCGGTCGCGGCGATCCCACCGAGCGCGGAGTAGTCTCCACCGCGTCGTACGAGGCGCGGGAGCGCGGGGTGGGGTCGGGGATGCCGCTGCGGATCGCCGCGCGCAAGATCCCCGACGCGGTTTTCCTCCCTGTCGACGCCGACACCTACAACGAGGTGTCGCAGGTCGTGATGGACACCCTTCGCGGCTTCGGCACGGTCGTCGACGTACTCGGCTGGGACGAGGCGTTCATGGGTGTGCAGACCGACGATCCGGAGGCGTTCGCACGCGAGGTGCAGGTCGCCGTGCTCGACGCGACCGGTCTGCATTGTTCCGTCGGGATCGGCGACAACGTCCTGCGCGCGAAGATCGCGACGGGTTTCGGGAAGCCCCGCGGGATCTTCCGGTTGACGCGCGACAACTGGTTCGAGGTGATGGGGGAGCGCTTACCCGATTCGCTGTGGGGCATCGGTTCGCGCACGGTGAAGAAACTCGACGCCATGGGCATCCGTACGGTCCGCGAGCTGGCGCGTGCCCCGGTCGACGAGATGGCAGCGCGGTTCGGACCCAAGATCGGTCCGTGGCTCGTCGGCCTCGGCGCCGGTGCGGGTTCGACGGAGGTGTCGGCGGAACCGTGGGTGGCGCGGTCGCGCAGTCGGGAGACGACCTTCCAACACAATGTCGGCGACTGGAACGCGATCACCGAGTGCGTGCGCGACCTCGCGGCGCGGGCCGTCGACGACGTCCGAGGTGAGAGGCGTGAGGGAGTGCGGGTCGCGCTGAAGATCCGCTACGCGCCGTTCGTCACCCACACCGCGAGCGTCGCTCTTCCATCGCCCACCACGGATCTCGCGACCGTCACGGATGCCGCCGTCGGACTGCTCGACCGGTTCGATCACGAGCGGGAGGTCCGGCTCGTCGGAGTGCGGGTGGAGATGACGCCACCGGAGAACGTGCGGTCGCACTAGCGGCTGGCAGACTGGGCCCGGTGCGATCGGTGACCAGGACACGGGGACCTCTACGACCACCGGAGGCCGCCGCAGCGGCGGTCTTCGGGACGTTGACGGCTGTGCTGTCGGTCGTCGCGGGACTGATACCCGTCGGAGTCGCTCAGGTGCTCGTCGCGCTCCCCGTCGCCTTCCTCGCCGCCACCGGCCGCCTGCGCGCGATCGTCGCTGCGACGGTCGCCGCCGGGGTCGTTGCGCTCGTGGCCGGTGGGCCGTTCGCCGTCGCCGCGGTCGTCGTCCTGTCCGGTATCGGAACCCTCGTCGGGTTCGCGCACCGTCGGTGGGGTCACGCGGCGGTGCTCGCGGTGCTGGCCGGATCCGTCCCGGCGGGGTTGCTGCTCGCGGCCGCCGCCTGTGGTCTGCTGTTGCTGTTCGACCGGACCCGGGTGCTGCTGCTCGAGGCCCTCGAAGCATCCATGCGCGGCACGATCCGGGCGTTCGAGGCAGCGGGTGCGGGCCAGCAGTTCGTCGACACCTGGGACCGGACCCTCGAGATCATGGTGCGGCTGTGGTGGGTGTGGATCGGTGGCGCAGTGCTCATCGGGACCGTGGGCACCGCACTGCTGTGCTTCGGGATCTTCCGGGTGGTCGCCCTGCGCAGTACGTGGGCGACCCGATCGGTCGACTGGCCCGAGCAGGACCCCACGGCCGACCCGGCTCCGCTGCCCGTCGCACTGCGTCTGGCCGGCTACCGGTATCCGGGAACCGACCGCGACGCCCTGTCGGACATCGACCTCACGATCGACCCGGGGGAGTTCGTCGCGATCGTCGGCGGCAACGGCTCGGGCAAGTCGACACTCGTGCGGCTGCTCGCGGGACTGGAGCCGACCGTCGGCCTGGTCGACCGTCCCGGGCCCGTCGGGCCGGGACGCCCCGGTGGCACCGCGATGATCCTGCAGCATCCCGAGAGTCAGGTGCTCGGTCGCACGGTCGCCGAGGACCTGCGGTGGGGGATCGACGACGTCGACGTCGAGGATCTGCTCGCCCGCGTCGGCCTGGTCGGGATGGAGGATCGCGCCACGGAGGATCTGTCCGGCGGGCAACTGCAGCGACTGGCACTGGCGGGCGCTCTTGCCCGGCGACCCGCACTGCTCATCGCCGACGAGATCACCGCGATGGTCGACGCGGACAGTCGCGCGGACCTGATCCGCCTGCTCGCGGACGTCGCGCACGACGGCACCGCGGTCGTGCTCATCACCCACCTCGACGACGAGGCCCGCGCCGCAGACCGCGTCGTGCACATCGCCGACGGCCGGATCGTCCCGCGGGTTGCGCCGCAGCCACTGCCGTCGCCGGTCCCGGCGACCGCCCCGTCCTTCCCGCAGCCGGTTCTCGAACTACGCGACGTCACGCACGTCTACGCGGCCGGCACGCCCTGGGCGCACACCGCCCTGCGCGAGGTGTCGCTGACGATCTGCCGCGGCGAAGGAATGCTCGTCGTCGGGGAGAACGGTTCGGGCAAGTCGACGCTCGCGTGGATCGTCGCCGGACTGATGCGCCCCACCCACGGAACGGCCGTCCTGCACGACACCCCGACCGCCGACCTGCACGGGGAAGTGGGCATGGTCTTCCAGCAGGCCCGGCTCCAGTTGCAACGACCGACCGTCGCGCAGGAGATCTCCGAGGTGGCCGGACTCCCGCACACCGACCGCGGTTACGTCGCCGCCGTCCTGCACCGGGTGGGTCTGCGTCCCGAACTGATCGACCGCCCGATCGACCGGCTCAGCGGAGGAGAGATGCGGCGGGTCGCGATCGCCGCCCAGCTCGCTCGCACCCCGCGGGTCCTCGTGCTCGACGAACCGCTGGCCGGGCTGGACATGCAGGGCCGCCGCGAGGTCGTCTCGATCCTCGCCCACCTGCGCGCGGTCGAGCACGTCACCATCGTCGTCATCTCCCACGACCTGCACGGCATGGAAGAGGTGTGCTCGCGCACCGTGGTTCTCGAGGACGGACGCATCGTGGAGCAGACGGGAGCGGTGATCACATGAGTCGCACACGTACGCGGCAGCGCCGCCCCGTCATCCTGCTGCGACCTGTGCCGCGGGAGACACCCCTGCACCGGGTGTGGGCGGGTACGAAGGTGTTGTCGGCAGCGGCACTGTCGGTGGCGGTGAGTTTGGCGCCGAGCTGGATCGGGCTCGGCATCCTGCTCGCCGTGCTGGGCGTGGGCGTGCTCGTCGCGCGCATCCCCCGCGGGGTGGTCCCGACGATTCCGTGGTGGGTGTTCGCGGTCCTTGCCGTCGGCCTGGTACTCAACGCCGCGGGTGGCGGACTCACCGCCTACCTCCGGACGATTCTGCTCGGCGTGGGCCTGCTCGTCCTTGCGTCGCTGGTCGGGTGGACGACGCGGCTGTCCGATCTCGTCGACGCCCTGCCGGTCCTGTTCGCCCCGCTGCGGTTGGTGCGGCTGCCCGTCGACGAATGGGTGACGGTGTGCGCGCTGGCGCTGCGCATGCTGCCGACCGTGCGTGCCGAGATGCGCGTGCTGTTCGCCGCCCGCAAGGTGCGCGGCCGGCCCGGCTTCCGCAATCCGGCGGGATGGTGGCACGAGGTGATCGACGCCGTCGGCGCGGTGGTGTCGGTGTCGATGCGGCAGGTCCGCGATCTCGGCGATGCACTGTCGGTGCGGGGACCACGATCGGCGACCCGCCCGCCACTGCGACTGCGGCTCGGAGACGTCGTCACCGTCCTGGTCGTCGCGGGCGCGTGCGCGGCGATCACCGTGTGGGGCTGAGCCGTCAGTCGCGGCTCTCCGAAGCACTGTCCTTCGACCGCGAGCGGATCCGCTTCACGAGCGCGTAACCGATCACCGCGACGACGACGGCGATCACGACGTACTGCAGCACCGAGGCATACGGTTCCACGGCGCTCCAGTTCTCGCCGAGCTGGTAACCGGCCAGCACGAAGATCGAGTTCCAGATCAGACTGCCCGCGGTGGTGAAGGCCAGGAACTGCCAGATCGGCATCTGTGTGACACCGGCGGGGATGGAGATGAGACTGCGGAAGACGGGCACCATCCGACCGAAGAAGACGGCCTTGCGTCCGTGCCGCTCGAACCACGCGGTCGAACGATCGAGGTCCTCGACGTCGACGAGCGGCAACTTCCGCACGACCTTACGGATCCGGTCCTCACCCACCCAGCGGCCGATCGAATACAGACCGAGAGCGCCGACCACCGAACCGAGGGTCGTCCAGAACAGCGCACCGAACAGGGTGAAGCTGCCCAGGCTCGCCGCGAACCCAGCGAGCGGCAGGATGACCTCGCTGGGCAGCGGAGGAAAGAAGTTCTCGAGAGCGATCGCGATCCCGGCACCGACACCGCCGAGGCGGTCCATCAGGTCGAGCGCCCAACCCGCGAGACCGTCGGTGGGGGCTGACTGTGATTCCGCGACACTCATCCACCCGACCCTACCGAGGGGGCGTCGAGGTTTCCGCTCGTCCGGATCGAAACGGTTCCGGTCCGTGTGACCGGGGAGAAGGATGGCGGTGTACTTCGCTCTCCGCCGGAGGGCCGATCCGGAAGGTGAACTCCAGTGACGATCGTTGTCGTCGCGGGCAACCCGAAGCCCGCATCTCGAACCCTCGACGCCGGAGCCCGCCTCGCCACGGCTCTCACCGGGCGAGAGCCCGATCACGTTGTGGACGTGATCACACTCGGCGCGGGACTGCTCGGCTGGGGCGACGAGAAGGTCGCGGCCGCTGTCGAGACCGTCGCGGCCGCCGATCTCGTGGTGTTCGCGAGCCCCACCTTCAAGGCCACCTACACGGGCGTCCTCAAGTTGTTCCTCGACCAGTTCGCCACCGGTGACGGACTGCGCGACGTCGTCGCCGTGCCGCTCATGCTCGGTGCCGGGCCCGCTCACGCACTCGCGCCCGACCTGCTGCTCAAGCCCGTCCTGGTGGAACTGGGCGCCACGACCCCGGCGCCCGGCCTGTATCTTCACGATTCGACCTACACAACCGATACCCGTATCGCGGACTACGCCGAACGCTGGTCGCCGGTGCTGTCCGCCGCACTCCGAAACGAGGCTGCCTCATGACCACTCTCGACGGACCGTCTCTGCGTCAGGCATTCGCGCACGTCCCCTCGGGCGTCGTCGCGATCTGCGCGGAGGTGGACGGGGAGCGGATCGGGATGGCGGCGAGCACCTTCGTGCCGGTGTCCCTCGACCCGCCGCTCGTCTCGTTCTGCGTGCAGAACACCTCGACCACGTGGCCGCGACTGTCGTCGCTCCCGCACCTGGGCATCAGCGTGCTCAGCGAGGAGCACGACGGCGCCGCGCGGGTGCTCGCCGCGAAGAACGGCGATCGCTTCGCCGGTATCGACATCGAGAGTCGCGAGGGCGGTGCCCTGTTCGTCTCCGGCACGAGCGTGCGCATGGACGTGACCGTGGAGCAGGAGGTCCCGGCCGGCGATCACGCGATCGTCGTGCTGCGCATCAACGAACTGCTCACCGACGCCGACGTAGAGCCCATCGTGTTCCACCGCAGCTCGTTCCGCCGCCTGCTCGCGTCCTGACCCACAGACGAACGATTTCGGTGGTTCCGGNCCGGAACCACCGAAGTCTTCTAGGGCGGGGGTGTTCCGACCGGTCGTCGCGGCAGCCGTCCGGTCCCGAACAGCGCTGCGATCGCGAGCAGTGCTGTTACGGCGAACGCGGCGCGTAGCCCTTCGAGTCGAGCGTCGGCGTTGACCGCGACGAGTGCTTCCGTGGTGGACGGGTCGACACCCGCCTCGTCGAGCCCGGCCCGCAACTGGGTCGTGGACAGGAACGGCACACCGGAGGCCAGCTCGGTCGTCGCCTGCTGCTGCACCGACGGCGGGATGTCGGAGTTGTCCTCGATTCCGGCAACGACCGATGTGGTGAGGGTGGCGATCAGGATCGATCCGATCAGTGCGGTGCCCAGCGACGCCCCGAGATTCGTTGCGGTGTTCTGCAAACCGCCGACCTCGGCGCTCTGGGAATCCGGTACCGACGAGACCGTGACCGCGCCGAGCTGGGAAGCCAGCGCCCCCAGGCCGAGACCCATCAACAACATCGGTATCGACACCACGGCCGCATCGGCACCCGGGTCCATACCGGCAACGAGGATCAGGATCCCCAGGATCATCGAACCCAGGCCCATACGCACCACACGTCGGGGATCGGCGTGGGGTCGCACTTTCGGGATCACCGTTGCGGCCAGCACCAGCGCGATCGACAATGGCAGGATTCGGACACCTGTCTCGACTGCGCTGAGTTCGAGTACGACCGACAGGAAGAGAGGGACGGAGAAGAAGACTCCGGCCTGCACCGCGAACTGTGCGAAGAACATCGTCAGACCACCGACGAGCTGTCGGTTGGCGAACAGCCCCGGATCGACCAGTGGGTCGCGGCCCTTGCTCATGAGAGCGTTCTGCCATCGCACGAATGCATAGAGCACCAGCGAGCCCGCGACGAGAAGCCAGATGACCGGGGACAGGCCCAGTACGGCGGGTGCGCCCGGCTCGGCCCGTACCCAGCCCCACTCGCTCGAGCGCAGGACGCCGTAGACGACGGATCCCAGACCGAGCACAGACAGTGCGGATCCCACGAGGTCGAGGTGGACGCGGTGAGGGGGAACGTCCTCGATGCGGCGCAGCACCAGCAGGATCAGCACTACCAGGACGACCTCACCGAAGAAGACGTAGCGCCACGACGCGAACGTCGTGACGGCCCCGCCCAGCAACGGCCCCACAGCCACGGCCGACGCACCGGCCGCCGCCACCAGACCGTACGCTGCGGAACGTCGCTCGGGAGCGAAGTTGGCCGCGACGAGCGAGACGATCGCCGGCATGATCAGGGCCGCGCCGATGCCTTCGAGCAACGACCAGCCCACCAGTAGGACCGCGAGGTTCGGGGCGAGTCCGGTGGTGAACGAGCCGATGCCGTAGATGACCAGTCCGATACCGAACGCGCGACGTCGACCGAGGATCGTGCCGGCCTTCCCGCCGGTGATCATCAGGGATGCCATCACCAGGGTGTAGAGGGTGATCGCGGTCTGGATGCCGGTGATCGTGGTGCCCACGTCCTGTGCGACGGTGGCCATCGACACGTTCATCACCGAACTGTCGAGGGTCATCAGGAACTGGCCCGACGCCAGTACCGCGAGCACCAGTGTCGAACCCGGGCGGACCTCCGGCTGAGACGACACCTCTCCGCCCTCCGTGCTCCGGTCGGAAACGGACGAAATCGGCCGTGGCCGTTACCGAAGCGTACCGGCGTCCGACGGGGTACGTCTCACTCTTCGCGTTCGAACGTCACGAGTATTCCCTCAACGCCACCGGGGCCGACCCGTCCCTTGATGTCGGCGGAGGTGATCGCCTTCAGGCGCCACCCATCTCGGGCATGATCGTTGAGGATCTTCTCGAGTTTGCCTCCGGACATCTTGCCGCCGAACATGCCTTCGCGGATCTCGATCACCTTGTACGAGTACACCCATTCAGCTTACGGCCGCCCGCCGGAATCCGATCGAAATCCCCAGCCGTACGTGACACTGGAAGATGGGGCTTTCGAGATCCGGAGGCAACAGTGGAGACGATGCCGAACCGTCGGACTCCCGAGTCCGCCGTCGCATCGGCCGGTCGCGCCGTCGTTGCACAACAGTCAGCCGTGGCGGTGGATTCCGGACGCGGACGATCTCGCGCTGTTCAGCGACAACGATCGCGTCCTCCCGGCAGCGCGACCGGCGGATCGCCGGAAGCGGGAGGACGGAGCCGTGATACTCCTGCTGTCGACCACGACGGACACGCGGCTCGACTGGCTGAGCGGTGAATCCCTGTCGGCAGTCCTCCTGACATGCACCGCCCGTGGACCGGCCACATACTCTGTCACGCATCTGACGGAATCGGACTCCGCACGTGCGTTCCTGCGTGGAACGGCCCGAATCGAGAATGTGCCGCAAGTGATGATCCGGGTCGGTGTGCGTGCGGTGCCCGTTCCGGATACGGCGACGACGCGCCGTCCGATCTCCGACATCCTGTTCCGCAGGCCTCCCTGATCGAGAACACCCGATCCGGCTACGAGACCGGGACCTGCGAGAACAGTGCGGTCGGCCGCGACAGGCCGTAGTGATCGCGGAGCGTGGTGCCCTCGTAATCGGTGCGGAACACTCCGCGACGCTGCAGGATCGGCACGACCTCGTCGACGAAGACCTCGAACGAGCCGGGCAGGTAGGGCGGCATGATGTTGAAACCGTCCGCGGCGCCTGCCTCGAACCACGCGGCGATGCGATCGGCGACGTGTTCCGGTGTGCCGACGACCGTGCCGTGACCGCGGGCCCCGGCGAGCCGGTGCAGCAACTCGCGCAGCGTCAGGCCCGGCTCGCGCTCGACGAGGTCGTAGATGATGCGTGATCGGCTCTGCGCTCCCTGCACGTCCTCGGGGCGGGGCAGAGCGTGCAGCGGCACCGGTCCGTCCAGCGGAAAACCCGACAGGTCGACGTCGTCGAACCGCGCCGACAGGTGCGCCAGTCCGACTTCGGGGATCGACAGATCGGCGAGATCCTGTTCGATACGTCGCGCCTCGGCCTCGGTGGACGCCACGATCGGCGACAGGCCGGGCAGGATCTTCACCGCCTCGGGATCGCGACCGAACCCGGCGGCCTGCTGCTTGACGTCGCGGTAGAACAGGCGCGCATCGTCGAGGTCGACCTGTGCGGTGAAGATCGCCTCGGCGTAGCGGGCGGCGAACGCGCGACCGTCGGCGGACGATCCGGCCTGGACGAGCACGGGTCGGCCCTGCGGGGAGCGCGCGGCGTCGAGCGGACCGCGTACCCGGAAGTACTTGCCCTCGTGATCGATCCGGTGCACTCTGCTCGCGTCGGCGTAGGTCCCGGCGTCGCGGTCGAGCACGACCGCATCGTCCTCCCAGCTGTCCCACAATGCCGTTGCGACGTCGAGGAATTCGGTGGCGCGGGCGTAGCGATCCGAGTGGCCGGGGCGACCGTCGACGCCGAAGTTGTAGGCGGCGGCGGACGACCAGGACGTCACGATGTTCCAGCCCGCACGTCCACGGCTGATGTGGTCGAGCGAAGCGAACTGGCGCGCAAGGTTGTACGGCTCGGTGTAGGTCGTCGACGCCGTGCCGATGAGCCCGATCCGCTCGGTCGCCAGTGCCAGCGCCGACAGCAGTGTCAGTGGTTCGAAACTGCTCTGGGCCACACGGTCGTAGTGGCGGCCCACGGCCGGGACGTCCGCGAAGAAGATCGAGTCGAACTTCCCGCGTTCGGCCGTCTGTGCGATCTCGCGGAAGTAGTGGACGTCGTCGACCCGTTCGGGTGCCGTACCGGGCAGACGCCAGGAGGCCTCGTGGTGACCGGCGCCGGTGATGAACACGTTGAGATGGAGCTGAGAGGGCAAGGACGACACCTTCCGGAGTACCGACAGAAATCCTTGCCAGTGCAGTCCATGTCCGACGTGGAGTGAACCGTTTCGATCACGGTGATTCCTGGTGTGCCCTCTCCTGCAGCCGATTGCGTTCACCTCGATCACAAGGGTGGTTCGTCCGTGCAGGCACTCCCTACTGTCGGCGGCCATGACGAGCAATCACATGCTTCGACGTCGGGCCGAGGTGAGCTGATCGTGGCGACCATCCTCGACAGGACGCGCAGGACGACGACACCGGACCCGGCGGACACGCCTGCGACGACCGGACCGTCGGGACTGATCGATCCCACCGCGGTCAGCCGGAAGACCCGCAGCGCATCCCGCGTTCCACGTTCGGTCCAGCGGCTGCTCGGGCCGATCCTGCTCGTCGCGGCGTGGCAACTCGCCGCGTCCAGCGGCCTGTTCGGCGAGAACGTCCTTCCCCGACCACTGTCGGTGCTCACCGCGGCGTGGCGGCTGATCGCCGGCGGGGAACTGCAGGAACACATGACGGTGAGCCTGTTGCGGGTCGGCAACGGCCTACTCATCGGCATCGTGCTCGGTCTGGTCCTCGCGCTGGTCTCCGGACTGTCGCGGGTCGGTGAGAACTTCGTCGACGCCAACATGGAAATCCTGCGCGCCGTACCGAATTTCGCGCTCGTTCCACTGCTCATCGTGTGGTTCGGCATCAGCGAGACCCCGAAGGTCCTGCTCATCACCCTCGCCGTGGCGGTCTCGATCTACATCAACACGTTCTCCGCGATCCGGAGCGTCGACGCCGGACTCGTCGAAGCAGCACGATCGTTCGGTGTCCAGCGCCGCGAACTGATCCGGCGGGTCATCCTGCCGGGCGCGCTGCCCGGATTCCTCATCGGCCTGCGACTCGCCCTGACCGGTGCGTGGCTGTCGCTGATCTTCGCCGAGACCATCAACGCCAAACGTGGTCTGGGACGGATGATGAGCGACGCCCGCGAATACTTCCAGCTCGACGTGGTCTTCGTCCTGATCGCCGTCTACGCCCTCCTCGGTCTGCTCTCGATCTTCATCGTGCGGGCGTTGGAAACACGCCTTCTCACATGGAGGAGGTCGTTCGATGGCAACTGATGTGACCGAACGGACCGCGCTCGATTCCGTCGTCGTCGCCCGCGGCGTGCGGCGCGTGTTCGGCGAGCAGGTGGTGCTCGACGGTCTCGACCTCGACATCGCCCCCGGAGAATTCGTCGCGCTGCTCGGCCGGAGCGGGTCCGGTAAGTCCACCTTCCTGCGGGCGCTGGGAGCCCTGGATCCCGACGTCGAAGGGCACCTCCGGGTGCCGGCGAAACAGGCCATCGTCTTCCAGGATCCCCGGCTGCTGCCGTGGCAGAAAGTGCTGACGAACGTCAACATCGGGCGACCGGACAACGCGCGGACCCGAGCCGAGGCACTCGATGCGCTCGCCGAGGTCGAGCTCGAGAGCAAGGCGAAGGCATGGCCGCGAACGTTGTCCGGGGGAGAGGCCCAGCGGGTCGCGCTCGCCCGGGCACTCGTCCGCGAACCGCAACTGCTGCTGCTCGACGAACCCTTCGGAGCTCTCGACGCACTCACCCGCATCCGCATGCACGGCCTGCTCGAGAAGCTGGTGGCCAAGCACCGGCCCGCCGTGCTCCTCGTGACCCACGACGTCGACGAGGCGATCCTGCTCGCGGATCGCGTCATCGTCCTCACCGACGGGGCGATCTCGCTGTCGTCGCAGGTCGAGGTGCCGCGACCGAGGGGGCGCGACTCCCGAGAGTTCGTCGCCCTGCGACGCCGACTGCTCACCGAACTCGGTGTCGGCGACCAGCCCGACTCGCGCTGAGCGCGGCCCGTATTCCCATCTGTGTCCGGACAGCAGGTCCGGACGCCTCCCGAGAAGGATCGACTGTGTTTCGTAGTGTTCGCTCGCGATGGCTCGTGGTGCCGTCGATCGCAGTGTTGTTCGCGGCATCCGCGTGCGGCCTCGGCGGTGCCGACGGGCAGGAAGCCCTCTCCGAGGCCACGATCGCCCACACCGGCGAGGACATCCCCGACGGTGTGAAGCTCGTCGTCGCCGAGCAGAACGCGACCCGCTCGCAACCCCTCTATCTCTCCGGGGCGGGGGAGGACCTGCCGTACGACCTCGAGTTCGCCGATTTCAGCGGTGGGCCGGCCGTCATCGAGGCACTGCGCTCCGGTGCCGCCGACATCGGTGCCCTGGGTGAGGCACCCATCCCGATCGCGGTCGCGAACGGGATCACCGACATCGTCGCGATCGCACTGGAAGCGAATCCCGGCAGCAGCGGTGGTTACTTCCTGGTGGCGCAGCCGGGCAGTGGCATCGAGACGGTGGCCGATCTGAAGGGCAGGAAGGTCGCCTACCCGCCCGGAACGGGACGGCACATGATCGTCGCGGGCCTGCTGGCGAAGGCCGGGCTCGACCCGAAGACCGACATCGACGCGGTCGAACTGGCCGGTGCTGAGGTCGCGCCGACCTTCTCCTCGGGAGCCGTGGACGCCGCGATCCTCACGGGCGTGCAGTACTACAAGGTGGGCTCACCGCCGATCCTCGGCGACGGGTCGGGGATCAATACCGGCATCAACACCCTGATCGTGCGGAAGCAGACCCTCGAGGATCCCGCGAAGGCCGCGGCGATCGGCGACTACGTCGGACGCTCGGTCGCCGCGAACAACTGGATCGCCTCGCATCCCGACGAGTGGGTGGAGGCGTATCACGTGGGCACCCAGGGGATGACACCCGACGAGGGCCGTGAACTGCTCGACCACACGGGTACCGGACGGTTCTATCCGATCGACGAGAAGTCGATCGCGCTGTTCCAGAGCGTGGCGGACGGGCTCTACGAGACGGGCACGATGTCCGTCCCCGTCGACATCTCGCCGTATGTGGACGGCCGCTACAACGACATCGTCGTCGCGCAGAACGAGGCGGACGACAGCGTCCCGGATCCGCTTCCCTGATCCGGCCCGTCACCTCGTCACCGATGTTCCACCGATAGAAGGAGTAGTCCCATGACCCAGGCCGCAACCCGCCTCGACGTCGTCCCTCGGTCCGGCCATGCCGGAGCCGAGATCCGCGGCGTCGACCTGACCCGCGAACTCGCCGAGGACGAGATCGTCGCCATCCGCGACGCGCTGCTGAAGTGGAAGGTGGTGTTCTTCCGCGACCAGTTCCTCGACCACGACCAGCATCTGCGGTTCTCGTCGTACTTCGGGAAGCCGACCCCGGCGCATCCGCTGTTCGACTCGATCCCCGATCCGGACTACCCGACCATCTACCCGATCTTCCGCGACCGCTTCAAGGCGCGCATCGCGAACAGCAGCGGTTACGACAAGGTGCGCTGGCACGCCGACGTCACGGCGGCGGTCAACCCGCCGTTCGCGTCGATCCTGCGCGCCGAGACCCTCCCGCCCTACGGCGGTGACACCCAATGGTCCAACGCCGTGGCGGCCTACAACGGTCTGTCGGCGCCCGTACAGCGACTCGCCGACGAACTGCGCGCGGTGCACCGCTTCACCCCGGGTGACGGTGCGAAACCGACCGAGGACTACCTGCGCCGCGTCGAACGTCGCCCCCTGGTGAGCGAGCACCCGGTCGTGCGGGTGCACCCGGAGACGGGGGAGAAGGCGCTGTACGTCAACCCCGGCTTCACGCAGTACATCTCGGGTGTCTCGCCGCACGAGAGCCGGCGTCTGCTCGGGTTGTTCTTCGAGGAACTCGGCCGTCCCGAGTACACGGTCCGCTTCAAGTGGGAGCCGGGATCGATCGCATTCTGGGACAACCGATCCGCCGTGCATCTCGCGCCGAGCGATCTCGTCACCGAACACGACCGGCGCCTGTACCGCATCACCCTCGAAGGTGACGTGCCGGTCGGACCGGACGGACGCGAATCCGTCGCGCTCGAGGGCGAACCGTTCGAGGCAGTCTGAACCGCGTGACCGAACGGACGGAGCCCGAACCCGGGCTCCGTCCGTTCTTCCTGTCGCTGTTCGTCCCGTCGGCAATCTTCGGTCTGGGCACCGGTGCCGGTGCTCCGATGATGGCGCTGCTCGCCCGCGAACTCGGCGCGTCCGTGCCGGTCGCGGGACTGATCGTCGCGCTGGTCGCGTTCGGGGCGGTCCTCGGCGACCTGCCGTCGGGCACGGTGGTCGCGCGCTTCGGGGAACGTCGCGCGATCGTCCTCGGATCGGCGCTCGGTGCGACCGGCGTCCTCGTCTCGCTGTCGGCGCCCACACCGGCGGTGCTCGCGGTGGGCGCGACGCTCACCGGTTTCGCGAACGCGGTGTGGGGGCTCGCGCGGCAGAGCTATCTCGCCGGTGCCCTGCCGCTGCGCATGCGCGCCCGCGGTATCTCCGCGAACGCCGCCATGAGCCGGGCGGGTGTGTTCGTCGGTCCGTTCGTCGGGGCCGGCGCGGTGCACCTGACGGGCGTGAGCGGAGGGCTGATCGTCCAGGTGATCGCGATCGTCGTCTCCGGGGCGCTCGTCGCGAATGCCGCTGTGCCGGAACCGGACAGGTCGCAGCAGCGTAGCGGTGGCGTGATCGCGGTGGCGGCTTCCCACCGGACGGTCCTCGGAACGCTGGGTATCGGCGCGATGCTCGTCGGGGCGTCGCGCGCCTCACGCGACGCGGTGTTGCCGTTGTGGGCCGATCACATCGGGGTGGCGCCGGTGACCGTCTCGTTGATCTTCGGTGTCGCGGCGGCGGTGGATGTGGCACTGGCCTACCCGTCCGGAGTCCTGATGGACCGCTTCGGCCGCCGGGTGACGGCCGTACCGGCGCTGCTGCTGTTCGGCACGGCTTTCCTGATCCTGCCGCTGTCGCAGCAGCTGTGGTGGCTCGTGGTCGTCGCGGTGGTGCTCGGGACGGCGAACGGCATGAGCAACGGCATCGTCATGACGCTCGGCGCCGACGTGTCACCACCGCACGCGCGTGCCGAGTTCCTCGCCGCGTGGCGACTGACGCACGACACCGGATCGTTCGCCGGACCTCTCGTCGTGGGAGCGGTGGCCACGGTGTCGCTCGCCGGTGGTGCCACCGCGATCGGGGCGCTCGCCCTCGTCGGCGCCGGAGTGATGTACCGGTACATCCCGCGATACGTGCCGGTGCCCGTCGCGGTGCGGCAGGATCAGCGCGCGGCGCCGTAGAAGCGGGAGACCCGCACACGCAGCAGCAACCTGCGATCGGCGACCATCGCGGCCCGGAAGTCGTCCCAGTCCGGATGCTCACCCTGCACCGCCCGGTACAACTCGACGAGACGTTCGACGGTGTCGTCGTGGGGATCGGCCGCCACCGGGGACAGTTCGGCCTCGCCCTCCGCGACGGCGTAGGACCACTTGTCGTCGGAGTCGACGAACAGGCTCACACGCGGGTCGCGGCGCATGTTCCGGGTCTTCGCCCGATCGTCGGTGATCGAGACGGAGAACGTGCGGGTCGCGGGCTCGTACCGATAGGTGATGTTCGACAGCTGGGGTCGTCCGTCGCGCTTGATCGTCGCGAGCGCGGCGACTCCGGTGGGCGGGAACAGGGCTTCGAGTGCACTCTCGTCGGCCGGCATGGCGCCCAGACTACGGCCGACCGTGCAGAATCGGGGCGGGTACGGGAGCAGAGCACGAAGGGCAGGCATGCTGGACTACGCGCGTTACTGCGGAGAGATCGTCGAACAGACGGAACTGCTGGTGGACTCACTGGCCGGGCAGGACATGACCACACCGGTGCCGTCGTGCCCGGGATGGAACCTCGGTCAGCTCGCCCGGCACATCGGCTACGGCCACCGCTGGGCGAGCGAAGCGGTCCGCGGTGAAGGGGCGATGCCGCGCACCGACCGTGCGATGCGGGAGTTGGCGGACTACGCCGACGAGGATCCGGACGCGCTGATTCCCTGGTTACGGGAAGGAGCGCGCCAATTCGAGGCCGCGCTGCGGGAGGTCGGTCCGAACATGCGGGTGTGGACACCGATCCCGGGCGGCAAGAAGACCCCGGAGTTCTTCGCCAGGCGCTTCGCCCACGAGACCGTGGTGCATCGCGCCGACGCCGCGCTCGCACTGGGAGCGGATTTCGAGCCGGCTCACGATCTCGCCGTGGACTGCGTGGACGAATGGCTCGACCTGGCGGTGGTCACCTGGCCACGACTCGATGTCGAACGGCACCGCGCGTTGCACGGACCCGCCCGGACGCTGCACTTCCACGCGACGGACACGTCGGCGGAGTGGGTCGTGGACCTGACCGGCGAGGACTTCGCGTGGCGGCATGCCCACGAGAAGTGTGCCGTGGCGGTACGCGGACCGCTGACGGAACTGCTGTTGGTGCTCTATCGTCGGCGCGCTGTGGAGGCAGCCGACGTGGAGGTCTTCGGCGACACCGGGTTCCTGGCGTCCTGGCTCGACGTCAGTCCCTTCGGGTAGCCCGAAGGCAGAACGCACAGCGGGTGGCCGCACCGCGACGTTGAGGCGCGGCTACCCGCCTGCGAGTCAGACCGACAGGCGCGAGGCCGAGTACGCGTGGCGTATCGCGTCGAGTGCGCTGGTGCAGGGAATATGAGCTTCCTGCAGCGAATGGATCACCTCGGCGATCGGTCCGGACTGCTCGAAGGCGCTACCGGCGGCCACGGCCCAGGCGACTTCGCCGGGCTCGAATGTCCGGGTGGGCTTCCATCCTCGCTGAGGAGCGAGTTCGCGCAGAGTGCTCCAGTGCGCGACCTCGTCCGCATCCGGACGTCCGATGAAAAGTAGGCGGTCGTGTCCCACGATGAACCCCTTCGTTCTTTCTCGTGCTTCGACAGGTAGGTCGTCTTCACTGTGTGCTTCGTTACATTTACCTGATCGAGAAGCGTCGCAGGTTTATGACGTTCCACTATGTGGTACATCCGCCCGAATCCGAGGGACCTGTCCGACAAGGGCGGTCATCCACCGCCGTAGCGAGCCGCGAACGCGCCCGGCGTCATGCCCACGACCCTCGCGAAATCACGTACGAAATGCGGCTGGTCGGCGTAACCGAGGACCGCGGCGACCTCCGACAACGAACCGGGTTTCTCGCGCAGGCGACCGGTGGCCTCCTGCAGTCGCCGCCGCTGGATCAGCCACTTCGGCGTCAGCCCGATCCGTCGCTGGACGAGGCGTTGCAGCGCGCGCTCACCGAGACCGAACTCCGCCCGCACCTGCTCGACCCGCAGAACGTCGGAGTTCCCCTCGACGAATGCCACCACCCGGTTGACCAGTCGCCCCTCCTCGTCGATCGGAAGATAGGCGCGCAGCACGTCGTCGAACGCCTCCGTCGCGGCGCGGTGCGACTCGCTAGAGTCCGGGTCGTGCGCCATCGCCTCGCGTACCCGCGTGATCAGACGCGCACCGGCATCTCCGAGGACGTCGGTGAGGTCGACGGTCCGGTCGGTGAACACCGCGAGCGAGGTGCCGGTGATCAGAGCACCGGCCGCCGGACTGAGCATGGACCCGACCGCCCAGCCCTCACCGGTGAGGGTGACCGTGGACAGTCCGTGTTCGACACCGTAGAAGCGCGCGTAGTCGTGCGCGACCACCAGTTGGCAGACGGGATAGCGCAGCACCCGCTGGGGTGCCTCCCGGCCGGCCGGCACCGACCACACGGGAATCCAGTACCGCTGCATCAGATCCGTGAGGTCGGGCGCGGCGGGATAACGGTGGATGGTGTGCGAGGCATCGCGCGGATCCTTCAGGTGGGCGCGTTCGATGTCGTCGCGACCGCCGACACGGTCGGTGTCGTCGCGACCGCCGAGGGGGTCGGTGTCGTCGCGACCGCCGAGGGGGTCGCCGCCGTCGGGTTTCATCAATACCCTGCCCTCGCCGGTCGTCAGTATCGAGTCATGAATACAACAGCACTGCGACACGCAGAGGCCGACAAGCCGCTCACCGACGTGATCTCGTCGCTCCGCGACACCGACTGGGACGTGCAGTCGCCGTGTGAGGGGTGGACGGCACGCGACGTCCTGGCCCACATCATCGACACGCAGCGGGACTTCTTCGCCGGGCGCGGCGTCGAGGTGGGCGAGCGGCCCGATACCGACCGCCCGGCCGAGGCGTGGAGGACGCACACGGCACGAATCGCCGAGATCCTCGCCGACGACGCACTCGTCTCGACGACCTATGACGGATACTTCGGGCCGACCACGGTGGGCGCGACCTTCGAGCAGTTCTACATCTGGGACATGCTCGTGCACCGATGGGACATCGCGCGCAGCGCCGGGGTCGATGCGACCTTCTCGGATGCCGAACTCGACCGGATGGAGGCCGGCGCCGACAGTTTCGGCGACGCGCTCTACATGGACGGTGTCTGCGCACCGGCCGTGCCGGCTCCCGAGGACGCGGACCGTACGACCCGGATCCTTGCGAAGATGGGGCGCCGCACGGCCGCGTCGATCGGTTAGGCCGCGTTATCGTCGGTCGTATGAGCGAAACGATCCGCGTCGCGGACTACGTGCGCGAGGCGATCGCGGCCGGGCGGCCGGTCGTGGCGCTCGAATCGACGATCTTCACGCACGGACTCACCCGGCCACGCAACGTCGAGGTCGCCCTCGAGGCCGAGCAACGTCTGCGCGATTCCGGGGTGCTGCCCGCAACCATCGGGGTCGTCGACGGAACCCCGACGGTAGGTCTGTCGGAACAGCAGATCCGCATGCTCGGCGCGGAGGACGTCCCGGTCGTCAAACTCGGTATCCGCGACCTGCCGGTCGCAGCGGCCAAGCGGCTGCACGGCGGGACGACGGTGTCGGCGACGGCGCTGCTCGCGCATCGCGCCGGGATCGACGTGTTCGCCACGGGCGGGCTCGGCGGCGTGCACCGAGGGGCTGCGTCGACCTTCGACGAGAGCGCGGATCTCGTCGCGCTGGCAACACTTCCGATCGTCGTGGTGAGCGGCGGTGTCAAGTCCGTCCTCGACATCCCCGCCACGCTCGAACGGCTCGAGACGCTCGGGGTGATCGTGGTCGGCTACCGGACCACGCGTTTTCCCGGCTTCTACGTGCGCGACAGCGGCTGCGATGTCGACGAGGTGGAGTCGGCGCAACAGGCCGCGGAGGTGGCGCGGGCGCGGGACGGGCTCGGTCTGCGGTCGGCGGTGCTCGTCGGGAATCCGGTGGCGGCCGAGGCTCAGATCGATCCGGAACTGCACGACCGGGTGCTCGCCGAGGCCGAACGCGCGGCCGCCGAGGCCGGGACGCGCGGGAAGGCGATCACCCCGTTCCTGCTCGACCACATGCACCGGGCCACCGAGGGGCGCTCGCTCGAGACGAATGTCGCGGTCTATCGCGGGAACGTCGCGGTCGCCGCGGAGATCGCGCACGCGCTGGCGTCCTGATTCCTCACTGCAGGCCGACGACCTGATTCCTCACTGCAGGAGGAAGGCGGCGGTGGACGACGGCAGGGGAGTGCTGCGCCGGCGGTAGATCTCGGCGGGCCGGCCCGTACCCTCCCTGCGCAGTTCGCCGGTGGGTTCGAGACCGTGCAGCAGGTGCCGGCGGAAGGTGTCCTTGGGATAGCTGCGGGCATAGACGGTCTCGTACAGCAGCCGCAGGTCGAGCACGGTGAACTGCTCGCCGAGGAAGTTGCCGGGGTCGACCTCGGCGGAGTACCGGCGTCGCAGGTCGGCGACGGCCAGCTCGACGATCTCGGAATGGTCGAAGGCGAGGTCGGAGGTCTCGGTGGTCGGCACGAGATACGCCTCGGCGGGGATCTCGGCGACCGGCACCGCGGCGCCGTGGGCCATCGACAGCACCCACCCGCGGTCGTCGCGCTCGGGATCGTCGAGCATGGCCAGCTGGTAGAAGTCGACGCCCGTGAGTCCGGCCTTGTCGCGCAGGGCGCGTTCGGCGGCCTGGGCGAGTCGCTCACCGGGGTGCAGGAAGGTGCCCGGCAGGGCGAAGGTGCCGTCGGGACGTTCGACGACCAGCACCTTCAGTACTTCGTCGACGGTGAGGACCGCGACGTCCACGGCCACCGAGGGGCGCGGGTAATCGGTGAGCGACCTGCCGGTCGAGTCGGTCGGTGTGCCCATGATGGACATTCAATCATTGATGCGCTAACTTTAGCGCAGACTTGATCGAATAGAGGGGTTCATGGAAACGACCGCAGCACAGAACGACCGGGCCGCCGGAGTCCTGCTCGCCACCGCAGCAGGCGACGCACTCGGGGCCGGATACGAATTCACCTACCCGACGGACACCACGCCCATCGACATGATCGGCGGCGGACTCGGGCCGTTCGCGCCCGGTGAGTGGACCGACGACACCTCCATGGCCCTCGCCATCGCCGAGGTCTCGGCGACCGGCGTCGACATCGGTGAGGGCGCCGGACTCGACGCGGTCGCGGCGCAGTTCCTCCGCTGGTACGCCACGAACCCCAAGGACATCGGCAACCAGACGCGTGCCGTCCTGCGCGAGGCGGGCCCCACCGCCGTCACCATGACGGCGCGCGCCCGCAGCCTCCCCGGACGCACCGGCGGCAACGGATCGCTCATGCGCACCGCACCCGTCGGGCTCGCCTACCTCGACGACGCCGAGCGGTGCCTGGCCGCGGCACATGCGATCAGCAGCCTCACCCACGCGGACGAGCAGGCCTCCGAAGCGTGCCGGCTGTGGTCGTTCGCAATCCGTCACGCCGTCCTCCACGGCACCTTCGACGGGGTGCGGATCGCGCTGACCCACTTGCCGCAGCCCGCCGCACAGCGGTGGACGGCGCTGCTCGACGAGGCGGAGACCGCGCCGAGTCCGCGCGTGTTCGACAACAACGGCTGGGTCGTCCACGCCCTGCAGGCCGCGTGGTGGGCGATCACCCATGCCTGCACCGACGGCCCCGGACACCTGCCGGAGGCACTCGAACTTGCCGTGCGCGCCGGCAACGACACCGACACGGTCGCAGCCATCGCGGGCGGACTGCTCGGCGCCCGGTGGGGGGCGTCCGCGGTGCCCGAGCGGTGGCGTCGCATGCTGCATGGATGGCCGGGCTACCGTGCGGACGACCTCGAGCGCCTCGGACTGCTCACCGCGCGGAAGGGCTCGGGGGAGCGCGACACGGGACTGCGGGTCGTCGAGAGTTGAGACTCCCCGAGATCCGCCGGATGCCTCCGCTCGCGGCTGTGATGCGGTAGACACGAGCCGTCGGCCGGATACTCGAGGAGGGATCGCACGTGGCTTCCATCGCACTTCCACGCATCATGCGCGTCGGCGGGGGCGCCGTCGACGAGATCGGGGAGGTCGTCGCCGGACTCGGACTCGCCCGGCCCCTGGTGGTGACCGACAAGTTCCTGGTCGGCACGGGTGCGGTGGATCGGATGGTCGCGCAGCTCGAGGCCGCCGGGCTGCACCCCGCGGTCTTCGCCGAGACCGTGCCCGACCCCACCACCGCCTCGCTCGAAGCGGGTGTCGCGGCGGTCGCCGAGCACGACGCCGACTGCGTGATCGGGTTCGGTGGGGGAAGCCCGATGGACACGGCCAAGGCACTCGGCCTGCTCGCCCGGCAGGGCGGCCACATGCGCGACTACAAGGCGCCGCGCGACAACATCGGCCCGGCGCTACCGGTGATCGCCGTGCCCACCACGGCGGGAAGCGGCTCGGAGGCAACCCAGTTCACGGTCATCAGCGACAGCGAGACCGACGAGAAGATGCTGTGCCCGGGCCTGGCCTTCCTGCCGGTCGCCGCGATCGTCGACTACCGGCTCACCCTGACGATGCCCCCGCGCCTGACCGCGGACACCGGCGTGGATGCACTCACCCACGCCATCGAGGCCTATGTCAGCAGGAAGGCGAACCCGTTCTCCGACAGCCTCGCGCTCGTCGCGATCGGCACCATCGGACAGGTGCTGCAACGCGTCTACGCGGACGGGCAGGATGCCGAGGCTCGCGAGCGGATGATGCTGGCCGCCACGCAGGCGGGCATCGCGTTCTCCAACTCCAGCGTCGCCCTGGTCCACGGTATGAGCCGGCCGATCGGCGCGCACTTCCACGTCGCGCACGGACTGTCGAACGCCATGCTGTTCCCCGCGGTCACCGAATTCTCCGTGGATGCCGCCGAGTCCCGCTATGCCGACTGCGCTCGCGCGCTCGGCGCGGCTTCGGCGGACGCCTCGGACGCGACCGCCGCGGCCGACCTGGTCGTCGCGCTGAAGGAATTGTGCCGCGACGTGGAGGTGCCGACGCCGAAGTCGTACGGCATCGACAAGCAGACCTGGGACGAGAGGGTCCCGCTCATGGCCGAGCAGGCGCTGGCGTCGGGATCCCCGAACAACAACCCGAGGATCCCGACCGCCGAGGAGATCCGCGAACTCTACGGGCGGATCTACGCGTGAGGACGGCTCATTCGGGAGCCTGATCGTCGGGTTCGACCTTCTCCGTCTTCACCCGGTCCGCGACGTTGCCGGGTGCACCCTCCTGCTCGCGTTCGTTCTCGACCTTCTGTTCGAGCTTGTCGACGAGATTCTTGATCTTCTGGCCGGTGAGGTCGTCGTTGTCCTCGGGGCGGCCCGAGCCGTGCTTGGGGGCGTTGTCCATCGACGTCCGTCCTTCGTTCGTAGGGTGCAGGGGAGCGGTACCCGAGCGCCGGAACGGTCAAACGGGCAACGGTTCTGCTCACACCGATCACCACCGGCAAGCTCGAGGAGACCGTGCCCGCCGCCTAGCTCATGGGGTCCGCTCGGCCGCGGCGGCGATGTCGGCGAGGTCCTGTTCGAGGGCCTTGCGGGTTGCGCGTTTCGCGAGCGGCGCGAACAAGGTCATCGCAAGCTGCGCGAAGGCGCCGAGGGGTCCGCTCTCGCCGGAGAACTCCACGGACAGATCCGTGCCGTCCGCCGAGGGGGTCAGGTCGAAGACGGTCCGGTAGCGGGCGCCGCGGGATTCGGCGACGACGACGGTGCGCCGCTCCGGATCCACCTCGGCGACCTGCATCTCCTCGGTCGCCGACTGCCCGAACATCACGCGGGTCTCCCGCCACCGTGTGCCCACCTCGTAGCCGGTGCCGTCCAGTCGTTCCACGGCCTTCACCCCACGCAGGGTGGTGGGCGCCTCGTCCAGCGCGGTGAGCACCCGCCACACCGCGGATGGCGGTGCGGCGATGTTGCGCGAGACCTCGATGCGTTGTTCCACTTCTCTCCTCGTGATCGTTCGGGTCAGAGCGGGAGCTCGGTCTCCTGCAGCCCGGGCGGAACACCGCGGCGCCGGAACCATTCGACACCGAAGGCGGCCCGCAGGTGTTCCTCGGGCATGTTCAGCATCGGCCCGAAGTCTCCGATCTGCGACTCGTAGCCGATCATGGCAGCGCGTTTGGCGCCCAGTGCCGTCGACACGTCCACCGCGGTGGTCAGTTCCGATTCCGGTAGACCGAAGGTCTCGAGGTCCGGTGGGCGCACGTCGTCGGGGGTGTCCGGCAGCGCCGAGAGCAGCCGCATCAGGTGGTCCCGGTTGCTCGATGCCTCGTAGACGGCGTCGTGTCCGGTAATCCGTTCGGCATGGATCCCGGCCCGGTGGACCTGGACGTGATCGGGATGGCCGTAGCCGCCGTGCGCGTCGTAGATCGTGACGACATCGGCGCGTTCCTGCTCGATCACGGCGGCCAGTCTGGCTCCCACCTCGCTCGGATCGGCGTTGGCGAAGGCATTCGGGTCGTGGTTGCCGGCGGTGCCGGCCATCCCCGAATCGCCGTATCCGAAGGGCACCACCCTCGCCGCACCCAGCGCCCGGGCGGATTCCTCCAGCTCCTTCGTGCGCCGGGCGGCGAGGGATTCGCCGGGCGCGAGCAAACCGTCGGGATATTCGCCGCGGGCACCGTCGGTGGCGACGACGAGGACGACGCGATGCCCGGCGTCGGCGGCCCGGCGCATCACGCCACCGGTGAGGAACACCTCGTCGTCGGGGTGTGCGTGAAAGCACAGCAGAACGCTCATGGCGTTCATGCTGACACGCTGCTCGTGCGGTGCAGCGGTCAGTCCGACTCGCCGTATCGGGCCGCGAGATTCTCGGGCATCGGTTCGTGCCGCAGATACTGGCGGGCGAAATCGGCGGTGCCCTGCGTGATGGCCCGCAGTTCCACCGGATAGCGGCCGAGTTCGAGCTCGGGAACCTCCGCGCGCAACAGGGCGACACCCGGCTCGGGGGATTCGGTGCCGAGCACCCGTCCGCGCCGGGCCGACAGATCGCCGAGGACCGCGCCGAGATACTCCTCCGGCACGATCACCCGCACGGCGGCGACCGGTTCGAGTACGCGAACGGTGCTGTGTGAGGCCGCATCCCGCAGGGCCAGCCCGGCGGCGGCCTGGAAGGCCGCGTCGGACGAATCCACCGAGTGGGCCTTGCCGTCGACCAGGGTGACCTGCACGTCGACGAGCGGATATCCCGTCGTCACACCCTTCTCGGCCTGCGCGTACACGCCCTTCTCCACGGACGGGATGAACTGGCGCGGAACCGCACCGCCCACCACCTTCTCGGCGAAGACGACCCCGCTGCCCACCGGCAGTGGTTCGACCTCGACGTCGACGACCGCGTACTGGCCGTGCCCACCGGACTGTTTGACGAGCCTGCCGTGGCCTTTCGCGGGGCCCGCGAAGGTTTCCTTGAGCGGCACCCGATGCTCGACCGTGTCGACCTGGACACCGTGCCGGGTGCGCAACCGTTCGAGGACCAGTTCGGCGTGCGCTTCACCCGTGCACCACAGCACGAGCTGATGGGTCTCGGGATTCTGCTCGACGCGCAGCGCGGGATCCTCGGAGGCGAGGCGCGACAGGGCCTGGGACAGCTTGTCGTCGTCGGTGCGGGTGTGCGCCTCTATCGCGACGGGGAGCAGGGGAGTCGGGGTGGGCCACCGGTCGAGCGGGACCGGATGGTCGGGGTCGTACAGGACGTCGCCGGGTTGTGCCGTCGCGAGTTTGCCGACGGAGGCGATGTCTCCCGCCACGGCCTCCCCGACCGGGCGCTGTTGCTTGCCGAACGGGCTCGTCAGGGCGGGAATGCGTTCGCGGCTGTCGCGGTCGCCGTCGGCCAGCGCGACGATCGTGTCGGGTCGCAGCGTGCCGGAGTACACGCGCACCAGGCTGATCCGCCCGACATAGGAGTCGCCGGCCACGCGCACGACCTGCGCGGCGAGCGGACCGTCCGGATCGCATGGCGGTGCACCACGACCGCGCTGCGTCGGTGCGGGGAATCCGGTGGTGATCAATTCGAGCAGTTCGACGGCACCGATCCCCGTCTCGTCGGCGGGAACGGCCGGGTGCAGGGTGCACGCCAGGATCTCGCGGGTGAGTCCTTCCTGCAGGGAGGCCGTGTCGAGTTGCTCGCCGGCGATGAACCGCTCCATGAGCGTGTCGTCCTGGCCGGAGATGGCCTCCACGAGGCTCTCGCGCGCTTCGGTGGACACCGGGCACGGACCGGGTTCGCCGTAGCTGCGGCCCGTCAGCAGACCCATCGACCCGATCGGGCGGTCGCCGTCGTAGACGGGATAGAACATGGCCCTCAGGGTGTCCGGTCCCAATCCGAAGGCGTCGTGACAGTCGGTGAGCATGTCGTCGAAGCTGTGCCGGGCGACGTCGAGTTTGTTCACCACGATCGCGCGGGGGATCGCCTCGTCGTCGCATTCACGCCAGAGCGCGCGGGTCGCTGCGCTGATGGGATCGGTGGCGGAGACGACGAAGATCGCCGCGTCGGCCGCGTGCAGGCCTGCGCGGACCTCGGCGTCGAAGTCGGGGTGTCCCGGCGTGTCGATCAGGTTGATCTTGATGTCGTTCCATTCGAGGGGGACGACGGACAGCTGCACCGACCGGCGGTGGCGCTGCTCGATCTCCTCGTAGTCGGACACCGTGGTGCCCTCTGCCACGCGCCCGGCGCGCCCGACAGCGCCCGCTGCGACGGCGAGGGATTCGGTGAGGGTGGTTTTCCCGGAGCCGCTGCACCCCACCAGGGCAACGTTGCGGATCCGGTCGGGACTGTCGGCGGTCGGTGCCTGCCGGCTGCGTGCTGCGGAGCGATCGGGCATCGAGCTACTCCCTCGTGTGACCTGCAGCACAGTCTAGGGCATTGCGATCGTCCCTCCGGGGAGGTTCGCAACACGCGCTCGAGGCTCGCAACGCCACCGGTGACCGATGGTGTTGCGAGCCTCGAGGTGCTGGTGCGTACCCCCGGCCTGCTCAGTACACATCGCGCACGTACCGCTTCTCGCGCTTGAGGGTCGTGATGTACTCGGCGGCCTGCTCGTCGCTCATGCTGCCGTGCTCGGCGACGATCTCATGCAGCGCACGGTCGACGTCCTTCGCCATCCGCGACGCGTCGCCGCAGATGTAGAAGTGGCCGCCCTCCTCCAGCCACGCGAACAGTTCCGCGCCGTGCTCCTTCATGCGGGTCTGCACGTAGATCTTCTCGGCCTGATCGCGGGAGAACGCCAGGTCCAGGCGCGTGAGCACACCCGAGTCGGCGAACTCGGCCAACTCGTTCTCGTAGATGTAGTCGCAGCCGCGCTTCTGGTCGCCGAAGAACAGCCAGTTCTTCCCCGTCGCACCCCGTGCGCGACGTTCCTGCAGGAAGCCGCGGAAGGGCGCGATGCCGGTGCCCGGACCGACCATGATCATCGGCGCCGTGTCGTCGGCGGGGACGCGGAAGGCCTTGTTCTTCGACACGAAGATGCCGACCCTGCTCTCACCGACACGATCGGCGAGGAAGGTCGAGCACACGCCGCGACGCTCGCGGCCGTCGGTGCCGTAGCGCACCGCCGCGACCGTCAGGTGCACCGAACCGTCGCACGCGTTCGGGCTCGACGAGATCGAGTACGCCCGGTGCTGCAGCGGACGCAGCAGCGCCAGGAACTGCTCGGCCGACAACTCGGGCGCGGGATCGAGCAGCAGCACGTCGAGAATGTCGCGGCCCCACAACCATTCGTCGAGTGCGGCCTTGTCGCCGTGCCGCAGCACATAGGTGAGTTCCTCGTTGCCCGTGTGCTTCTCGATCTCCTCGAGGAGATCGACGGACGGAGCGGTGATCTCGTAGTTGTAGGTGAGCAGGTGCTCGAGCGTGTCGTCGTGACCCTCGGGGACGGTCGCGCCGTCGAGACCGAGCCGACCGAGGATCGCGTGCACGAGTTCGGTGTCGTTGACGGGCACCACGTTCAGCGCGTCGCCCGCTTCGTATTCGAGACCGGAATCGGCGAGCGCGAACTCGTAGTGCCGGATCTCCTTGGCCGAGTCCTCCCCGGACAGCAGCACGTTCGACGTCAGCACCGCCGGATAGGGATTCTTGCGGGTCCACTGCGACTTCGCCCGGGCCGGTGCCGCCGGTGCCGCGGGGGCGGGAGCGCCGTCGCCCACGATGCCCTCGACGGCCGCGACGAGCGGCAGCGTCTCCGCGATCCACGTCGCGGCGAGCTCCTCGAACTCGACGTCGCAGTCCACCCGCGGCACGATGCGCTGCGCACCGAGCTGCTCGAGCCGCATGTCGATGAGCTTGCCTGCCTGGCAGAACCCGTCGTAACCGGTGTCGCCGAGGGCGAGCACCGCGAAGTTCATGCCGTCGAGACGCGGGGCGCTCTCGGCCGACAGTGCCTCCCAGAACAGCTCGGCGTTGTCGGGCATCTCGCCCTCGCCGTAGGTGGACGTGACGATCAGGACCTGGCTCAGACCGGCGAACCGGTCGAGGTCCATGTCGTCGAGAGCGCACACGACCGGCGCGAAGCCCTGGGCGCGGGCCGCGACCGCAGCGTCCTCGGCGACGGCTTCGGCATTGCCGGTCTGCGAGCCGTAGAGCACGTGCAGAGCGGGTGCCGAGCCGGCGGCCCCGGCATCGTCGGCGGGACCACCGGAGAACAGGCGGGTCTGCATCCCGGCGACGAAGCCGGAGAGCCACGACCGCTGATCGGCGGTGAACGGGGCGTCGAGGGGAATGAACGGGCCGGTGGTGGTCACGCGGAGACTCCCATCGTGGAGGTGAGGACGTTCGGGACGGCGTTGCGTGCGAACAGTTCCTCGTAACCGGGCAGGCGACCTGCGGCGTCGAGATTCTTGCGGCTCTGCAAGAGGATCCAGCCGTAGGTACCGGGCGCATCGACCGAGCGGACGTTGCGCAGGGCCAGGGCCTGCTTGTAGTCGTTCAGGCGCTTGTCGGCGACCAGCGCCGCGAGCTGCTCGTCGGTGTGGTCGGCGATCGCCGCGAGGGCGTAGCGCTCGAGCTTCGCGACGAGGAAGAAGTCCTCGGTGAGCAGCAGATTGCGTGCGGCCTTCTGTACCGCCGGATCCGACACGTCGGTGGCGCCGGGGACCTTCTGCAGCGCCATCTCCTGCGCGGCGGCGAGCACCGTGTAGTTGTTGAGCAGCGCGTACATGGCCTCGGTGTCGGTCGCGTCCGGGGTGACACCACCGGCGACGGGAACACCCGAGCGGTAGTTCTCCTTGAACTTGCGCACCTGGTGCGCGACCAGCGCCGTGGCGACCTCGGCGGCGAGGTCCTTGCGCGACGCTGCGGCGAGGATCTCGTCGAGGTCCTGGTACTGCAGCAGCGCGCGCGGCATGCCGTACGCGAAGCGGTGCTGCTCGACCTGCCAGTTGTCGATCAGGAAGCGGGCCTTCACCGAGCCGGTCGCCTCGACGTGCAGGTGCAACAGCTGCAGCACGGCGGCGTTGTGGATCGCGGCCTGCGGGTCGTCGCCGGTGATCGACCCGAGGACGATCGAGTCGGCGCTGGCCTTGCGGGGGAGCAGGCCCTCGGGGTCGTACTGGTAGACGAACCCGCCCGACATGCCGTTGCCGAAACCCTTGCCGAACTCGCCGATGTTGAGCACCGCGCCGTTGGTCATGTACTCGCAGGCGAACTCGCCGACACCCTCGACGACGGCGGTGGCACCGGAGTTGCGCACCGCGAAGCGGTCGCCGGCCTCGCCCTCGACGAACAGGCGACCGCCGGTCGCACCGAAGAGCGCGAAGTTGCCGATGAGCACGTTGCCACCGCGATCGTCGCTGCCGCCACCCGGTGAACGCAGCACGATCTGCCCACCGCACTGGCCCTTGCCGACGCCGTCGTTGGCGGTACCGGTGTGCTCGATGTGCATGCCGTCGTTGCAGAACGCCCCGAAGGACAGGCCCGCCGAACCGGAGGTGGTGATGGTGACGGTGCCGTCGCGTAGCCAGCGGCGTCCGCGCTCGTCGTCGAGCACGGCCGGCAGGGCGCCGAGGTCCTCGTGGTTGAGCATGCGCTCGATGTCGATCGCCAGCTGCGCGCCGACGCTCTTGTTGTTGTTCGTCAGCTGCACGCCGTCGCCGAGCGCGACGGTGAGCTCCTTCGCATCGACGAGAGCTTCACGCAGCCGGGCCACCCACGCCTCGTCGAGCGAGTAGTCCTTCTCCATGTAGACCGGGTTGTCGATGTGCACCTCGGGCAGCACCGCGAGCATCGCCCGCAGGTCCAGCCGGCCCACGCTCGACGGGTGGTCGAGGAGGTGCAGCAGGTCGGCGCGGCCCCGCGCGTCGCGCAGCGACCGCAGACCCAGGCGGGCGAGCAGCTCGCGGGTCTCGTGCGCGACGTTGAGCAGGTACTGGGCCATCGCTCGCGGATCACCGTTGAACACTTCGGGATTCGTGGTCAGACCTGCCGGGCACTTGACGTTGCAGTTCTTCGCCATGACGCAGCCGAGCATCATCAGCGCGGTGGTGCCGAACTCGAAGCTGTCGGCGCCGAGGAGCGCGGAGACGATGACGTCCGACGCCGTCTGGTGCGCACCCGAGCACCGCAGCACGACCTTGTCGCGCAGACCGTTGGCGGTGAGGGCCTGGTGGACCTCGGCCACACCGATCTCCGCGGACCGGCCCGCGTACTTCAGCGAGGTCACCGAGGCCGCACCCGTGCCGCCGGTGTTGCCGGCGACGTTGATGACGTCGGCACCCGCCTTCGCGACACCCACGGCGATCGTGCCGATGCCCTCGGAGGAGACGAGTTTGACGATCACCCGCACCCGCGCCGCCTTGGCGTCGTGGATGAGCTGGGCGAGGTCCTCGATGGAGTAGGTGTCGTGGTGCGGCGGCGGCGAGACCAGCTCGACGCCCGGCGTTGCGCCACGTGCCGCGGCGATCTCCACCGTGACCTTCTTGGCGGGCAGCTGGCCGCCCTCGCCGGGCTTGGCGCCCTGCGCGATCTTGATCTCGATCTCCTCGAGCATCGGATCTGCGAGATAACCGGCCCACACACCGAAGCGTCCGGACGCGAACTGCTTGATGCGCGAGCCGCGGATGGTGCCGTAGCGGGAGATGTGCTCGCCACCTTCACCGCAGTTCGACATGCCGCCGACCATGTTGGTGCCGTGGGCGACGGCCTCGTGGGCGTTGGAGTTGAGCGCGCCGTGGCTCATCGCACCCGACGCGAGCGCCGGGGTGATCTCGTGGGCCGGCTGCACCCGGTCGAGTCGCACGCTCAGCGGGGCCTGACGGACCTGCTCGAGATAGCGCGCGGCATCGCCGATCGCGTGCACGGTGAGGGTGTCGCCGTAGCAGCGGTGCGAGACGATGCCGTCACCGAAGCGGGCGACGAGCGAGGCTGCGAGCGCATCGGGACGACGGTGGTCGTCGGCCAGCGGACCGGTCAGACGCAGGACGAACTCGCTCTCACCGACTCGCGCCGCGGAGATCCCGCGCACGAGCATCGAGTTGTTGCCGAACCGCGCGAAGCGGCCCATCTCCTTGGTGAAGTCCTCGGCGGTGACGGCGTAGGTGACGTCGGCCGGCAGAGCGAGCACATCGCGCAGCGCCGCGGGACGCTGCGCGCGCTCGTCGGCCATCGTGCGGGCGAACGCGCGGTAGCCCGGGGTGATCTCGAAGGCGTCGATCTCGGCGGGTGTCAGGGCGCGGAAGCCGCCGTAGCGGTACGACGCGTCGTCGAGACCGTGCGCGTCGGAGAGGCGGTGCAGCGGCAGCAGACGCAGCGCGTCGGTCAGATCCGGCTCGGCCTCCCTCTCGACGGGCAGCGTGATCGACTCCTCGGTCATGTCCACGAAGCCGCGCACGGCGGTCGTGCCGAACGAGTGACCGGCGCCCTCGGCGCGCTCCTTGAACAGACCCAGCAGCGGGACGTCCTTCTCCGTCTCGACCGTGAGAGCGCGACGGTGCCAGTCGGCGACGGCCTGCGCGAGGGTGGTGAAACCGACACCGCCGACCGGGGACTTCACGTTCGGGAACCAGCGCGCGAGCACCTCGTCGCCCGTGTCGAGATAGCTCGGCTCGAAGAACTCACCCCCGATGTACGACTCGACGGTGCACAGGCCGACGCGTCCCATCGTCTTCATGAGCGACTTCTCGGCCGCCTTGCGGAACTTCAGGAACGCGGCATCGGCATCGTCGCCGAACTTCTCCTCGGCGCGCATCTGCACCGTGAGCGGATACACCGCAGCGGCACCGAAACCGAGGGTCGCGGCGATGTGATGCGACGAGAACAGCTGTCCGGACTCGACGATGACGGACACGCGCAGACGCAGTCCCTCGTCGATCAGCCGCTGGTCGACCGCGGCGACGGTGAGCACCATGGGCAGTCCGGCGCGGTCGGTGGAGACGTGGCGGTCGGTGAGCACGGCGATGCCACCGGATTCGCGAGCGAAATCGGCGACGGCCTCGGCCGTACCGTCGATCGCGGCGGCGAGTGCGGCCGCGTTCGCCTTGGCGTCGTCGAAGACGGGGGAGTACAGCATCTCGAAACGCCGCACCGGGGTGTCGGACTGCTCGCGGATACGCAGCATGTCGAGGTGCGTGAGGATCGGGGTGGGCACCACGATCTGGGTCGCGGACGAGGCGGGAGCACCGCTACCGGGGCGAGCACCGAGCGCGACGCGCAGGGTCATGCCGTCCGCCTCGCGGATCGAGTCCAGCGACGGGTTGGTGACCTGGGCGAAGCGCTGCGAGAAGTACTTGGCCACACCGCCTTCCTGATCCGACAGCGCGTTGATGGCGTTGCCGTAGCCCATCGCGGAGATGCGCTCCTGACCCGACGCGAGCATCGGGTCGAGCATGAACCGGAAGGACTCCTGGTTGATGCTGTAGGACACGTAGCGCTGGTAGCGGCCGAGATCGCCGTTGTAGCGCAGCGGGGAACCGGCCTTCTCGGCGGGAACCTCGGGAAGGGCATCGAGATCGCGGCGGGCCTCGTCGACGAGCGACGCGTAATCCTGCCGGGCAGCAAGAAGTTCGAGCGCCTCGACGGTTCCGTAGGAGCGGCGCGTGCGGTGATCGAAGTACAGCATGCCACCGGCCTCGATGCGGCCGCGACGCAGCACGGTTTCGGGTGCGAAGTCGAACTGGCCGGCCTCGGAGGTGACGGCGAGGTACTCCTCGGTCTCCACGGTGCGCAGCGGGCGCAGGCCGAGGCGGTCGAGGCGCGCGCCGACGACGGTGCCGTTGCCGAAGATCAGCGCGGCCGGACCGTCGTTCTTCTCCTCGTACAGTGAGAAGAACTCGAGCATCGCGCGGACCTGCGGCGACAGGTCGGTGTCGTTCTCCCAGGCCGGCGGCATCATCTGCACGACCGCGGTGACGAGGTCGAGGTCGTTGTGGGCGATGCGCGAGGCCAGGGTCTGGTCGAACCGGCAGCTGTCGGACTGTCCCGGCGGGCGGATGATGTCGCGGCCCGTCGCGCGGGCGAGGGCGCCCTCGAACAGCCGGTTCTTGCGATCGGTGTTCAGCTCGCCGTTGTGCGCCATGAGGCGGAACGGCTGCGCCATCGTCGGATGTGGATCGGTGTTCGTCGAGAACCGGGTGTGGAAGAACAGGGTGTGCACCGCGTGCCGCGGATCGGTGAGATCGCGGAAGTACGGGATGACCTCGTGAGAGTTCAAGCGGTTCTTGAGAACCTGCGTGCGCGCACTGAGCGAGAGCGGATACAGCCCGCCCAGTTCCGGTTCGGTGTAGGCGCGGGCCTCGACCTCGAGGAGCACGCCGTGCAGCAGCCGGTCGAACTCGTCGACGGAGTCGCACGCGTCGGGCCGCGTGAAGATCCACTGACGGATCGGCAGCTGGTATTTCGTTGCGGCAGGACGCAACACGCTGTCGTCGACGGGAACGTCGCGCACCGTGAGCACGGTGACCCCGGCTCCGGCGAGTGCCGACGAGACGAGTTCCTCGGCATCGGCATGCGCCGCGGGATCGGTGGGGAGGAAGAAGTTTCCGACACCGAAGTGCCCTCCCTGCAAGGGCTTTCCGGTGATCTCGGAGAAGAAGGCGACCGACAGGTCCACGTTGATGCCGGCTCCGTCGCCGACACCCTCGGCGGACATGCCACCGCGGTGTGGCACGACGCACAGGGCTTCGTGACCGCGGGTGAGCACGTCGTGGGTCTGCACGCCGTCCTTGCGGGTGATGAAACCGACACCACAACTGCTCTTGTCCAGCGTGCTGTCGTACAGGCCGGTGTCACGGGCGTGCGTCACGGACGTCCTCCTCGGTGCATCGAATTCGGCGTCGACCGGCAGTGACGATGCGAAGAAGAGGGAACGCGTGGGAAGGCGCAGCTCCTGAGGTGCATAGACGTGTGCCGGAGACGATGTGTGTGAATGCAGACGTCTTTGTCCGAATGCGCCGTGCGTTGCGACGGTGGAGCGCGCGAGCAGCAATGGCCAGTGTAGCGCACGTGTTAACTCCGGTGACGGCGGGATACATCACAACCCGCCGGGAGTAAACGCTGTATTGCGGGACGGGTCTTCGCTACGCTCGCGCCCAACGGCGTCGACAGGCCGGCCTACGAGCAGGGGAGAGCGATATGACCGACATTCTCGACCGCACGCAGATCTACATCGACGGACAGTGGGTGGACTCCGACGGCAGCGGCCGCATCGAGGTCGTGAACCCGACGACCGAAGAGGTCGTCGCCGTGGTCGCCGAGGGTGTCGCCTCCGACGTCGATCGGGCCGTCGCCGCGGCGAGGGCCGCCTTCCCGGCCTGGTCCGCGCTCAGTGGCGCGTCACGTGCCGCCTACCTGGAAAAGGTCTCCTCGCTGGCGAACGAGCGCGCCGACGAGCTCACGAGGGTCGTCTCGCAGGACATGGGGATGCCCGCGCACTTCGCGCGTGCCATCCAGGTCGGGATGCCGCTGAAGAACATCGCCGGCTATGCGTCGCTGGCCGGAACGTACGACTTCGACGACCAGGAGATCGGCAACGCCCTCGTCGTACGCGAACCCATCGGGGTCGTCGGGGCGATCACCCCGTGGAACTACCCGCTGCACCAGGTGGTGCTGAAGGTGTTCGCCGCGCTCGCCGCCGGATGCACCGTGGTCCTCAAGCCCACCGAGGTCGCACCGCTGGTGACCTACGCGCTCGTCGACATCGTCGACGAGGCCGGCCTGCCGCCGGGCGTGTTCAACCTCGTCAGCGGTTACGGACCGGTCGTCGGCGAGGCCATCGCCGCGCACCCCGACGTCGACATGGTGTCGTTCACGGGCTCGACGCGTGCCGGCAAGCGCGTCTCGGTCGTCGCTGCGGAGACGGTGAAGAAGGTCGCGCTCGAACTCGGCGGCAAGTCGGCCAACATCATCCTCGACGACGCCGACCTCACCGCCGCCGTCACCGAGGGTGTCGGCAAGTGCTTCCTCAATTCCGGCCAGACCTGCACCGCACTGACCCGCATGCTCGTCCCCGCCGACCGTCTGCAGGAGGCCACCGCCATCGCCGAGCAGGTCGCGCGGGCCTACACCGTCGGGCTGCCCGACGATCCGTCGTCGAAGCTGGGCCCGCTCGTCAGCGGCACGCAGCAGGCACGCGTGAAGGCGTACATCGACAAGGGCGTCGAGGAGGGGGCCGAACTGGTGCTCGACGGACGCGAAACCGAGTTCACCACCGGCTACTTCGTCGGCCCGACCGTGTTCACGAACGTCGCGCCGGAGATGACGATCGCCCGCGAGGAGATCTTCGGGCCGGTGCTGTCGATCATCGGATACCAGGACGAGGACGACGCGGTGCGCATCGCCAACGACAGCGAGTACGGCCTGTCCGGCGGGGTCTGGTCGGCCGACCCGGCGCGAGCGGAGGCCGTGGCCCGTCGTATGCGCACGGGCCAGGTCTACATCAACGGTGGCGCTTTCAACACCGACGCACCCTTCGGTGGTTACAAGCAGTCGGGTATCGGACGCGAGGCCGGTGTCTTCGGGCTCGAGGAGTTCCTGGAGATCAAAACGATCCTGCGCTGACGGCGGTGCCGTAATTCTGCGCTGACGGCGGTGCCGTCGAATCCTGCGCTGACGGACGACGTACGCGGCACCGGTCGGGGTTTCCCGGCCGGTGCCGCATCGTTTCGGGGGATTGCTCAGTAGTAGACCGCGCCGGGCACGCCACCGCCCACAGCGATCGCATCGCCGGTGATGCCGATGCTGCGCGGGCTCGCGAGGAACGCGACGACGTCGGCGACCTCGCTCGCATCGATGAGGCGGTTCACGGAGTTCTTCGCGATCTGCTGTTCGAGTTCGGCTACCGGCGTGCCGGTCTCGGCCGACTCCTCGGCCAGGCGTGCCGCCAGCCGTTCGGTGCGGGTCCGGCCGGGGTGTACCACGGTGACGTTGATGCCGTGCGGGCCGAGTTCGTCGGCGAGGTTCTTCGTCACAGCCGCAACGCTGACGTTCCGGACCGTCTGGGCGATGGAGTTCGCGCTGCGCGCGCCGAGGCCGCTGATGTTGATGATCCGGCCCCAGCCCTGCTCGATCAGGTAGGGGGCGACGGCGCGTGCGGTGCGCAGACAGCCGAGGACCTTGATCTCGACCTCGTTGCGCACGACGTCGTCGGTGGTCGCGGCGAAGTCCGTCGGCTTGTTCGCACTCCAGGGGGTGGCGGCGGAGTTGACGAGGATATCGACCCCGCCGAGTTCGGCGACGGCCCGCGCGACCAGCGCGTCGACCGAGGCCTGGTCGCCGGTGTCGGTGGGCACGGGAACGATTCGTCGCCCGGTCTCCTCCGAGAGGGTCTTCGCCGCGATGTCGAGATCGGCCGCAGTACGGGCCGCGATCACCACGTCGGCACCTTCGGTGGCCAGTGCCCGCGCGATGGCGTAGCCGATGCCGCGGCTACCGCCGGTGACGATGGCCCTCTTCGCGGTGAGTCCGAGATCCATGCTGCTCCTGTCCGTTCTTCGGGGATGTCCCGACGGTATGCCGACAGGGGAGCGGGCGGCCACGTTTGCGACCGGCGTGATGCGAATCGGTGGACGGCTCCGGGTACGGCGACGG
>NZ_JBKFBA010000007.1:120235-125929 GCF_053345925.1 Rhodococcus sp. C26F
GTGTGGTGCGGGGGCCGTCGGTGGTAGGTCTCAGGCCTTGCGGGTGCGGCCGAGGCGCAGCAGCGTCATCGCGAGCGTGCTGCCGTCGGTGCCGAGTTCGGCGAAGCGTCGCAGGACGGCCATTTCCTCGGCCTGTGCTTCGCGGCTCGCGTCGGTGCCCTTCGCGGATGCTCCGGCGCGCTGAACGAGCTCCGAACGCCGCTTGATCACCGCGAGCAGCTGAGCGTCGAGCTCCTTGATCTGCTCGAACAGCTCCCCGGGCTCTGCCTCGGCCGACGAAGCTTCGCCGACGGACGCGATGCCAGGCGAATCAAGCTGGACAGTCATGCAGACTCCTCCGGTCTCGTCTGAATCGTCACAGATTGTGTCGTGCTCACGCCTACAGGTGTTACCGACACGTAGGGAAAAATTCTCGCGAGACTCTCCCATGCGCGTCCTGTCCCTTCAGAAACGGCCGTGACCTGGTTCAACACTCTGATGACCGAGGGGTATGTTAATTGTCACACCGACCGGTGCCAACTCGTGTGCCCGTCGGTGACATCGCGCCCGAAGGGTCCGCATCGGGTCCGCCGCTCGAGGTAGCGTTCCGGCCGACCGGCAGGGCCGAGGACGTCGGGGCTCCTCGGTACACCTGGAGGGGAGACCGATGCGACGACCTGTTGTCCCGTGGGGTGGGCGCGGCACGGAGGCTGCGACTTCCGGTACCGAACCGACTTTCGGTACCGAACCGACATCCCACATCGAACCGCCGAGCGAATGGCAGCACGGCACGCGCAATCTGCACGTGTACGCAGCGGCCGGTGCGGCGGTGCTCGTGGCGATTTTCGCCGCGGCCCGCGGAGCGGGCGCGTGGGGCACCGATTCGGTGGGCGCCGACCGCTTCTATTCGATCCTGGCGGTGCTGATGCTGCTGACGGCGGCCTTCGGCGCCACCTTCTGGTGGCCTGCCGGATCTGGGGTCCGGCGACCGTCGCCGTGGCCTCCGAGCCGCACACCGCGGGTCCGGTACGTCGAGACGGCCGATCGCGGCAGTACCGAGATCGCGGGCCGTCGCCCCGTCTTCGGTCTGCTGCTCGCGATGGTGCTGTGCGGGACGTTCCTCTCGCTCGGCGCAGCCGTGGAGATCGTGGTCGGGAACGAGGGTCTACCTCTCGTGGCGCTGGTGCTGGCGCTCGTCGCCGGGGTGTGCCTGGCCTTCCTCGTGGAGGTGGCACTCGGGCGCATCCGGGCCGGTTCGCTCGTTCTCGGACCGGACGGGATCAGGCTGCGCGGCTGGTTCGTAGAGTCCTATCTGCCGTGGGTGTCGGTGCGGGGTCTTCGTGCGGTCGACCGGGGGTTCCCGGAGATCTGGATCGAGGGGCACGGGTCGGCGGCGTGGGCGCGTCGGCGCACGAGTCGGGTGTTCCCGTTCGAGCGCCTGCCGTCCGAGCCCCGGATCGAGGTGGACTCACGGCATCTGGCCGTCGATCCCGTGCAGTTGTACCGCTTCCTCGAGTTCTGTCTGGAGGACGCTCGGCACCGGCGTGAGCTGGGCACACCGGTGGCTGCGGAACGTCTCGCGGCGGGTGCTCCGTTCACTGCGGACAGCGAGTGAAAACGTCGTAGTCCATATGTAGAATGGCGTTTCCGTTCACGTTTCTGCAGCGTGTGTCCGGACCGATGCAATCGCGGCACTCGGTGCCGTAGCATCGGTCGGACGCTTCGGGAGGGCACCTTCCCGAAGAGCCGTGCGCTCGGCGGTGCCGGCGCGTGGACCCCAGGTGTTCGACCAGATTGGACGAGAAATGACCGCTCCGGAACGCATCGTCATCGTCGACGGCGCACGCACCCCCGTCGGCAGCTTCGGCGGCGCACTCAAGGACGTGCCCGCGCACGAACTCGGCGCCACCGCCGTACGCGAGGCGCTGCAGCGCGCGGGTGTCGCAGGTGAGGACATCGACGAGGTCGTCATGGGCTGCATCGGCCAGGTCGGCGCCGACGCCTACAACGCCCGTCGCGTCACCCTCGCCGCCGGACTTCCCGTCTCCACCCCGGCCCTGACCGTCAACCGCCTGTGCGGCTCGGGCCTGCAGGCCGTGTGGTCCGCGGCCCAGGAGATCCGTTGGGGTGCCGCGGAGATCACCGTCGCCGGTGGCGACGAGAGCATGTCGCGCATGCCGTTCTACGACTTCGGTGCCCGCAACGGTTACAAGCTCGGCAACCGCGAGCTCGTCGACGGCACCGTCGGCATGCTCACCGACCCGTTCAGCGGACAGCACATGGGTGTCACGGCCGAGAACGTCGCCCGCGAGTACGGCGTCAGCCGCGAGCAGCAGGACGAGTTCGCCCTCGAATCGCAGCGTCGCGCCGCCACCGACGCCGCGAAGGCCGCCTTCGCCGAGGAGATCACTCCGGTCGAGATCGGTGGCCGCAAGCCCGTCACCGTCACCGAGGACGAGCACCCCAAGCCCGACACCACCCTCGAGGTGCTCGGCAAGCTGCGCTCGGCGTTCATCAAGGACGGCACCGTCACCGCCGGTAATGCCTCCGGGATCAACGACGGCGCTGCTGCGCTCGTCCTGGCCCGCGAGTCGGTCGCCCGCGAACGCGGTCTCGGTGCCTCCGTCGTGCTCGAGTCGGTCGTCACCGCGGCGATGGAGCCCGAGCTGATGGGCTACGCCCCGACTCTCGCCCTGGTGAAGCTGTTCGAGCAGAACGGCCTGACGCCGGCCGACATCGACACCGTCGAGCTCAACGAGGCCTTCGCCTCGCAGGCCGTGGCGGTGGCGCGCGACGCCAAGCTCGACCCGGAGAAGACCAACCCCTACGGCGGTGCCATCGCCCTGGGCCACCCGGTCGGCGCGACCGGCGCGATCCTGACGCTGCGCGTCGCCAAGGACCTGATCCGCCGCGATCTCGAACTCGGCGTCGTCACCATGTGCATCGGTGGCGGACAGGCACTCGCCGCGCTGCTGCGCCGCGTGTCCTGATCCGGACACCCCTGAAAGACCCGACTGTGGCGGGCGCGATCCGTATCGCTCCCGCCACTGTCATGTCCGCAGCTCGGTGAGCGGTCGGAGTCGCCGGACGCGGCCGTCCCAGTGCACGCGGGTCGTCACGGCCGCGCCGTCGGCGAGTCGCCGGACCTCGTAGACGTCGAGCTCGGGTACCTCGGGCACACAACCCCACAGTGCGTGCCCGGTCATGACGAAGTCCATGTCCTGCCGCACGAGCAGACCCATGAGTTCACCGATCGTCGGGTCGTCGATCTTGGCGAACGCGTCGTCGAGCAGCACGAGGCGCAGTGCGGTGCCGGTATCGGGTAGGCCGGAGAGATAACCGTCCGCCGCCGCGAACAGTGCCACGTACGACACGAACCGGGTCTCGCCCTGGGATATCTTGGCGCGCGCGGAGATCCGCCTCTCCCGGTCCGGTTCTGGGCCGAGGATGGTCACCTCGACCTCGTGCCAGCGCCGGTAGTCCAGTGCCTGCGACAGGTGCTGGGCGTAGCCGGCGGACGGATCGGCGGTGTGGGCGGATTCCAGCCGGCGCCGCAGCATCCCGACCAGTTCGGACGCATCGTCGGGTGACCGCTCGGTGGCGGTGAGCAGCTGCGTCAGCCGCGCCGCGTCGGCGTCCTCGCCACCGGGGCGCCACTCGATTCTCACGCCGATCCCGTGCGTCGTGCGGCTGTCGGCGAGACTGTCGTTCATCGCGGCGATCACCTGTCGTGCCCGCTCGATCCGCCGGCGCAGTTCGTCGGCCACACCGCCGAGAACGAATCCCGTGAACACGTCGTGCTCGCGTTGCGACAGTGCCCGCCGGCCGTCCTCGACCTGCCGACTCAGGGTGGCCGAGACACCCGCGGGCGTGGTGTCGTCGCCCGCCCCGGCGATCCGGACGCGATGGGCGCCGTGTGTCACCGTGTGCTCGATGTCGAACCGGGCCGTGATGTCGCGGTCGAACTGTTGCAGCGCGACCAGCATCGCGTTCTCGTCGGCTCCCGTGCGCGGCGGCAACGCGGCCAGCAGGGTGCGGGCCACCGAGAGCACATGATCCGGATCCTCGAGGTGGACCGGAGGCAGAACCGTCCGGGCAGAGGCGGAGTCCGATCCCGGATCCTCCTCGAGCGCGGCGCGCAGTTCGGGCAGTTGCATGTGCGCGGCGAGCAGTTCGGCGGCCGCGGCGAGTTCGCGTCGGTCGCGGTCGAGCCGTTCGCGTGCGGCAGCACATCGCTGCAGCACCTCGGCGACGGCACGGCCGAGATGGTCGCGATGGGCGACTGTGCGTCGGAACTGTTCGTCGGCGCGTGCCCGTTCGGCCTCCGAGTCACGCAGTTCCCGCGCCAGGTCGGCGGCATCGACGTCGACAGCGGCGGTCTGGGCAGCGACCACCGCGGCCTTCGCGTGCCATTCGTAGCGGCACGATTCGGCGAGCTCCTCCGCGTCGATCCGCTCGGCGGTGGCCTGCACGCACCGTTCGGCGGCATCCGTGAACCGGACATGGGCGGCGAGGACGTCACCGAGATCGCGTGCCAGTTCGGTGCACAGTGTCTCTGCGGACGCGCATCCGGCGACCAGCGCCTCGAGTTCCGGAACATCGCCGGGCACGCCGAAGTGCTCGCACGCCGTGCGGTGTGCGTCGAGCTCGGCGGTCCAGCGAGCACGCAGCGTCGTCGCCCGCTCGCGCAGTTCCACCGCGGTGTTCGCCCCGGACCGCACATGCGCGTACGCGTGCCGACGTCGTTCGAGCGCGGCGCGCAGGGCATGTGAGGTCGGCGCGGTCGACAGGTGCGCGTCGATCTCCGCCCGCCGGTGCACCGCGTCGGGGTAGTCGACGCGCAGCTGTTCCACCGCCAGGTCGATCCGGGTGAGTTCGGCGCGGATCTCGTCGAGACGCACCCGACGGGCCGCGGTCGCGGCCTCCCGGGCAGGCCTGCCGATGCTGCGCGGGGCCTCGGCGGTGTGGCGTCCGCGCAGAACGCCGTTGTGCCAGCGGCCGTCCCGTGAGACCGAGGCCACCGCGGTGGCGTCCTCGAATCCGATCGTGTTGAGGACCGCCTCGATCGCCGGGCGCGGTACGTCGGCCTCGCGGTCGGGACGCAGGACCGTCGACAGGGGCTGCGCCGGTGGTTCACCGCGCGGCGAGACGAGGACCTGACCGCCCAGTGCACGCAAGCGGCCCTCGCCGTCGACCGTGGCGGTGAGGAAACCCGCGGAGAGCAACGCCGCCTCGATTCCGGCGCGATCGTCGTCCCCGAGGGTGTCGACGAACTCGACCGCCCGCCACAGTGGGACACCGTCGGTGCGCACGTGCCAGGGCGCCTGTTCCGGGCCCTCGCCGATCGCGTCGAGTGCCGCCTGTTCGCGGACGAGGTCCTCGCGCGCGGTCCGCGCCTCACGTTCGCGGCGCTCGCGCTCGGCCGGGGCGCCGGCGAGGTTGCTCAGAGCGGACCGAGCGGCAGTCGTGGGCAGCGAATCCAGCTCGGCGAGTGCCGAATCGAGGTCGACGTCCTCGGAGTCCGTGTCGCCGGCGTCGGTGGGGGACGAGTCGATCAGTGCGTCGAGTCGCGTGGACAGTCGGCGCATCAGGATGACCCGATCCCGATCGAGTTCCGGCAGCAGAGCCGTCGTACGGTCGGCGGTGATCCACGCGCGCCACCGGTGCTGCAGACCGGCGGCGGCCGCACCGACACCGGCATCCGTCTCGGCGGCC
>NZ_JBKFBA010000007.1:126030-146637 GCF_053345925.1 Rhodococcus sp. C26F
CTGGTCCCGTCGGCGACGGGTCGCCTCGGCGGCACGCAGGATCGCGTCCCGAAGCTCGTCGACGTGCCCGGCGTCGAGGGAGACCGTCGCGACGACCGGCCGCACCACCTGCTCGGTGGTGTCGTCGATGCCGGTGCGCACGGGCTCGAGCACAGCGGGTGGACGGTCGGCGGAGAAGTGCAGCGTGGTCGGCACGGTGTCGTGCGGAAGACCCACCGACAGCAGGTCGCGACCTGCCGTCGCAAGCCGTCTCGCGGCACGCGTGACCGAGCAGGTCAGTTCGTCGAGGAGGCGGGCCGCGTGGTCGGTGTGGCGCCGTTCCTGCAGGCGGCTGCGATCGGCGGCGGCGGTCGCGTGCTCGGCGGCGCGGCGGAGCGCATCGACGGCGAGCTGGCGCTGCGCGAGATCGTCCGCGGACCGGAACATCTCGTGGGTCTCCAGTCCGCGGATCGCGCGGTCGAGTTCGGCGACCTGGTCGCGGCGCTCCTTCAGGCGGGTGTCCGCGGCGGCGGCCTGCGCGTCGAGGTCGGCCGCCTCGGCTTCCGCGACGGTGAGTGCGCGTCGCGTCTCGACGACCCGCTGCGCGAGGTCGCGCGCGGTCTCGGCGTCGGCGCGCAGCAGATCCGCAGCGTACTGCCGGTACACCTCGTGGAACCGCAGCACGTGTGCGTGCGCCGCTTCGAGACGGACCTGTTCCTGGCGGGTGTCACCGAGCAGGTCGAGGCGACCTCCCGCTTCGGCGAGCATGTTCTCCGTCAGCGGTGGCAGCGCATCCGACAGGATCTGGGGGAGGCGTCCCTCGTCGATGCGGTGGCCGACATCGGGTGAGCGCAGGGTGTGCAGCAGTTGCAGCAGGCCGTCGTAGCGTTCGCGTCCCGTCTCCTCGTGCAGGCCAAACACCGACTTCCGCACGGTCTCGCGATGCCGCTCCGGATCGCGGGTGAGGTTGTCGGCACCGACGAGCTCGGCGAGTCGCTCCCGCGAGAGCGGGATGCGGGCATCGTCGACGAGGTGCAACTCGGTGCCGACACACAAGGGGGTTGTGAAGAAGTGCACGTCGCTGCGACGGGCGTCGGCGCGGTGCCGAATCTGCGCTCCGACGGTGAGATGTCCGCTGGGGCGCGCCAGTTCGAGCCACAGATATCCGACGCGGTCGGTGGTGTCCGACGCCCCGGTGCGCATGAGTTCGTCCAGATCGACCTTCGCGGCGCCCGTCGCGTCCATGCGCCTGCGGTCGGCGTCGAGCAGGAAGGGCAGCAACATCTCGAGGGCGCGGGACTTCCCCGATCCGTTGGTGCCGCGCAGGATCATCCGCCCACCGGACAGGACGAACTCGACGTCCAGGTAGTGCCACACGTTCACGATGCCGGCGCGGTGGAGACGCCAGCGATCCGGGAAACGGGGTGAAGGGTTCTCGTCGAGGGCGGACGGGTCGGACGAGTGGGTCATCGACACTTGCTTTCGGCGGGGACGGGGCGGTAGCGGGCGGCGGGTGCGGTCAGTTCGAGTCCGTTCTCGTGCGGGCGCGCCAGCCCGAGCCGGACGAGCAGAGCGACGACATCCCGGCGCAGGAGTGCGAGATCGCGGACGTAGATGCTCTTCCAGGTGCGGGAACGCGCGGCGGCGAGGTCGGCGAGAACCGAGTCGAGGGTGGGGAGGTCGACGTGCAGCGTGGTCGCCGCCGAGTCGCCGAACCGTTCGGTGAGTTCGGCCAGGAGCAGGAGGCAGGCGTGCTTCAGGGTGCCCGACCCCGGGAACGCCTCGTCGGTGAGCGCACCGGCCGGGTCGTACGCGAGCGCGCCCTCGGCACGCACCTCGAGGACGAGGCCGAAGTCGTCCTCCAGCATCCGGGCGAGTTCGTGCCGGTCGCGGGTGAGGATCGCCGCCGACTCGTCGTCCAGTTCGTCGCGCGCGACGAACGGGTCCTCGACGAGCCTGCGGTACAGGCGGAGAGCGGCGGGTTCGTGCTCGTGACGTGCGAGTGCCGCTGCGGGGCCGGGGATCCCATGCAGGGGAGTGTCGAGCAGATGGGGGAGTAGGTCGCGGTGGACGTCGAGATGCGGCCCGTCGCCGGTCGCCTCGTCGCCGCTCACCTCGTCCCCGTGACCGGACTCGGCGATCACGCCCCATTCCTCGAGGACGCGCAGGGCCGCAGCGAAGTTCCGTTCCTCGGACACCGGGTCGCCGAACACGATCCCGTTCTCGCGCGCATCGGCGCGCACCTGCTCGAGCAGGTCGTCGACGGACACCCTCTCACCGGTCCCGGGTTCGAGCAGTGCCGCGCACACCAGCGCGAGACACGCGTAGGTGATCGCGCCGAACTCGGTGCCGTCGGCGTGCCGGAGCGCCCGGTGCGGTGAGGTGGGCCCGAGCGGTGCCTTGGTCAGACGAGCGAAGGTCGGTTCGACGACGAGCCGGTATCCGAGGCGGTCGGCGAACATCGACTTCAGGGCCGGGGCGTGGCGCCGCACGAGGTCGAAGGTCTCCCGTTCGCTCGCGGCGGTGACGATCGGTTGTTGCAGCAGCGCCCGCGCCGCGTCCCGCCGACCGGAGACGTCCCCGGACACCGCGCTCGCGTACGAGGTGCTCACGGCGCCGCCGCACTGTGATCGAGCGATGCCGTGACCGACGTGCGCAGCCGGAAACCGTGCACGGTGAGATCGCCGTCGGGGGAGTGCACCACGGTGTCGGCGCCGGGCTCCGCCGTCAGCGACAACCCGAGATCGGGATCGTCCACGTGCACCGGACCGTCGGTGGTGCGGTGGCCCGCGAGCGCAGCGGCGAGGACGTCGAGCAGAACGTCGCGCGCCTCCGCCGACAGGTCCGCTCCGTGCAGGTCGCCCGCCGCACCCAGTTCGGCGACGGCGTCGGAGCGGCGGCGCGACTCTCGCCGGGCGAGTTCGTCGGCCCGGACCCGGCCGGGCATCGAATCGGGGAGTCGGCCGACGGCCCCGCGGGACGTGTGGTCGCCGCGTTCGCGCAACGACACGGGCACGACGACGGGACCGGCCCGCCACCACGACGTGCCCGCACCCACTCGCGGGTCGGTCTCGTCGGGGCCGAGCAGCAGGTGCCGGCTCGGGAAGGCACCGAAGGTCGCGGCGAACAACCGGTGGGCCTGCTCGTCGGAGGACTCGGTGAACCACCGGGCCAGGCGCAGGAGATCTGCGCGGTGCGAGAAGCCCGGCGTGCTCGTCGTGATCCGCCGAGTGCGAACGAGCAGCCGGTTCAGCGCCTCCGCCGCTGCCTCGCGCATGCGGCGCGGGCCGGCGTCCTCGGCGTACCACTGCGCCAGTTCGTCCCAGTCGGTGTGATGGCGACCGGGGGACCCGGGCACGGTGTTCGGCAGGCCGGACTCGCGCAACGCGGCGAGCAGGGAGTCCAGACGCGGCCTGATCCGGTCGAGCCTGCCGGCGACGAGAGGGGCGAGGCGCTCGACGTCCGAACCGATGACGTCGACGTAGTCGAGGAGCAGGTTCTTGGTCTCCGCGTAGTCGTCGACCGCCCCGGCGCGTTCGCGATCGGATGAGTGTTCGGGACGGCCGGAGTGCTCGAGACGGCTCAGGATCTCGGCGAGGTGCGAATAGAAATCGGCGACGCTGTCGGTGAACAACCGGTGGTGCGCGAACAGGGCGGTGACGTGGGCGGCCAGCTCGTCCCGGTCGGGCACGCTCCCGTCGTCCACCAGCAGCTCCTCGATGCGGGCGAGCCCGTCCGCGACACAACGGAGCGACACGCGTGCCACGCCGCGCACGTCGTCGGAGGTGGAGAGAAGCCTGCCGGTCTCGCGGTGCACCCGCAGCCCGGCCGGTGTCGGCCGGTATCGGGCACGGACCTCGGTCGAGGCGGTCTCGGGAGCGCTCCGCCGGTGGGAGCCGCCACCGTCGGTTCCGCCGCTGGTGAGTGCGAGATTGCCCCACCGGACCAGGCTGCGGCACCGGGCATCGACGACCGCGATGTCGAGCGCCACCCCGCGCCGCGCACACGAGACCGCGATATCGTCGGCGGACAGATCGGCGAGCAGGAGGTCGGTGAAGCAGCCCATCACCGCGAGGTACTGGTCCGCTTCGTCGGCGACGAGATGACGGAACAGGTCGCGACCGATGTGTTCGCCCATCCGACCTCTTCTCCCGAGTGCTGACGCCGTACGGACAGACAGGCTAGCCCGGTGAACGCCGAGCGGGGCGGGCGAGTTCACCGGGTGCGCGCACGGGCTGTGAAGAGACAGACCGGAAATCGGCAGGACACCGCGCGGATTCGTGCCGTGCCTCACTCGCGTTTATAGTTGCCCTGTGCAACACAATCGGCAGGCCCGGCGGCCGTCCGCGGACGGCGTTGCCCGCGTATACGAGGAGTTCGTGCTTCTCGTGCGCTTCCTGACGTCCGGAGCGCGAACGCAGGACGGCGGACTCTCGCTGGTCCAGCATTCGCTTCTCGGCTTCATCTCCCGAAATCCGGGCTGCCGCGCCACCGACATATCCGAGGTCTTCGGTGTCCACCGTTCGACCGTGTCGCGCCAACTGCGTCACGCCGTCGATGCGGGCTGGGTCGAGGCGGGGACGGGTCCGGCACGTGCCGGACATCCGCTCCGGCTCACCGACCACGGAGCGACAGTTCTCGAAGGTGCGGTCGTGCGTCGTCTCGACGACGTCCGCGCCGGCCTCGAGGGCTGGGACGAGGACGAACTCGAACGCTTCGTGGATCTCCTGCAGCGCTTCCGTGCAGGAATCGATTCCGACGACCGGACTCCCGACCAGAACGATGGAGATTGCAGTGCGTGAGTACTCGACCCCGGCCCCGTTCACCATCGGTGACGACGAATCGGTCGTCCACACGGTGTTCACCCATGCGGAGAAGACTCCGCACCGCGTGATGTACTCCCGGCCGCAGGGTGACGACTGGGTCGCGGTCACCGCGCAGCAGTTCGCCGACCAGGTGAAGGCCGTCGCCAAGGGCCTGATCGCCAACGGTGTGCAGCCCGGCGATCGTGTCGCGCTGCTCTCGGCCACCCGCTACGAGTGGTCGCTGTTCGACTACGCGATCTGGACGGCCGGCGCGGTGTCGGTACCGATCTACGACTCCTCGTCCACCGAGCAGATCCGCTGGATCCTCCAGGACTCCGAGGCCGTCCTCGCCGTCGTCGAGACCGCGCGGCACGAGAAGCTCTTCGTCGACATGCCCGACACCCTCCGTCGCATCCTGCAGATCGAGGACGGCGCGGTGAACACGCTCGCGGCCGACGGCGCCGAGGTCGACGACGCCGAGATCACCACGCGTCTGGCCGGAATCCGTTCCGGCGGCCTGGCCTCCCTCGTCTACACCTCGGGAACCACCGGGCGACCCAAGGGCTGCATGCTCACCCACCGCAACTTCCTCGCCGAGGTCCGGTCCATCCTCACCTCGGACGTCGGTATCGTCGCCAAGCCCGGCAACCGCGGCCTGACCTTCCTGCCCCTCGCGCACGTGCTGGCACGCGCGGTGTCGCTCGCGCTCTTCGAAGCAGGCACGGCGCAGGCTCACTGGGCGGACTTCTCGACCGTCTCCGCGCAGTTCGCCCGGTACTCGCCGAACATCATCCTCGGTGTGCCGCGCGTCTTCGAGAAGGTGCGCGACGCGGCAGCGGGCAAGGCGGCGGCCGGCGGACCGGTCAAGGCGACGATCTTCGATTTCGCGGAGCGCACCGCCATCGCCTACAGCGAGTCGCTCGACCAGGGCGGCCCCACCCTGACGTTGAAGACCAAGCGTGCCCTCGCCGACAAGCTGGTCTACTCCAAGCTGCGCGAGGCCATGGGCAACGAGTGCTGGTACGCGATCTCCGGCGGCGGTGCCCTGAGCCCCCGCCTCGGTCACTTCTTCCGCGGCGTCGGCGTGCCGATCTACGAGGGCTACGGCCTCACCGAGACCACGGCCGCACACAGCGTGAACACGCCCGGCGCGCAGAAGATCGGCACCGTCGGGCGTCCCATGGGCGGGAACTCGGCGCGCATCGCGGACGACGGCGAGATCGAGCTGCGCGGCATGGTCGTCTTCGACGGCTACTGGCGCAACGACGAGGCCACTGCCGGTGCCTTCCACGACGGCTGGTTCCGCACCGGCGACCTCGGCTCGCTCGACGAGGACGGCTACCTGTCCATCACCGGGCGCAAGAAGGACCTCATCATCACCGCCGGCGGCAAGAACGTCTCACCCGGGCCGATCGAGGACCGCATGCGGTCGCACACCCTCGTCTCCCAGGCCGTCGTCGTCGGCGACGGACGCAGCTTCGTCACCGCTCTGGTGACCGTCGATCCGGACGTCTTCGAGAACTGGAAGAACGAGAACGGCAAGCCCACCGGCGCGACGATCGCCGACCTGCGCCACGACCCCGCACTGCGCGACGCGGTGCAGACCATCGTCGACGACGCCAACACCCTCGTCTCGCACAGCGAGGCGATCAAGAAGTTCGTCATCCTCGACCGCGATCTCACCGAGGAGTCCGGCGAGCTCACGCCGACGCTGAAGATCAAGCGCAACGTCGTCACCGATCGTTTCGCCCACGAGATCGACGCCCTGTACGCGAAGTGATGCCCTAGGGGTGCGTACCCGAGCAGCGACCGCCGATCCNCGGCGGTCGCAGTGTTCGTGTGGTGTCACTCCACCGGTGAGGTGTCTCCGGAGACCGCCCGGGCCAGTCGCGCGAATCCGTCGTGGTCGACGAGATCCTCGACGAGCACGACCTTGCCGCGGGCATCGGCGAGCGGAACCCGCCAGTTCGGATACTCGTCGACGGTGCCCGGCTGGTTCTGGCTGCGACGCTCGCCGGTCACATCCGCCAGCGAAACGCCCAGCAGCGCAGACGGACTCGCCGCGATCAGCCGGTGCAGCGCCTCGACCTGGCGATCGACGTCGGTCTCGCCTTCGTCGAGCAGACCCCGTTCGACCGCGAGCGCCAGAACCGAGTCGCGGTCGGCCGCCGCATCGGTGAGTTCGGCGTCGAGGTCGCCCTCGAGCAGGCCGAGCTCCGACCGCAGCCGGATGTGGTCGCCCGCAAGGTATCCCGCGGTGGGCGCGAGGTCGTGTGTGGTCACCGAGGTCAGGCACAGGGAGCGGTAGGTTTCCGGCCCGCGTGGGGAGTCCTCGTCGCGTTCGAACCACAGGATCGACGTCCCGGCGATCCCCCGCTCGGCGAGATACTCCTGCACCCACTCCTCGAAGACCCCGAGGTCCTCACCAACGACCACGGCGCCGGCGCGATGCGCCTCGAGCGCCAGGATGCCGACGAGTGCCTCGTGGTCGCTGCGGACGTACGCGCCGTCGGCAGGCGACATCCCCTCCGGTACCCACCAGGTGCGGAACAGTCCCAGGATGTGATCGGCCCGGACACCACCCGCGTGCCGCAATGCCGAGCGCACCACATCGCGGAAGGGGATGTATCCCAGCTCCGCGAGACGATCCGGCCGCCACGGCGGCTGATTCCAGTTCTGGCCGTTGCGGTTGAAATCGTCGGCGGGGGCGCCCACCGTGACGCCCGACGCCAGCGCGTCGCCCAGTGTCCAGGCGTCGGCGCCGTGCGGGCCGACACCCACCGCGAGGTCGTGCACGATGCCGATATCGGAACCGGCTGCGAGCGAAGCGGTTTGGGCGTTCGTGAGCTGCTCGTCGCACAACCACTGCAGCCACCGGTGGAAGTCGATCCGCGAGGCCAGTCGCTCGCGCAACCGGGCGACCTTCGGGTCGTCGGGGCTCGGGGCGCGCGACGCCCACCGGTCGGCGCGGTCGCCGAGCTTCTCGTACAGCGCGCACCACAGCGCGAAGTCGTCGAGCGCCTGCCCGCCCTCGGCGCAGAACGCCTCGTACCGTGCGCGGCGGGCGGGGCCGAGCGGCACCCGGTACACGCGCTCGAGGACGTCGAGCTTCGCGCGGAAGGTTGCGTCCCGGTCGAGACGCCGCGCCTTCCGGTTCGCCTTCACCGCGCGCTGCGCGTGCTCGTCGAGTTCCTTGCGGTGTTTCGCGGGGAGGTAGGCCGCCTCCGGGATGTCCTCGATCCGCAGGTACAGCGGGTCGACGAAACGCCGCGACGACGGCAGGTAGGGCGACGGTTCGTGCGGGGGCACGGGCTCGGCCGCGTGCACGGGGTTGATCAGGACGAAGTCGCCGCCGTAACCGGCCGTGATCGCCGCCAGATCGGCCAGGTCGGCGAAATCACCGATGCCCCACGACCTGCGGCTGCGCACCGAATAGATCTGGGCCGCAAGGCCCCAGCGCTTCTTCTCGAGCAGCCGGTCGGCGGTGGACAACCGGCGCGGGGTCACGACCAGGACCGCGGTGGTCTCGATGTCGTTGCTGCGGGCGTGCACGACATGCCAGCCGAGGGGCAGCCGCGGAACGGCGAAGGTCGCGCGGCCCACGAGCCGGCCGTCGACGGTACGCGGGTCCACCCACACGTCGAGCTGCTCGACGTCGACCTCCGCCCCGTCCTCGGCGACGACCCACACCGACACCGGGTCGCCGTGCGGCACATGCACCGGGAACGTCCGGTCGTCGCCCTCGACGACCACGAGCGCGGGCGGGAGCATGCAGCGCCACGGGCGGTCGTCGAAGTCGGCGAGCGATGCCACGACCTCGTCGTCCGTCCCGGCCGGGACGTCGAGCGCGGCGAGTACGCGCCGCAACGTCTCGTCGGAGACATCGTGGTCGCGTCCACCCCATCCCGTGTAGGTGGTGGTGATGCCGTGCTTTCCGGCCAGTTCGCGCAGCTTCGCCGAGGACGTCACGGTCCTGAATCATGCCAGCAAAACGACTCGGGGGCAGCGCGCGGAACATATGGTCGACAGGGTGACCGCTCTCGACATCGCGCACGGCGACATCACCACCATCGCGGTGGATGCGATCGTCAACGCCGCGAACTCCTCCCTGCTCGGTGGCGGGGGAGTGGACGGTGCGATCCACCGAGCCGGCGGCCCGGAGATCCTCGCGGCCTGCCGCGAACTCCGCGCGACCTCGCTACCCGACGGGCTCGAACCGGGCCGTGCGGTGGCGACTCCCGCGGGGCGTCTCCCGGCGCGATGGGTGATCCACACCGTAGGCCCGGTGTGGTCGGCGCACGAGGACCGATCCGGGATCCTGCGTTCGGCGTACCGCAACAGTCTGCTCGTCGCCCAGGACCTCGGCGCCCGCACGGTGTCGTTCCCGCTCGTCTCGGCCGGCGTCTACGGCTGGCCGCTCGACGACGCCGCCCTGCAGGCCGTCACCACCATCCGGGAGACGCAGACGGATGTGGAGACCGTCGTACTCGTCGGCTTCGACAACGCCGCTGTCGACGCGCTCCGTCGCGCCGTGTCCCGGGCGGGATCGGCTCAGGAGTAATCGCCGAAGCCGTCGAAGAGGGTCGGTTCGTCGGGGTTGTCGAACAGTGCGGGCTGCTCGTGCGACGCCTCACGGCCGGCGCTCGATCTCGACGCGCGTGATCCGGCCGAATCGGTGCCCTCGCCCTGTTCGAGGAACTGCAGGGCCTCCGCGAGCGAGCGGCTCGTCGCCTCCCATTCGAGTGCCCGCGCCCGTGCCTCGCGAGCACCGTCGGTGTTGAGCGCCGCCTCGCGGGTCTGCGACTCGCCGTCCCACCACACCTGCAGTTCGGTGCTGATGGTGAGGAACCGCCGCAACTGCTCGGGATTGCGATCGCCGATCGCCGCGACGGTGCTCGCGGCGACATCGGTCGCGCCGTCGAGATGGAAGTCGCGCACCGCGAGCAGGGCCACCGGCAGATCGTCCTCGGCGTCGGGTAACTGCGAGACGTCGCCCCAGGGCGGATCGGCCGCACCACCCGTCGCCCCGTCGAATCCCTGATCGCGCAGCAGCGAGCCACCGAGATGGGTGGCGAACGAACTGTCGACGGTGTCGAGGAACTGAGTGATGGTCTCGAGCGATCCGAGCAGGTGCGCCGGAGCGAACGGCGCGGCCGGAACGTGGTCGACGATCGCGAGGCGGTCGTCGACCAGCACGAACTTCAGGTGCGGCCACCGGCGGTTGAGGTCGACGCAGATCTCGGCGGCCCGCGTGCGTCCGGTGATGGAATGGACGATCGGTGCGAACAGGTCGACGGTGCCGCCTCCGGGGCCGACACCGACGAACACCAGGACCCCGGCGATCCGCAGGACGAGATCGCCGTCCTCGTCCCAGGCGGGCAGATCGCCGATCCGCTCGTGCAGGGTGGATTCGATCAGTTCGCGCACGTGGTCGTCGCCGCTGGGGACGACCGCGAGCGGCACCTCCGGGGCCTGCGTGCGACCGGCCTGCGGCGTCTCGGGCACGAGGAACGAGGTGAGCTCGGCGACCGAGCGCTCCGTCCCGAACGTCTCGGCCCGCAGGAAGAGGGGATGGGGAACGCCCCACACCGAGCGCAGGGCACGCACGGCGATGACGGCGAGCTGATCGGCCCAGCTGCCCGGACGATCGATCCAGAACGCCGGGGATCCGCCGTCCTCCGGATCGTCCGGTCCGCGGGAGGGCGCCTTCAGCCCGAGTTCGAGGAGCATCTGCTCGTCGACCGGCGTGAGGTGCCGGTCGGGGGCGAGGTGGGCGTTGGACGGGACCTCGCAGCGGACGAGCCGGTCTCCCCACGCGTAGAACTGCACGCACGGCCCCGCCGGGCCGCCGGCCTCGTCGGTGAAGGGTTCGAGGACCAGGCCGTCGCCGTCGCTCATGGCCGCGACATGGTCGGCCAGGCGCGTGCGGAACTCGCGCCAGGCCGCATCGACGTCCTGGTCGAACCGGGTCTGCGCGTCGGCCATGATCGGACCCCCTTCTCTGTGCGGTCGAGCCGAGAGAAAGACTAGTCGCCGGTACCGACAGGCCTTTCTCCGCTCGGTCGCACGAGCGACAGCTCGCCGGAGCGCACGGTGCGCGGCCGCCGGNGGCCCGCGCGAGCGCACGGTTCTCGGCCGCCGACGGCCCGCCGGAGTGTTCCGATCCCGGCGAGCGAAACCGTGTCGATCCGTCCGGAGGTGGTCGACCATCGACGCATGATCGACGCCATCATCCGTCTCGTCCGGACGCTGCCGGCCCGCATCCCCGCAGTACAGTCGGCAGATCCGTTCGTGGGGATCGCCGCCATATCGGCCGGGGCGGCCGAATGCACCGCAGATGCCGTGGCGGACTACGCGATCCGCGTGTCGATATGACCGTCAGCGACGGGACGGAGATCGACACCGACGTCCTCGTGCTCGGCGGGGGACCGGCCGGTACCTGGGCGGCGCTCGCGGCCGCCCGGGCCGGGAGTCGCGTGGTCCTCGCCGACAAGGGCTACTGCGGGACGAGCGGCCCGACCGCGTCCGGCGGCAACAACCTCTGGTACCTGCCGCCCGGACCCGAGCGCGCCGCGGCCGTCGACCGCCGCCACATCGAAGGGGGACTGCTCTCCGATCCCGCCTGGATGCACCGGGTGCTCGACGAGACCTATCGACGCGTCGACGACCTCGCCGTCCACGGACGTTATCCCTTCGGCGTGGACCCGGAGACCGGACGTCGCCGGGGCAGCAGCCTGCAGGGACCCGAGTACATGCGGCGGATGCGCCGCCTCGTCCACCGCGCCGGCGTGCGCATCCTGGACCAGTCGCCCGCCCTGCAGCTGCTCGTCGACACCGACGGTGCGGTGGCCGGCGCGACCGGTGTCCACCGCCGGCAGGGGTACGAGCCGTGGACGGCGCGTGCCGGTGCGGTCGTCCTCGCCACGGGAGGCTGTGCCTTCCTCTCCGGCAGCTTCGGTACCGACGTCGACACCGGCGACGGTCACCTCATGGCCGCCGAGGCCGGTGCCGAGTTCTCCGGGATGGAGTTCTCCTCGGCCTACGCGCTCGCGCCTTCCTGGAGTGGGCACACGAAGGGACTGTTCATGCAGTTCGCGACGTTCTACGACGACGCCCGTGTGCGGCTCGGCGACGACCGCGCGACCGCCATGCGGTACCTGCTCGACGGTGTCCCGGTCCACGCCCGTCTCGACCGGGCACATCCCGACCACCGCGAAGCGATGCGTCGTTCCCAGCCCAACTACTTCCTGCCTCTGGACAAGGCCGGGATCGACCCGTTCACCGAGATGTACCCGGTGCGGGCGGTCCTCGAGGGAACGGTGCGCGGTACCGGTGGCCTACGGATCACCGGGACGGACTGCAGCACGACGGTCCCTGGTCTGTTCGCCGCCGGCGACGTCGCCACGCGCGAGCTGATCACCGGGGGCCGCAGCGGTGGAGGCAGTCACAACGGGGCCTGGGCGATGTCGTCGGGTTCGTGGTCCGGGGCGGCCGCCGCAGAGTTCGCCCGGAACCGCGGTGTCCCGGACGTCGCGCGACCGGTGGGCGGGGTCGGCCTCGAGGGCGACCCGGATCGCGCCGCGACCCGCGCGATCATCGGCCTGGTGCAGGAGCACACGCTCCCGCTCCGACGTAGCTTCCGGCGGACGGCACGCAGTCTCGAGGACAGCATCGCCGCACTCGACGACGCATGGACCGCGGCGCCCGTCGTGCTCGGCGGACGAGGTCGGGAGCTGGTACGGGCCCGGTCCGGCGCCGCGCTGCTCGCCGTCGCCCGATGGGTGAGCCATACCGCTCTCGCGCGTACGGAGAGCAGAGGCATGCATGTGCGCACCGACCATCCGGACACCGACCCGGACCTGCAGTACCGCCTCGTGACGAGCGGTCTGGACCGCGTGGACGTCCGTGCCGAAGGAGACCTCGTGCGACGAGGAGCGAACCGATGATCGAGGTGATCGTCGCGGAGCGGTGCATCTCGTGCGACATCTGCATCGCGGTGTGCCCGACCGACGTCTTCGAGCGTGGACCCGACGGGCTTCCCGTCGTCGCGCACCAGGAGGACTGCCAGACCTGCTTCATGTGCGAGGTCAACTGCCCCGTCGACGCTCTCTACGTCGCACCCTATTCGGCTGCGGTGAGCGAGGATTCGCCACACCGGGACGTCGATGCGCTCACGGAGTCCGGTGCGCTCGGGCGTTACCGCGCCGTCGTCGGATGGGGTCGGGGACGACGAGCCGGTGCCCGTGAGGACCGCAACGACCTGTTCACGGGCCGGGCCTGAGGGCAGCGGTACCCGGGGAGCGGGTTCACCGCAGTTCACGCACGAAGCGGCCGATCTCGGCGATCGCGCGGCCGCTCTCCGGGACGACCCCCGCCGCGGCCTGGAAGACGTGCACCTGTTTCTCCCACACCTGGAGTTCGGCGGAGACCCCGGCGAGTTGCAGACGCCGGGCCATCAGCTCGGCGTCGACGTAGGTCATCTCCTCGGATCCGGTCTGGATGAGTGCGGGAGGCATCTCCGACAGGTCGAGATCGACGGGGGAGGCGACGGGTTCGGCACCTTCGCCACCGAGGCGTTCGGCGCGTTCGACGAGGGTGGACAGCACGGCGACGGCACGTCGCGGGAAGACGGCACACCGGTGCGAGTTGGGATGGTCGAGCTTGCCCTGCGGGTCGAGATCGGTGAGGGGTGACAGCGCGACGGTGCCGGCCGGGCGGCCGATGCCGAGCCGTACGGCTTCGTGGGCGACGGCGAAGGTGAGGAAGCCGCCCGCGGAGTCCCCGGCGATCACGACACGCTCGGCCGGGTGGCCGTGCGCTGCGAGCCAGCGCAATCCGTCGAGGCCGTCCTCGACCGCGCGCCGGATCGGATGGCGGGGCAGCATGCGGTAGCCGACGGCCAGGACCGGCGCGCCGGTGGTGGCGGAGATGCGGGAGACCAGATGGCGGTGCGTGGTGAGGCCGCAGCACAGGAACGCGCCGCCGTGCAGGTACAGGACGGCTGTGCCGTGCATGCCGCCCCGGGCGGCGGTGCCGTCCATACCGACCTGCGCGGCCGGGGGTGCGGCACCCGGCGCCCACAGCAGTTCCGCCGGGCACGTCGGGAGGTCGACCCGCCGGCGGTGTGTGCCGGGCACAGGCACGAGAGGGAACGCGAGGTGGTCGATCGCCGACGCCGGCCAAGGGAGGGTCGGGGCGTACGACCATGCCTCGATGAACGGCCGCACGGTACGGCGCACCGAGAAGGACAAGGCACGGGACTGAGTGCTCACCCCCGCGAACTCGCGCGTGGTCGCGTGGTGCGCGGGCAGAGGGAGCAACTCGGTGCGGGCGACGCTCACGACCGGCACCTCCTCGGTCTGCCCGGAGTCGTGGTCGGACCCGGTCGGGGTGGCTGCACGAACTTCGGATTTACGAGGATACGCCCGTTCATCCAGGTCGCGAGAGTTTGCTGAGCAATCATTGTGGTCCTGGTCTCAGGGTGATGATTCCGGGTGAAGGCGGGTTCTCGGCGATGTACCTTCTGTCAGGTACCGGCAGTGCAAAAAGTTTTCCGGACCTTCTACACATTCCGTACTTTTCGGGCCACACTGACTGTATGTTTCGACTGCGGCGCGCGGCCCGGCGTCGCTCCTGGGGGACGAACGAAGGCGAGATGTTGCGTAAATTCGACGTTGCAAGCATGAGTGCCGACGAGATCACCGCGGAGGACCTGCCCCGGATGGTGGCGGACGCCGCGGCATGCGAGCCCGACCGGATCGCCGTGGCGCACGGCATGGACACCACCACCTACGCCCGCTTGCACGACGAGGTCGTCAAGCTCGATGCGGCCATGGGGATCCTGCTGGGACAGGCCTCGCTCGTGCCCATCGCGCTCGCAACCGTCTTCCCGGCGCTGGCCGACTCGGCGCGCGGCGACCTGCGCAACGTGCTCGACGCACTCGTGATCGACCTCGTCGACTGCGTGGCCCCCGCGCCTCTCTCCGCAGCCGGCTGACGAACCGCCCGGCATCCACCATCATTGAATCGGTAGGTCGACGAACGAAGTGATTGGTGCTGCACGGCAGTACCGGTTCGGGTGGGAGGTCACATGGAGGACGACACGCTCACCGTCGCCTGCAAGTACGGCGAGGTCCGGGGGTATCGCGACGGCGAGGTCTACGTCTGGAAGGGCATCCCGTACGCGGCCCCGACCGGTTCCCGGCGGTTTCGGGCGCCGCTACCGCCGGAACCGTGGGACGGCGTCCTCGACGGCGCACGGTTCGGACCGATAGCTCCGCAGAGCCGACAGAGCCCGATCGGGATCGACCCCGAGATGACGTTGAGCGAGGACTGTCTCTCGCTCAACATCTGGGCGCCGCCGCCCGACGGACGCCGACGCCCCGTCATGGTCTGGATCCACGGTGGCGCCTACGTGCTCGGTTACTCCGGTCAGAAGATCTACGACGGCCGAAACCTGTGCAAGAGCGGCGATGTCGTGGTCGTCACGATCAACTACCGGCTCGGCGCGCTCGGCTTCCTCGACCTGTCGTCCTTCTCCACACCCGAGACCACCTTCGAATCCAACGTCGGCCTCCGGGACCAGATCGCCGCCCTCGAATGGGTGCGCGACTGCATCGCCGACTTCGGTGGCGATCCGGACTGCGTGACGCTCTTCGGCGAATCGTCGGGTGCGGGGTCGATCACCACGCTCATGACGGTCCCGAAGGCCGAGGGCCTCTTCCATCGTGCGATCGCCCAGTCGCCGCCCGCCACCTCGGTGTACGGCAGCGACCGTGCCGCGACCGTCGCACAGCGCTTCCTCGAGATCCTCGACCTGTCGCCGTCCCGGGCCGCCGAACTGCTCACGATGTCGACCGACGCGCTGGTCGAGGCGTCGGAGGTGCTCGTCGCCGAGACTCCGACGAAGGTGCCGGGGACGCTCGCCATGACACCGGTCGTCGACCGCGACCTGGTGCCGAAATATCCGGTCGCGGCCTTCCAGAAGGGGCTGTCGCACCGGATCCCGCTGATCATCGGCTCGAACAAGGACGAGCCGTCCATCTTCCGCTTCATGAAGTCCCCGCTGATGCCCGTCGACGACACGGCGGTGCAGGCCATGTTGGCGGCGTTGGCCGACGACCGGACGGATCTGCCTGCCGAGCGACTCGCCGAGATCGTCGCGGCGTATCCCGACCTGCCCAAACCCATCGGGGCGATGGCGCTCTCGCGCGACGCCGGTTTCCGCATGCCGGTGCTGTGGGTCGCCGAAGCGCACAGCGCGCATTCGCCGACCTGGGTGTACCGCTTCGACCACGCCACCCCGATGCTCAAGGCCGCGCGGATCGGAGCCGGGCACGCGACCGAATTGCCATATGTCTTCGGAAATTTCGGCACCCTCGATCGGGATCCGACCTTCTGGCTCGGCGGCCGCAAGGCCGCCGGTGAGGTCTCCGGGCGTGTGCAGCGGCGCTGGCTCGCGTTCGCGCACCATGGTGTGCCGGCGGCACTGGACGGCTCGAAGCACTGGCCGCAGTACGAGGTGGAGGAACGCTCGACCCTGCTCATCGACTCCACGGACAGGGTCGAGTCGGATCCGGACGGCGAGATGCGCCGGGTCTGGGGCACCGAGGTCATGGCCTTCACCTGAACGCACCCGCGCACCGGTGCGGCACGTGCTCCGATGGCACATGCCGTGAGATGACACATACGGTGCGTTGATCGGGTTGAACACGTGTGCAACGCTTGGAACGTGCGTTCAACCGCCGCCGGTGACGACCTCACCACCCGTGCACGGATCCGCGACGCCGCCATCCGCTGTATCGCCGCGTACGGCATCGGCGTGTCATTGCGCACCATCGCCGCCGAGTGCGGTGTCAGCGCCTCGCTGATCGTGCATCACTTCGGCTCCCGCGCCGGATTGAAGGAACACTGCGACCGGTACGTGCTCGACGGGATCCGGGAGGCGAAGAGTGCCGTCCTCGACCCGAAGGCCGGACCGGCCGCGCTGAACGACCAGATGGAACACATCGAGAACTACGCGACCACGGTCGCCTACCTCTTCCGCACCCTCCGGGCCGGCGGCGCCCCCGCCGCCGACTTCCTCGACCGGCTCGTCGCCGACACCGAGGCCTATCTCGGGGAGGCTGTGGCCGCCGGAACCGTGCGGCCCAGCCGGTTCCCCTCCGAACGAGCACGTGCCCTCATCTCGTTCAGCGTCGGCGCCGTGCTCATGGACCTTCCCGGTCCCGACGAATACCTCGACCTCGAAACCTTTCCTGCCAGGCTGCGCGCCTACACCGAACGCCTCATGCTGCCGATGCTCGAGCTCTACACCGAGCCGTTGCTGACGGACTCGACCCTCCTCGACGCCTGTCTGGCAGTACGGGGGGCACCCCCCGACTCCTGACGGAGGAAAGATGGACACCCCGATCATCGAAATCCACGACGTTGTCAAGACATTCGGAACCACGAGAGCTCTCGACGGGTTCTCGATGACCGTCGAACGCGGTACCGTCGCCGGATTCCTCGGACCGAACGGCGCCGGCAAGTCCACTGCGATCCGCGTGCTGCTCGGAATGCTGCGTGCCGATTCCGGCACCGCCCGTGTCCTCGGACTCGACCCGTGGACCGACGCCGTTGCCATCCACCGCCGACTCGCATACGTGCCCGGCGACACGAATCTGTGGCCCACCCTCACCGGTGGTGAGATCATCGACGTCCTCACCCGCATCCGCGGGGGAGAGGCGCGCACGCGTCGTCGCGCCGAACTCCTCGAACGGTTCGAACTCGACCCGACGAAGAAGGCCCGCACTTATTCGAAGGGCAACCGGCAGAAGGTCGCACTCGTCGCCGCCCTCGCATCGGACGCCGAGCTCTACCTGCTCGACGAACCCACCTCGGGTCTCGACCCGCTCATGGAGGCGGTGTTCACCGACGAGGTGCGAGGGCTCCGCGACCGCGGCGCGACCGTGCTGCTGTCCAGCCACATCCTCGCCGAGGTCGAGAAGCTCTGCGACACGGTGACGATCATCCGGGCCGGACGCGACGTCGAGACCGGCACCCTCGCGCAACTGCGGCACCTGACCCGCTCGTCCGTGCGGGCCACCACCACCGCCCCCGCCGAACGACTGGCCGGACTCTCCGGGGTCCACGACCTCTCCACCGACGACGGCAGGCTCGCATTCGACGTCGACAACACCGCCCTCGCACCGGTCCTGCAGGCACTCGCCGGACTCGGCGTCGAGAACCTCACCATCACACCCCCGTCACTCGAAGAGCTGTTCATGCGGCACTACGGCGACACCTTCGACACCGGTGACGGGAACGGCGCCGGTGCCGTGGAGGAGGTGTCCTCACGATGACCACGACGACACCGACAGCAGTACCGACCCCGAGCGGTACCTCCGCGACGTCCGCGGCGCCGTTCACCGGGCTCGGCACGCTGCTGCGGTTCTACCTGCGGTTGGACCGCGTGCGCATCACCGTTTGGACCCTCGCGCTCGCCCTCACGGTGTGGTCGACCGTCCTCAGCCTGGCCGCGGTCTATCCCGACGAGGCCTCCCGGCAGGCCCGCGCGGCCCTGCTGGAGAATCCGGCAGCCGTGCTCATGACGGGACCGGCCTACGGGATCGACAACTACACGCTCGGGGCGATGACCGCGAACGAGCTGAGTCTGACCGTCTTCGTCGCGACGGCGATCATGAGCATCCTGCTCGTCGTCCGGCACACCCGAGCGCAGGAGGAATCCGGCCGGCTCGAACTCCTGCGGGCTCTTCCCGTCGGGGCCTACGCCCCGCCGGCGGCCGCCCTGCTGTTGGTCTCGGTCGCGAATCTCGTGGTGGGTACCGGCATCACCGTCGCGCTCATCGCCGGCGGGCTCGATGTCGTCGGCTCGATCGCCTTCGGTGTGGCCTCCGCCGTCACCGGGGTGCTCTTCGGCGCGGTCGCCGCGGTGACCGCCCAGTTCGGCGAGCACTCCCGCTCGGCCACGGGCACCGCGCTCGCAGTGCTCGCCGCGGCCTTCTTCGTCCGCGGAGCCGGCGACATCATCGAGGCCACCGGGTCGTGGCTGTCGTGGCTCTCGCCGATCGCCTGGGCCCAGCAGACCCGGCTCTACGTCGACGAGCGGTGGTGGCCGCTGCTGTTGTCCGTCGCCACGACGGTCGTGCTGCTCACCGTCGCCGTTGCGCTGTCGCGGCGCCGCGACCTCGGAGCCGGTCTACGGGCACCGAAACCCGGCCCCGCCGAGGCCGATTCGGCGTTGCTCGGTCCGGTGGGGTTGATCCGGCGCCTGCTGCGCGGAGCGTTCGTGGGATGGCTGACGGGACTGGTGCTGTTCGGTGTCGCGATGGGCGCCCTCGCCAGTTCCGTGGAGGATCTCATCGACGAGATGCCTCAGGTGCTGGACATGGTCGGCGTGGATCCCGACGCCCTCACCGCCTCCTTCGCCGGGATGATGCTGATGTTCCTCGCCCTCGGCGCCACCGCCTTCGGTGTGTCCGCGGTGGTGCGGATGCGCAGCGAGGAGGACGGCGGACGGTCCGGTCTCGTGATCGTCACCGGAACCGGGCGCAGCGCATGGCTGTCCGCGGCACTCGGTGTGATCGTCGTCCAGGTGGTCGTGGCGCTGCTCGTCTCCGGCGCCGCGACCGGACTGGGGGTCGCACTCGCGGTGGGCGACTGGGCGTGGGTGCCGCGGATGATCGCGGCGTCCCTGGCCTACGCGCCGGCGGCGATCCTCGTCGTCGCCGTGGCGTTCGCGCTGCTGGGCTGCGTGCCGCGCGCGACCGGGCTGGTGTGGGTGCTGGTGGTGTGGACGGTGTTCGTCGCGTGGCTCGGCGAGATGCTCGACCTACCCGACGAACTCGTCGCACTGTCGCCGTTCTCGCACATCCCGCTGGTGCCCGCAGAGAAAGCGACGGCGATGCCGCTGATCATCCAGGCGGTCGCGGCGGTGCTGCTCGTCGCAGCGGCGATCGTGGGTTTCCGCCGCCGCGACGTGCAGGTGTGACGGATCAGTTGCGGTATTCGGGATGTTCGGAGACGAACTTCTCGACGTACGAGCAGGACGTACCGATCTTCAGTCCCTGCTTCTTGGTCTCGTCGAGGGCGTGCTTCACCACGATCCCGGCGAGACCCTTACCGCGGAACTGCGGATCGGTGACGGTGTGGTCGAAGTCCCGCAGGTCGCCGTGCTGCGTGTAGTCGGCGTAGGCCGCGAGGTCGTCGCCGAGATAGAGCGCGAAGCGGGCCTTGTCGGCGTCGTGCTCGATCCGGGGTTCGGTGCCGTCGATGTTCTGCGTCATGATTTCACCGTACTCGGGGCGTGCTCCGGAGGAGTGTCGACGACGATCGCGTCGTCGTCGGTCAACGCCACATGCTCGACGCCGTGCTCGCGCAGGTATCGCAGGGTTCGCTGTATCCCGTCGTCGGCCAGCAGCGAGTCGCCGGCGTGCGGCACGATCGCGTGCTCGACCCAGCCGAGTCCGTCCCACACCACCGGGACACCGCAGGTCGCGGCGACCTCGTCGGGGTCGTCGGAGAACTCGATGCCGCGCAGCGACGGTGTCGCGACACAGGCCCCGGCGCTGTATCCCCCGTACACGAGACGGTTGCTGCGCACCAGATCCGTGAGCACGGCGTCGCCTCCACTGCGGGCCAATTGCGCTCGCAGGACGAAGGTGTTGCCGCCGCGCACCCACACGGACGTGAAGCCCGACAGTCGCTGCCGCAGCGAGTCGGGATCGTTGAGGTGATCGCGCAGATCCACCTCCTCCGGAGCGAAGCCGAGCGACCGCAGCGGGCCCATCTCGCTCGTGACCGCCGCCGCGCGGGCGGAGGC
>NZ_JBKFBA010000007.1:146646-210420 GCF_053345925.1 Rhodococcus sp. C26F
CGTTCGCGATCACCGCGATCCGGCCCGGCGCCACCAGACGGACGAAGGCGTCCGGGTCGGCGCCGAACCGGTAGGAGGACAGGAACAGCCGCACGACGTCAGATCGTGAACGCGAGGTTGTCGACGATGCGGCGCCCGACCTCGGTGTCGCCGCCGAGGGTGATCTCGTCGATCCGGTCCTCGGCGCGCACGCGTCCTCCGGCGAGCCGAACGAACAGTCCCGAGTCCATCGCGATCGTCGTGGTGGCCGGTTCGGAGAGGGCCGGGACCTCGGTTGCCCGTCCGTGCACCTCGACGTGGACGGTGCGTGCGAGGGGACCGGAGAGCTCGATCGTGATGCGTGCTCCCTCGGGGGCCTTGCCGCGCTTGCCCACGATGAACGGAACCGCACCGAAGACCTCCGCGGATCCGAGTTCGGCACGCGGGCCGCCCTCGCTGCCCGTCCTGCCGAGAGCGTCGCAGATGTCGAGTTCGTGGAGCCAGCAGTCGAACACGCGGATCCGCATGAAGCGTCCGTAGGGCGCCGGCCCGACGGGAGTGTTCGACTGCTTCCCGAAGTCCGCCTGGGTCATCGCGCCGAGTTGCTCCGTGCGTAGGGCGACGATCTCCCGGTAGCGCTCGAGCACGTCCGGGCCGGGGACGGGACGCAGCGACTCCACCCACAGCTCGTTGAAGGCCGCGATGTCGTTGCGGACGTGGTCGAACGAGCGCACGTCGCGTTCGACGCGCGGCGCTTCGGTGCCCGCGAGCATCGACTCGGTGCCGATGAGATGCGCAGTGATGTCCTTGACCGTCCATCCCGGTAGGCAGGTGGCGGTGGTCCACTCGTCCTCGGTCAGTCCCGAGAGCAGATCGTCGAGCACGGCGAACTGCTCGAGCAGCAGCGGCCGGATCGTGTCGATCGGGAACTCGGCAGCGGAGGTGTCGGGGGTGGTGTCGGGCTGCGATGTCACTGGTGCTCCTCGGCGGTGAGACGTTCGAGACCGGCGCGGATGAGTGCCGCGGTGGTCTCGGGGTCGTGGGGTCGACGGCGGACCAGACCGATACCCATCCGGACACGATCGCCGTTCCAGCGGGGCAGGACGTGCAGATGGGTGTGGAAGACGGTCTGGAAGGCTGCCCGTCCGTCGTTCAGGACGAGATTGGTTCCGTCGGTGGCGAGTTCGGAACGGGTCATCGCCCGGGCGATCCGCTGTCCGGCGCGGAAGACGGCCGCGCCCGACGCCGGATCGAGGTCCTCGAGGCGTGCGGCGTGCACGCGCGGGATCACGAGGGTGTGCCCGCGCGCGATCGGCCGGATGTCGAGGAAGGCCACGACCTCGTCGTCCTCGTACACCCGTGTCGCCGGACCGCTGCCGTCGGCTATGGCGCAGAACACACAGGAACTCACCGGGTCACCTTAACGCGGTGTGTCGGTCCCGATCCTCAGCGCGTCGACGAGGGCGGGAAGACCCACGGCGGCCGTGGTGCGCCAGACGTGGTCGACCTGATCGCTCAGATCGGTCTCGCGCGGATCGATCTGCACCACCGGCACGCCGTGACTGCGCGCGAGCGACGGCAGGCCGGCCGCCGGGTAGACGACACCCGAGGTGCCGACGACCAGCAGCAGGTCGGCCTCGCGCAGGGACTCGGTCGCGGTCTCCCACGGTTCCTGCGGCAGCATCTCGCCGAACCACACGACGCCCGGCCGGCCGTCGCCTCCGCACGCGGGGCACGACGGCGGATCGAGACGGGCGACGGGATCCTCCGGCGGATCGGGGAGCTCGACGGCACGCTCGCACCGGCTGCACCGCGGGGCGAACAGGCTTCCGTGCAGATGGGTGACCTCGTGGCTTCCGGCCCGCTCGTGAAGGTCGTCGACGTTCTGCGTCACGATCTGCACGTGCGCCGCCCGTGCCCAGTCGGCGAGGGCCCGGTGTCCGGCATTGGGTTGTACGCGCCGGACGAGCGCGACCCGCCACTGGTACCAGGCCCAGACCGTCGCGGGATCGTCCGCCCACGCCGCCGGTGTGGCGAGGGCAGTGGCGTCGAAGTTCTCCCACAACCCGGTCTGCGCGTCGCGGAAGGTGGGGACACCGCTCTCGGCGGACATCCCGGCACCGGTGAGGACGGCGACGCGGCGGGCCGAGCGGGCGAGGTCGAGGACGGGTTCCGGCACGTTCATGAGGCCAGGTTAGGTGCTCGGGTCAGGAGGGATCCGGGATCGAGTGCTCCCTGCCGCATCGCGGGCACGGTTCCTCCTCGGAGGTGAGCATCGCCCCGCAGTCGGGGCAGAGGAGATGGAGCCAGCAGACCGGGTCGCCGCCGAGGTCCTCGGTGCTGTCGTTCGCGGGGTCCTTCCGAGGTTCGTGTGTCACGGACGCCCCCCTACGCGGGCTGCCGGACGAGCGCAAAGGCCGGGTCCGGCGACCGGGTATCTGAATCGATTCCGAAGTGTTCTGAATCGGTACACACCGCCGTTCGGTACACACGGAACGAATCTGTTTGCACACCGCCTTCTTTCGCATCGGGGGCCGCTCCCCGGGCCGTTTCCGTGACCGATTCCGATCGTCCTACACGGTCTTGCTCACCGGAGGAAAATGGCATTTGTGAGGTGAGCTGCCTCACAAACTTGCGCCATCTTGCTGTTCGGACTCGATTCAGATGATCTGACCAGGTTGCGAGGTCACGGGAGGGCACGGTAGGTCTGCTTAAGCCTTTCAGTGCATGACAGGCCGTCACATGGCCTTCGATAACGCATCTTTCGCCGCCGATCGCGGCACGACGCGCACTTTCATCGACGCAGGAGTCAAGAATTGAGTACCGAAGGATCGAACACGGGGAGCGGAGCGCACCGCCGTCCGACCGTCGGCGTGGTTCGTGAGACGAACGACGGGGAACGGCGGGTCGCGCTCGTGCCGAAGATCGTGCCCTCCTTGATCGGCAAGGGTCTCGACGTCGTCGTCGAGTCCGGTGCCGGCCAGGGCGCGCTGATTCCGGATGCGGCCTACAAGGAAGCCGGCGCGACCGTCGGCGACGCCTGGTCCGCCGACATCGTCGTCAAGGTCGCTCCGCCGAGCGACGCCGAGATCGCCCACCTGAAGTCCGGCCAGCGCCTGATCGGCTTCCTCGCCCCGCGCAACGCAGACAACCAGATCGGCGCTCTGACCCGCGCCGGAGTCGAGGCGTACGCCGTCGAGGCCATTCCGCGTATCTCCCGCGCACAGGTCATGGATGCCCTGTCGTCGCAGGCGAACGTCGCCGGTTACAAGGCCGTGCTGGTCGCGGCGAGCGAATCCACCCGCTTCTTCCCGATGCTCACCACCGCCGCCGGCACCGTGAAGCCGGCGACCGTGCTGGTGCTCGGTGTGGGCGTGGCGGGTCTGCAGGCGCTGGCCACGGCGAAGCGTCTCGGTGGCCGCACCACCGGTTACGACGTGCGTCCCGAGGTCGCCGACCAGGTCCGGTCGGTCGGTGCCCAGTGGCTCGACCTCGGCATCGACGCCGCGGGTGAGGGCGGCTACGCACGCGAGCTCACCGAGGCCGAGCGGGCCCAGCAGCAGCAGGCGCTCGAAGACGCCATCAAGGGCTTCGACGTCGTCATCACCACCGCGCTCGTGCCGGGCCGCCCGGCGCCGCGCCTGGTGACCGCCGCCGCGGTCGAGGGGATGAAGCCGGGTTCGGTGATCGTCGACCTCGCCGGCGAGACCGGTGGCAACTGCGAACTCACCGAGCCGGGGCAGACCGTCGTCAAGCACGACGTCACCATCTGCTCGCCGCTCAACCTGCCCGCGACGATGCCGGAGCATGCCTCCGAGCTCTACTCGAAGAACGTGTACGCGCTGATCGAGCTGCTCCTCGACGAGTCGGGTGCCCTGGCCCCGGACTTCTCGGACGAGATCCTCGAGGCCGCCTGCGTGACGCGTTCGAAGGAGAACTCCTAGATGTACAACGAACTACTCGCGAACATCGCGATTCTGGTCCTGGCCGGATTCGTCGGTTTCGCCGTCATCTCCAAGGTGCCGAACACGCTGCACACGCCGCTGATGTCGGGCACCAACGCGATCCACGGCATCGTCGTGCTCGGCGCTCTCGTCGTGCTCGGTCATCTCCCCGGTGATGCCCACTGGGGCATCAAGATCATCCTGTTCGTCGCTCTGGTCTTCGGCACCCTGAACGTCGTCGGTGGCTTCGTCGTCACCGACCGCATGCTCGGGATGTTCAAGCAGCGCAAGGACTCCCCGGCTGCACAGAAGAAGGGGGCTGACGCCTGATGGGCTACCTCGTCTCGGTCCTGTACATCATCGCCTTCGCGATGTTCATCTACGGTCTGTCGGGTCTGACCGGCCCGAAGACCGCCGTGCGCGGCAACTACATCGCCGCCGTCGGTATGGTCATCGCGGTCGTCGCGGTGCTCATCGACATCCGGGAGACGGAGAACTGGGGTCTGATCATCGGCGGTCTGGCCGTCGGCATCATCCTCGGCGTCCCGCCGGCACTGAAGACCAAGATGACGGCGATGCCGCAGCTGGTCGCACTGTTCAACGGCGTCGGTGGTGGCACCGTCGCACTCATCGCGTGGGCCGAATATCTCGAGTCCACCAGCTTCACGACGCTCGACGACGACCCGACCGTGGTCATGATCGTCGGTTCGCTGTTCGCCGCGATCATCGGTTCGATCTCGTTCTGGGGTTCGCTCGTCGCCTTCGCGAAGCTGCAGGAACTGCTGAACAAGAACCTCGAGCGCAAGCTCGTCGCGTCGGCGAAGCTGTTCCAGCTGGCCAACATCGTGCTCGTCCTCGCGTCGATCGCCATCGCCGTCTACATCGGCATCAGCGCCGACGGTGACCCGCTGGCCTCGTGGTGGATCCTGGCGCTGCTCGTCGCCGCCGGCCTGATGGGTCTGTTCGTCGTGCTGCCGATCGGTGGCGCCGACATGCCCGTCGTCATCTCGCTGCTCAACGCCCTGACCGGTCTGTCGGCAGCAGCTGCCGGTCTCGCGCTGAACAACCAGGCCATGATCGTCGCGGGCATGATCGTCGGCGCCTCGGGCACCATCCTGACCAACCTCATGGCCAAGGCCATGAACCGGTCGATCCCCGCGATCGTCTTCGGCGCCTTCGGTGGCGGCGAGGCGGCCGCCGGTGTGGCCTCGGCGTCGGGTGGCACGGTCAAGGCCACCTCGGCCTCGGACGCCGCCATCCAGATGGCGTACGCCAACCAGGTCATCGTCGTCCCCGGCTACGGTCTGGCCGTCGCCCAGGCGCAGCACGCCGTCAAGGAGATGGCAGCGCTGCTCGAGGACCGCGGTGTCGAGGTCAAGTACGCGATCCACCCGGTCGCCGGTCGTATGCCCGGCCACATGAACGTCCTGCTCGCCGAGGCCGACGTCGAATACGACGCGATGAAGGAGATGGACGACATCAACGGCGAGTTCAACCGCACCGATGTCACCATCGTCATCGGCGCGAACGACGTCACCAACCCGGCTGCCCGCCTGGACTCGACGAGCCCGATCTACGGCATGCCGATCCTCAACGTCGACCAGTCGAAGTCGGTCATCGTGCTCAAGCGCTCGATGAGCTCCGGTTACGCCGGTATCGACAACCCGCTGTTCACCGCCGACAACACCTCGATGCTGTTCGGTGACGCGAAGAAGATGGTCTCGGAGGTCACCGAGGAACTGAAGGCCCTGTAGGCCTTCCGGACCTGTCGCTGCTCCGTCACGGCGCCCACGCGGNCGCCGTCGGCGTCAGTACGGGAGCCAGCAGTGCGGCGAGGAGCACGCATGCGAGCGGTACGACCATCGCCGTCGTGAGGGAGGTCGCCTCGGCGATCCACCCGATGCACGCAGGGCCGGCCAGGAAACCCAGATAACCCAGACCGACGACGCGGGACATGTTCGCGCCGGGGGATCCCGAATCGAGATTGCCCGCGGCGCTGAACAGCTGCGGGAGGGCACCGGACAACCCCAGGCCGAACAATGCCCATCCGGCGAGTGTGAGGACCAGCCACGGCGACAGTGCCACGGCGCCGATCCCGACCGCGGCGACCAGCGTTCCGTATCGGATGACGGCGGCGCTGCCGAACCGGGCGGTGACCCGGTCGGCGACGAAGCGCCCGATCGTCATGGTCGCCGAGAACGCACCGAACGCGAGCGCGGCCACCGACTCCGGACTGCCGAGCCGTTCCTGCACCTGCAGCGCGCTCCAGTCGTTCGCGACCCCCTCGCACAGCATCAGCGCGAACGCCACACCTCCGAGCAGCACCACGCGGCGCGAGTAACCGGCCCGGGGCCCCGGTGACGACGATCGGATCGGCGGCTCCGTCCGGACGAGGCGCGGCCCCGCCCGGCCCACCACCGCGGCCGCGACGACCCCGGCGACCGCGAGCGTGAGCGCGGGGCGAACCCCGGCGGCCAGGGCGGCCGCGCCCACCAGCGACCCGGCGATCCCGCCCGCGGAGAACAACCCGTGGAAGGCCGACATGATCGGTCGCCGGTACCGCTGTTCGACCACGACCGCCTGGGAGTTCATCGACACGTCCAGCGCGCCGTTCGCGAAACCGAACACTGCGAGAGCGAGTCCGAGCTGCCACGGCGCCGCGGCCAGGCCCGGCCCGACCACCGTCAGGGACAACATCAGAGCGAAGACGATCGTCGTGCGGTGGCTACCGATCAGGTCGGCGAGCCGACCCGTCACGTGCATCCCGCCGAGCGCCCCGAGGGCGAGCAGCAACAGCAACGATCCGAGTGCCGCGTGATCGATGCCCACCCGTTCCCGGATCGCCGGGATGTGGACGACCCACAGGGCGAGCAGGAAGCCGTTGAGCCCGAAGATCGCGAACACCGCCGCCCGGGCGTGCGTGAGCCGGTCCGTCGTCCGTTGCGAATCCACCACGTGGAGGCACGCTACCGAGCGTTCGCGGCCCCTACGTATCGGCGAGCAGCATGGGCACGGGATCGCCGAGGAACGCACCGATCGTCGCGAGTGCCCGTCCCGCCTGCTCCCCGTCGACGAGCCGATGGTCGAACGACAGCGACAACGTGACCACCTTCCGGATCGCGAGAGCACCGTCCACGACCCACGGGCGGTCGGAGATCGCTCCGACGGCGAGGATCGCCGACTCGCCGGGATTGAGGATCGGTGTTCCCCCGTCCACCCCGAACACGCCGACGTTCGTCACCGAGACCGTCGAACCCGTCAGCTCGGACGGCGTGGAGCGGCCCGTCCGCGCGCGGTCGGCGACCTCGGCGATCGACCGGGCCAGACGCGGCAACGACAGGCGCTGGGCCTCCCGGACCACGGGGACCTTCAGGCCGTCGGAGGTCGCAGTGGCGATCCCGAGATGCACGTCGTGGTGGAGCACGATCTCGCCCGTGTCGTCGTCCCAGTGCGCATTGAGCGACGGCTCGTCGGCGATCGCGTGCAACAGCGCGCGGGAGACGATGCTCAGCGCCGTCGGACGGACGCCTTCGAAGGCCGGCGACGCGCGCAGGGTCGACACCAGGTCGACGGTGGCGGTCGCGTCGCACGTGAGGAAGACGCTCGCGTGCGGGGCGGTGAAGGCGCTGCGGGAGACGGCCTCGGCGGTCCGCTTGCGCACCCCTCCGACGGGTATCCGCGTGGTCCGTTCGGGGGACGGCTCAGGGGCGGGTGAGTGTGGTCGTTCGGAGGTGGGTTCTTCGCCGTGGCCTGCGGTAGGTTCGTCGCCGTGTCCGGCGGTGCGCCGCACGTCGTCGCGCGTGATCACACCGCCGCGGCCGGTGCCCGTCACCGTGTCCAGATCGACCTCGAGGAGAGCCGCGAGTTTGCGTGCGCCGGGCTTCGCGTCGGGTCGTGCGGGAGGGGGATCGCCGTCGCGGGCACGACCGGCGTCCGCCGAGTCACGGCGGGTCGCGCGTCTGCTCTCCGGGGCGTCGCCGGGTCCGTATCCGACGAGCACCGACGGTCGGGACGGGCCGTCGCTGTCACCGGCCGGTTCGGCGGGCCCGTCCTCGGTCGCGATCCGCAGCAGGGGTGCCCCGACCGGCACCGTCTGCCCCGGTTCGACCAGCAATTCCTCGACCGTGCCGGCATAGGGCGACGGCAGTTCCACCGTGGCCTTGGCGGTTTCGACCTCCCCGATGACCTGGTTGAGTTCGACACGATCGCCGACCGCGACGACCCAGTGCACCCAGTCCGCTTCGGTGAGTCCCTCACCGAGATCGGGAAGACGGAATTCCTCTACTGCGCGTGTGGGGTTCGTCATCGGTGCGCCTCACGCTGCGAGTGCGCGGTCGACCGCGTCGAGGATGCGATCCGGGTCGGGACGGTGGTGGGATTCGAGTTTGGCCGGGGGATAGGGGATGTCGAATCCGCCGACCCGCAGGACCGGTGCCTCGAGCTGGTAGAAGCACCGCTCGGTCGTGCGGGCGGCGATCTCCGCGCCGATGCCGCAGAAGACCGGTGCTTCCTGCACGACGACGAGCCGGCCGGTCCGTCGTACCGACGCCTCGATCGTGTCGAAGTCGATGGGGGACAGCGACCTCAGATCGACGATCTCGAGCGAACGTCCTTCCGCCTCGGCGATCTCGGCTGCGCGCAGCGCGGTGCCGACCAACGCACCGAAGGTTACAACCGTCGCGTCGGAACCGGACCGGACGACCCGCGCGGACGTGAGCGGGAGGTCGGGTGTGGTGTCCGTGTCGACCTCACCGCGTTCCCAGTAGCGGTGCTTCGGCTCGAGGAAGATCACCGGGTCGTCGAGCGCGACGGCCTGCTGGATCATCCAGTACGCGTCGGACGGGGTACTCGGGCTCACGACCCGCAGACCCGCGGTGTGGGTGAAGTACACCTCCGGTGATTCCGAATGGTGTTCGACCGCACCGATGCCGCCGCCGTAGGGGATCCGGACGGTCAATGGGGCCACCACGGCACCGGCGGTGCGGTAGTGGATCTTCGCGACCTGCGAGACGATCTGGTCGAAGGCCGGATAGACGAAACCGTCGAACTGGATCTCGCACACGGGCCGATAGCCACGCAGCGCCATCCCGAAGGCCGTTCCCACGATCCCGGATTCGGCGAGCGGCGTGTCGATCACGCGACCCTCACCGAAATCCTTCTGCAGGGTGTCGGTGATGCGGAAGACGCCACCGAGGGTGCCGACGTCCTCGCCCATGATGACGACCTTGGGGTCGTGTTCGAGTGCGCGGCGGAGTCCGGCGTTGAGGGCGCCGCCGAGCGTCATCGTCGTGGTGGTCATCGTCGCGCCTCCTCCGTGGGTCCGAAACTCGCCAGATACTCGGCGTAGTCCGCACGTTCCTGTTCGACGAGCGGATGCTCGGTGGCGTAGACGTGGTCGAACAGCGCGTCGGGTTCGGGGTCGGGCATCCCGAGCGTGCCGCGTCGGAGCCGCATCGCGGCGTCGTCGGCGGCCGTCCGGACCTCGTCGAAGAAGTTGTCGTCGGCGTGCCCTTCGCGTTCGAGCAGTCGTCGCAGCCGATCGATGGGGTCGCGTGCCTGCCACTCCTCGAGATCGGCGGGTGTTCGGTAGCGGGTGGGGTCGTCGGAGGTCGTGTGCGGGCCCATGCGGTAGGTGAGTGCCTCGATGAAGAACGGACCGGCACCCTCGCGGGCGTGCCGGACGGCACGCCGGGTCACCGCCAGGACTGCGAGAACATCGTTGCCGTCGACCTGCACGGCCGGCATCCCGAATCCGGCGGCGCGCCGGGCGAGGGGGACCGGGCTCTGCACGTGGGTGGGCACGCTGATCGCCCAGTGGTTGTTCTGGCAGATGAACACCACGCCGACGCCCCAGCTGACGGAGAAGACCATGGCCTCCGAGAGGTCGCCCTGGCTCGTGGCGCCGTCGCCGAAGTACACGACGGTGGCGATCTCGGCTCCGTCGAGCTTCGCGCCCATCGCGTAACCGGTGGCGTGCAGGCCCTGGGCGCCGACGACGATCGCCGGGTTGGTGGTGGCGACCGTCTGCGGATCCCATCCGGACAGGCCGCACCCACGCCACAGGCGGGTCATGTCGGCGGGGTCGACGCCGCGGCACAATGCGACGGCGTGCTCGCGGTAGCTGGTGAAGACGTAGTCGTCGGGCGCGAGTGCCCGGGCGGAGCCGACCTGCGCGGCCTCCTGGCCCTGGAGCGGCGCCCAGAGGCCGAGCTCACCCTGCCGTTGGAGCGCCGTAGCCTCCGCGTCGACGCGTCGCGCGACGACCATGTCGCGGTAGAGCCCGCGCAGTTCGTCGGGGCCGACGTCGGCGACGAGTGGGCCGTACTCGGTGTCGAGGACGCGTCGCCCGTCGGGTTGGATCAACTGGACCGGATAGGCGGTCGGTACAACCATCGGATCACCTCGTCGGTGCGGATCCGGCGTGCCCTCGTGAGGCCCGACCGGATGATGTGTGCCGTACATCACATCATCCGGGCAAATCGCGCGTGCGCAATCGATCCGCCCCCGACCGTGCAGAAAGCACGGTTTCGGGGTGCTCCTAGCTGGCAGACTGCGAAGAATGACCAGTCTGGATGCCACCGATGCGCGTCTGCTGCTCGAACTCACGCGCACACCACGGGCCACGGGAGTCGAACTCGCGCAGCGTCTCGGGTTGTCCCGCAACACCGTCCAGGCGCGTCTCGCCCGATGGGAGGCCGAGGGCGTGCTCGCCTCGTTCGACCGGCGGGTGGATCCCGTCAGCCTGGGTTATCCGCTCGCCGCCTACGTGGCCACCCGGGTCGATCAGCACCGTCTCGACGAGGTCGTCGACGAACTCGCACAGATCCCCGAGGTCACAGAGGTCTACGGGCTGACCGGGCAGATCGACCTGTCGGTGAAGGTGGTCGCCCGTGACGCCGACGACCTCTATCGGCTCGCGGGCCGGATCCTGAAGATCCGCGGCGTCGAACGCACGGACATGTCGCTGGTCATGCAGGACCTCGTCCCGCAGCGCACGGCGCCGCTGCTGGCCCGGGCCGCCGGGCGCAGCGGAGACGAGGCGACCTAGAGCACTAGCGGCCCGCGTTCGGGGTGGCCAGCTGGGCGGCGGCCTTGCGGATCTGATCGGGGATCGGGACGGGGCGGCGCGTCTGCGGATCGACGTAGACGTGGACGAACCGGCCGGTCGCCGCGGGGATCAGGTTGTCGTCGGCCTCCCGGAAGATTGCGAGCGAATAGGTGATCGACTGTGCGCCCAGGCGTTCGACCGCCAGTCCGACCTGCAGGCGGTCGGGGAAGGACAGTTCGGCGAGATAGCGGCAGGAGGTCTCGGCCACGACCCCGATCGCGTCGAGTTCGCGGATGTCGACACCGGTGGTGGAGATGAGCCACCCGTTGACCGCCGAGTCGAAGTACGAGTAGTACGTGACGTTGTTGACGTGGCCGTAATGGTCGTTGTCGGCCCAACGCGTCTGCATGGGCCACAACACCGGGAACTGCTCCGGCTCAGGCGGGGCGGCTGGGCTCGTCGGTTGGCGGTTGCTCACGTCTCGACGATAGTGCTCTCCGCACGTCAAATCAGACCAACCCCCACGCCAATCCCGAACCGAGACGCAAAACCCTCGAATCGGACGTGCACAGGGCGTGTCCGCCTGCCGGGGTCGTCCCGGCACGCACGGCGTGTCGCCCCAAAGCCGGAACGGCGTGTGCCGTTCGTGTCAGGATCGGGTCATGTCCGATACCCCCGTTCTTCTCTCCACCGTCGAACTCGCCGAGATGATCGAGCAGGGCCGGTCACCGGTGATACTCGACGTCCGCTGGGCACTCGGCGACAGACACGGACGGGACCGATTCCATGAGGGGCACATCAGCGGCGCGGTCTACGTCGACCTGGACGAGGATCTCGCCGATCCGCCCGCACCCGAGCTCGGTCGTCATCCGCTGCCCGACATCGACCGTTTCCAGGCCATCGCACGCCGGTGGGGGACCGACGACGGTGCTCTCGTCGTCGCATACGACGACAGCGGCGATCTCTCCGCGGCCCGCGCGTGGTGGCTGTTGCGCTGGGCGGGGCACTCCGAGGTGCGGCTGCTCGACGGCGGACTGCAGGCGTGGATCGCCGGCGGGCACCCTCTCGCCGCAGGACCGGGCGGCGAGAAGAAGCCCGGCAACGTGACGTTGAGCCCCGGCCACATGCCCACCATCGGTCCCGACGAGGCCGCGACCTACGCGACCCACGGAGTTCTGCTCGATGCGCGCGCCCACGCGCGGTACCGCGGCGACGAGGAGCCGGTGGATCGCCGGGCGGGCCACATCCCCGGCGCGGTCAGCGCGCCGACCACCGAGAACCTCCGTCAGGACGGGTCGTTCCTGCCCGCGGATCAGATCGCGCACCGCTTCTCGACACTGGGCGTGAAGCGCACCGACGTCGCCGTGTACTGCGGATCGGGAATCAACGCCGCACACGAGATCGCCGCGCTCGAGATCGCGGGCATCGACGCCGCGCTGTATCCGGGTTCGTGGTCGCAGTGGTCGGCGGATCCGAAGCGGGAGGTCGCCACCGGCAGTTGAGCGGCGATCCGCCGGCCGATGCGCAGTTCTCGTCGACGATTCGCAACATCGCCGACGAGAACTGCACTCCGGAGGCGGGACCACCGGTCGTGAATGGACTCGCGGAGTATCCCGGAGAAACGGCCGGTAAATCAACGCAAATGAAACATTTCGCCCGAGGCCGTACGGCTGTCACGCCCGAGGCCGTACGGCTGTCACGGTAGGTGCTGCAGTCCTGGCGACCCTGCTCGCCGCACCGACCGTCTCGGCCGCACCGGTGCCGGTCGATTCGGCACCGTCCCACTGCGTGTCTGCTGTTCCCCAGGCCGACATCGCCGCGCTGACCGATCCCGCGGGAATCGAGACCTTCGACGACGCCCGCACCCGGATCGCGGAGTTGCGCGACCTCCTCACACGCAGCGACGACTACCGCGGCACGTTCGTCCTTGCCTTCGACGAGATCCTCGAACTCACCGGCCCGACCCTCGACTCCGGGATCTACGCGATCCGGAATGGGCGTCCGCGCTCGCCCTCGAAGTGGTGCGTCTCTACCTGGCGAATCTGCACGAGTACGTGACCGGCGCGTCGCCGGCGCCGCACTGGGCGGACGCGCTCGCGCTCACCGAACAGTGCGACCGCAGTCCCGGTCGCGTGCTGCTCGGAGCGATCGTCGCCCACCTGGTGATCGACTTCCCGGAAGCGCTCGTGACCATCGGATCGACGCCTGAGCACACGCGTGACTTCTACACCTTCGGTGAAGCGCTCGTCGAGGCCGCACCGGTGATCGCCGACGAGTTCGAGGTGACCTACGGCGTCGACCTCGGCCCGTTCTTCACCGGCTGGTTCGTCGGCGACCTGGTGGGCGACACCGAGACCACCACGTTCATGTTCCAGTCGGCGCGAACGGCCGCGTGGGTCAACAACTTCGGTCTGCAGAACCCCGCCACGCACGACATCACCCGCGTCGAGATGACCGTCGCGGTCGATGCTGCCACCGTGGTGCTCGACGGTCTCGAACGGGGCCGGATCGTCTGACGGCCGAGTCCTCCTCGGTCCCGACCGTTCAGGAACGGGAGTACTCCGACGCGCGGCGTACCTGCTCGCGCGTCGGGGTCACCCCCGTGTAGAGCTCGAACTGCAGTGCCGCCTGCAGCGCGATGACCTCGTCGCCCGTGATCACCGGGATGTCGTGCTCGCGGGCGAATCGGACGAGCGGGGTGTCCGGCGGCACGGCCACGACGTCGAAGACCGTCGACGCTGCGGCGACGAAGTCGTGGGGCAGCGGCAGGTCGCCCGATTCGGCACCGCCCGCCATCCCGATCGGAGTGGCGTTGACGATCAGCCCGGGTGCGACGTCGCTCGTGTCGGCTCGCCATTCGTAGCCGTACTTGCGTGCGAGGGGCCGCCCGGTGTCCTCATTGCGCGCGACGATCGTTCCGTCGGTGAATCCGTTGTGGCGCAGCGCCGCTGTCACCGCCTTCGCCATGCCGCCGCTGCCCACCACCGTGACGGGCAGGGCGGAGTCGACGCCGTGCTCGACGAGCAGATCGCTCACCGCCTGGTAGTCGGTGTTGTAGGCGTGCAGGACGCCGTCGTCGTTGACGATCGTGTTCACGGACTCGATGGCCCGCGCCGAATCGTGCAGTACGTCGACGAGGGGCAGCACGGCTTCCTTGAACGGCATCGACACCCCGGCGCCGCGGATGCCCAGGCCGCGTATCCCCGCCACGGCATCCTCGATGTTCACGGGCGCGAACGCCTTGTAGACGAAGTCGAGGCCGAGTTCCTCGTAGAGATGGTTGTGGAACCGGGTGCCGATGTTGCTGGGACGGCCGGACATCGAGATGCACAGCCGGGTGTCCTTGGAGATGCGCTCGAGCATTTCCTCACCGTAGTCCCGACATACACGGAAACATCGATGTTCTTGTACGAGCATGCTGTTCTCGAAACAAAGAATGAGATACTGTCCGATGCATGGGAGACGATCTGGGTGCAGGTGGACTGAGATTCGAACGGGAAGGCGCGATCGGCTGGTGCATCATCGACCGGCCCGCAGCGCGCAACGCGTTCACTCCGGCGATGTACTACGGACTCAAACGTGCGGTGCGACTGGTCGATTCCGATCCCGACCTCGCCGCCCTCGTCATCACCGGTGTCGACGACGTCTTCGCGCCCGGCGGTGATCTCGGCGGTCGCGCCGAACCCGGCGACGATCTGCCCGAGGGCCTCTCGGGGGTGGACGTCGTCCCGTTCCTGACCATCCGTGACAGTCGCGCCCCCGTCATCTCCGCCGTCAACGGCATCTGCCAGGCGGGGGGACTGCTGGTCGCGATGATGTCCGACATCGCCGTCGCCAGTGAGCGCGCGACCTTCCGTGTCCCCGAACTCCTCCGGGGCATCCCCGACGCGACCTTCGCCGCCGCGCTGCCCGCGCACGTCGGTCTCGCTGCCGCCCGCGACCTGCTGTTGTCGGCCCGGGTCTTCGACGCCCACGAGGCGCAGCGTCTGGGTGTCATCTCGCGCGTCGTCCCGCACGAGCAACTGCGCGAGGCCGCACTCGAGGCCGCGCGGCAGGTCCTGCGCACCGCGCCGATCGCGCGCGCCCAGGTCAAGCGCATGCTCAACGAGCGCTACGGACAGTTCGACTACCAGACGATGTTCGGGGCACTCGAGACCTCACCCGAACCCCGCGAAGGAATGCGGGCGTTCATGGAGAAGCGCGAACCCGACTGGATCCCGCGCAACCTTCCCGCCTGAGCGGTGTCACGGGCACGACTCCGCCGCGCTCACCAGGGCGCGGTGGTCGTCGGCCGTGATCGGCAACGCGTAGCGCACCGCCACGGTCAGGTACCGGCCGGCGAACCAGCAGCGGTAACCGGCGGCCGGTGGCAGCCACTGGGCCGGCGTGCCGTCGCGCTTGTCGAGGTTGGCCTGCCCGTCGACAGCGACGAGGTTGTAGGTGATGTCGTTCGCGAACCGGAGTCGACGTTCGGCGGGCCATGCGGCGGCACCGAGATCCCAGGCCGCGGCGAGCGGATAGATGTGATCGATGTGCACGGCGTTCGCCTCGGCACGCCGGAACTCCACGCGCGCCCCGGTGTACGGATCGTTCAGGACCCCACTCGTCACGACACAGTCGTCGCTACCGGCTCGGAAGGTGGGGGAGGCGAGGTCGCGCGCGAGGACGTTGTTGCGGGTGTCGCAGCCGTCGTGCCCGCCGGCACCGGGGTGGTCGTCGGACCAGGCCGGACCGAACACGCATCGCTCGCCCGGGCCGCAGCCCCGCTGATAGCCGGGCACCTTTCGGCGCTGATCGACCACCGTCACCTGCTCGAGCAGGGCATGCACCTCGGCTCGGGTGGGGCTGCCCGGCACCGTCCCGGACCCCGGCGCGGTGCGGTCCCACAGCCAGGACACCACCACCGCGACCACCACTGCCGCCACCCACCACGTCGCGTTCCCCCCACGCACGCGGCGATCCTGGCACGCCCTGCCGACAGGATCTTCAGGGCACGGTGACGACGATCTTCCCGCCGGCGTGCCCGGACTCGACGAGTTCCAGCGCAGCCCCGGCCTCGGTGAGCGGGAAGGTCCGCTCGACGCGCGGCGTCAGGACACCACGCTCGACGAGCGCCGCGACATGTTCGAACACCTCCCGGGTCCGTCGCCGCGTGATTCCCGAACCGCCCAGCTCCTCCGCGCGTGCAGGGTCGGCGACACTCACGACCCGTTCCGGCGCCCGCGTCAGCGCGACCGCCCGCTCGAGTACGTCGCCGCCGACGAGGTCGACGACCGCGGTCACCGCCCCGCACCGTTCCGCGGTGGCCGCGACTCGCGCGTCGAACCCGTCGCCGGACTCGATCCACATTCCGCCGCACGATTCGACGAGCTCCCGTTTCCCCGCGCTCGTCACGCCGAGCACAGCGGCACCTGCGGCGTGCGCGAGCTGCGTCGTCGCCGACCCGACGCCACCACCGGCACCCAGGACGAGGACGGTGTCCGCATCGACGATCTCGAGGTGCTCGACGATGTCGAAGGCCGTTCCGGCCGCGACCGGGAGGGTCGCCGCCACCTCGAACGGCACCGACTCGGGCACGAGCGCGGCAGCCCGCGCGTCGACGAGGGTGTACTCGGCGTAGCCGCCGTAGCCCTCCGCGGTGGCCCCGAAGACGGCGTCGCCCGGCCGGAAGCCGGTGTCCGGACCGGCGGCCTCCACCACACCGGCGACCTCCCGGCCGAGGACCGCCGGAAAGTGCACCGTGACGCTGCCTGTGCGCCGTCCGGACCGCACCTTCCAGTCGGCGGGATTCACGCCCGCGGCCCGGACTGCCACGAGGAGTTGCCCCGGACCGGGCGATGGGACGGGGGTGTCGAACAGCTGCTGTGTCTCCGGACCGCCGTACTCCACGAAGCCGTATGCGCGTGCCATGGGACCCAGCCTGCCATCGGGGTCGGGTGCGGCTGGCACGATAGTGGGCATGTTGCACGGGCTGTGGTCACCGGGATCCGGCCTGATGCTGTGGTGGGACCCCGCCGCAGAGCCCGATCCCGACGCGCTGCCGTCTGCGCTGCGCCGGTGGATCGACCGCCCGTTCCGCCATCGCGTCACCCTCACCTTCCCCACGGAGACCGAGCCGAGCACGCTGCCCGCCGTCGCGGTCGCACCGGCGGACGCAGCCGAGCTTCTGCTGGACATGCCGCGGCGTCCCGGGGGTGTCGGCGGCGATCTGCGATATCTCGCGCACGTCGCCCGTGGCATCGAGAGGTGGGCGCAGGCCGGCCGGGTCGCACCGGAGCTCGTGCGTGTCGAGAAGCAGTGGTGGGCGCGGTGGCGCCTGCTCGGCGGCGAGAAGACGCGGGCCTGGTCCGCCGAACTCGCGGCCGCGATGTCTCCCGCGCAACGACAGCTCGGACGGCCCGTCGATCTCCTCGACGATCTGTGCCGCGAACTGACCGACCCCATCGTGCGCACCCTCCACGGCTCGTCGACCTCGCTGCACCCCCTCGTCGCTGCACTGGCCGAGGGCAGTCCCCATCCCCGCGGGACCCAGCGCATGGCCGATGCGCTCGAGGAATGGCGCGCCAGCCTCGCCGGATACGAACCCGACCTCGTGCTGCGCCTCGTCGAACCGGACGACGTCGACGACGGGGTCGGAGCCGACTCCATCTGGCGGCTCGAGGTGTGCCTGCGTCCGGAGGGACAGTCCCCGACGCCGCTGCCCGTCGAGGACACCGACCCGCACCTGCTCCAGATCGGCGTGCGCAAGCTCGGGATCGCGCTCCAGGCCTATCCTCGCCTGCAGGACGTGCCCCGCGATCCCGACAGTCTCGACCTGCTGCTGCCCACCCCGGTCGTCGTCGATCTCGTCGAGCACGGCGCCCGGGAGCTCGACGCCGCGGGCATCGCGGTGCTGCTGCCGCGCGCCTGGACCCGGGTCGATCCGTCCCTGCGTCTGCAGGTCGAGTCACCCGTCGCCCCCGTGAGCGCCGACGACAGCGTCGTCGGGATGAGCGCGATCGTCTCGTACGAATGGCAGCTCGCCGTCGGCGACATGCTGCTCACCCCGTCGGAGATGGAAGAGCTCGTCGCGGCCAACAGCGACCTGGTCAAGCTGCGCGGCAAGTGGGTGCGGGCAGATGCCGAGGCACTGGCCCGCGCGGCCCGGTACGTCACGGCGCATTCCGCCGAGGATGCGACCCTCGGGTCGTTGTTCGCCCAGTTCACCGGCGACGATGCTCCGCCCGCGGAGGTCACCGAGATCTCCGCCTCCGGCTGGGTCGAGATGCTGCTCGACGGGCAGGCGCACCCCGAGCCCGTCCCCGTGCCGGCGGGACTGAACGCCGAACTGCGTCCCTACCAGCAGCGCGGCCTCGACTGGCTCGCGTTCATGAGTCGGCTCGGTCTCGGCGCCGTGCTCGCCGACGACATGGGCCTGGGCAAGACCATCCAGGTGCTCGCGCTGCTCGCCCACGAACGAGAGTCGGGCCTGCGGAACGCCCCGACCCTGCTGGTCTGCCCGATGTCGGTGGTGGGCAACTGGCAGCGTGAGGCCGAACGGTTCGTGCCCGACCTGCGGGTGCACGTCCACCACGGCGCCCAGCGGCTGAGCGGACCGGCGCTCGCCGCCGCTGCCGCCGACCACGACCTCGTGGTGACGACCTACGCCATCGCCGCCCGCGACGTCGCGCAGCTCGCGACGCTGACCTGGCAACGCGTGGTCCTCGACGAGGCCCAGCACGTGAAGAACACCGCGACCGCGCAGTCCCGCGCCACGCGCGCCGTGCCCGCGGCGCACCGGATCGCGCTCACCGGCACACCGGTGGAGAACCGGCTCGAGGAACTGCGCGCGATCCTGGACTTCGCGAATCCGTCCCTGCTCGGCAGCGCGGCGTCCTTCCGTGCCCGGTTCGCGGTGCCGATCGAGCGCGACCACGACGCCGTCGCCGCGGCACGGTTGCGGGCACTGTCCGCACCGTTCGTGATGCGCCGCGTCAAGACCGACCCCGACGTGATCTCCGATCTGCCCGAGAAGTTCGAGCAGACCGTGCGCGCCAACCTCACGGCCGAGCAGGCCGCCCTGTACCGGGCCGTCGTGGACGACATGATGCGCCGGATCCGCGACAAGGAGGGCATGGCCCGCAAGGGCGCGGTGCTCGCGGCGCTGACCCGGCTCAAGCAGGTGTGCAACCACCCCGCGCACTATCTGGGCGACGGCTCGCCCGTCCTGCGTCGCGGACGGCACCGCTCGGGCAAACTCGGCCTGGTCGAGGACATCGTCGAGTCGGTGCTGGCCGACGGCGAGAAGGTGTTGCTGTTCACGCAGTTCCGCGAGTTCGGTGAGCTCGTCGTCCCCTATCTCGAGGAGCGGTTCGCCACGACGGTGCCCTTCCTGCACGGGGGAGTGTCCAAGGGCCGGCGCGACGCGATGGTCGACGGCTTCCAGGGTGAGGGCGGACCGCCGATCATGGTGCTCTCGCTCAAGGCGGGCGGCACCGGACTGAACCTCACCGCCGCCAACCACGTCGTGCATCTCGACCGGTGGTGGAATCCGGCGGTGGAGAACCAGGCCACCGACCGTGCGTTCCGGATCGGGCAGCGCCGCGACGTCCAGGTCCGCAAGCTCGTCTGTGTGGGAACGGTGGAGGAGCGTATCGACGAGATGCTCACCGGCAAGCAGGAACTGGCCGAGATCGTGGTCGGGGCAGGGGAGAACTGGATCACCGAGCTGTCCACCGATCAGCTGCACTCCCTGCTCACCCTCGGCGACGACGCGGTGGGGGACTAGATGGCACGGGGCAACGTACGCCGCTACGGCACGGCCCGCCGGATCGACGGCGGCATCGAGGCGCGCACCAAGCGGGGCTCGATCGGCCGCAGCTGGTGGTCGAAGGAACTGATCTCGGCGATGGAGGAGGTCGCCGAGAAGGGGCGACTGACGCGGGGCCGTGCGTATGCGCGCGCCGGCCAGGTGATCTCCATGCGGCTCGAACCCGGAGTGGCCGTCGGCGACGTGCAGGGCAGTCAACTCACCCCGTTCACCTCGGCGGTGCGGGTGCGCACGCTCGACGAGGGGGCGGTGGGAGAACTCGTCTCGCTCGTCCGCTCGTCGCCGGGCATGCTGGCGCGACTTGCGGCGGGTATCCTTCCCGAGGAACTCGGATCGGCCCTCCTCCCGCGACGCGCGGGTGAACTCGACTTCGACTGCACCTGCCCCGACGACGGGTGGCCCTGCAAGCACGCCGCGGCCGTCGCCTACCTGCTCGCAGAACACGTCGACGACCAACCGCTCGCGGTCCTGACCCTGCGCGGGGTGGACCTCGCGACGCTGATCGGCGGCGTCGACGATGCGGACGCCGACGAAGAGGTGGCCGCGGCGCGGGACTTCTACGGCGACGACACCGAGTTGCCCGAGCTGCCCACGGAACGGTTCCGTCCCGCGCTCGAGGACCTCGATCCGATGCTGCTGCGCCGCGCGTTGCGGGCCGGCGGAACCGACGAAGCCGTGGTGATCCGGGGGATCACCGACCTCGAGGATCTCTACCGCCGCATGCGCTGACCTCGATCGGTCGCCGGTGGTTGTGCCGTCCGTTCCCGGGGTATGCCGCCCGTGAAGGTGACGGCTCCGGTCGCGCCACCGACAGCACATGCCACGAGTGGAGGATTCATGCGGACACCGGAAGCATCGTCGACAGCGCGGGAGAACGCCGAACGTGCGGTCGATGCGGTCCAGGACGAGGCCGACACCTATCGGAACGGGGAGGATCGACCCCTCGGTGGATATGCGGTGCTCATGTCCGTGTACCTCACCACTGTCGGCACGCTCGGCGCCGTCGCGGCCAAGCGCGGGCGGCCGATGCCGAAGCCCGATGCCGGCGATCTCGTGGTGACCGCGCTCGCGAGCCACAAGGTCTCCCGGATCGTGAGCAAGGCGGCGGTGACCAGTCCCGTCCGCGCACCGTTCACGAAGTTCGACGGCCCCGGTGGTCCGGCCGAGGTGATGGAGCAGCCCCGCAAGTCGTCGCGGGTCCGTCACGCCGTCGGGGAACTGCTGGCCTGCCCCTTCTGCCTCGACCTGTGGACGGTGACGGCGATGGTCTTCGGCCGCGTCTACGCTCCGAATCTCACGCGTCTGGTGGCCGGTTCGTTCGCGGCGCTGACCGGAGCCGACTTCCTGCACCTGGCGTACGCGAAGGCGCAGCAGATCGCCGAGGGCTGATCGCGATCCCTCGTAGATCGACCCCGCGTGAGGGGTGCCGGCCGATCCGGTCCGGTGTGACGGTAGACATACGTGGACTTCCAACTATAGGATGAGCGAAGACTTCGGGCCTGCGCCCGTTCGCGCCGAAAATCGCACACCCCACGTCATCGCACACCAGTAAAGGACGGGATCGGACATGAGCGTTCGAGAATTGACCCACTTCGTCGGCGGACAGCACGTCGCCGGCACCTCCGGCCGCTTCGCCGACGTCTTCGCCCCCAACACCGGAGAGGTCCAGGCCCGCGTGCCGCTCGCGGCCGACTCCGAGGTCGACGCCGTCATCGCCAACGCCGCCGAGGCGCAGAAGGTGTGGGCGTCCTGGAATCCTCAGAAGCGCGTGCGCGTCCTCATGAAGTTCGTGTACCTCGTGCAGGAGAACATGGACGAGCTCGCCCACCTGCTGTCGAGCGAGCACGGCAAGACCGTCCCCGACGCGAAGGGGGACATCCAGCGCGGCCTCGAGGTGATCGAGGTCGCCATCGGCGCCCCGCACCTCCTCAAGGGTGAGTACACCGAGTCCGCAGGCGGCGGAATCGACGTGTACTCGATGCGTCAGCCCCTCGGCGTCGTCGCCGGGATCACCCCGTTCAACTTCCCGGCCATGATCCCGCTGTGGAAGGCCGGCCCGGCGCTCGCCGCCGGAAACGCGTTCGTGCTCAAGCCTTCCGAGCGCGACCCCTCCGTGCCGCTCCGTCTGGCCGAGCTGTTCCTCGAGGCCGGCCTGCCCGCCGGTGTGTTCAACGTAGTCAACGGCGACAAGAGCGCCGTCGACTACCTGCTCGACGACCCGCGCATCAAGGCGATCGGCTTCGTCGGCTCGACCCCCATCGCGCAGTACATCTACGAGACGGCCGCGAAGAACGGCAAGCGCGCACAGTGCTTCGGTGGTGCGAAGAACCACGCGATCGTCATGCCCGACGCCGACCTCGACCAGGTCGCGGACGCACTCGTCGGCGCCGCCTACGGCTCGGCCGGTGAGCGCTGCATGGCGCTGTCCGTCGCCGTCCCCGTGGGCGAGGAGACCGCGGATCGTCTCGTCGCCAAGCTCACCGAGCGCATCGCCGAACTGCGTATCGGCACCAGCTTCGACGAGAAGGCCGACTTCGGTCCGCTCGTGACCGCCGCCGCCCGCGACCGCGTGCACGGCTACATCGCCCAGGGCGTCGAAGAAGGCGCCGAGCTGGTCGTCGACGGCCGGGACTTCGTCCTCGAGGGCCACGAGAACGGCTTCTTCTCGGGCGCCACCCTGTTCGACAAGGTCACCCCCGAGATGTCCATCTACAAGGAGGAGATCTTCGGCCCCGTGCTCACCGTGGTGCGTGCGCGCGACTACGAGGACGCCCTGCGCCTGCCCACCGAGCACGAGTACGGCAACGGCGTCGCGATCTTCACCCGCGACGGCGACACCGCCCGCGATTTCGCGGCCCGCGTCGAGGTCGGCATGGTCGGCATCAACGTCCCGATCCCCGTCCCGATCGCGTACTACACCTTCGGCGGCTGGAAGGCCTCCGGCTTCGGCGACCTCAACCAGCACGGCCCCGACGCCTTCCGCTTCTACACCAAGACCAAGACGGTCACGCAGCGTTGGCCGTCCGGTGTCAAGGAAGGCGACATCGAGGGTGCGCACGTGGCCGATACCGACCACTTCGTCATCCCGACGATGAACTAGGCGGTCCATCGATGTTCGTTCTCACCGACGACGACCGGGCGATCCGCGACACCGCCCGGGACTTCGCCACCGAATATCTGGTCCCGAACGCGGTCGAATGGGACCAGAGCAAGCACTTCCCCGTGGACGTGCTGCGCAAGGCCGCCGAACTGGGCATGGGCGGGATCTACGTCCGCGAGGACGTGGGCGGATCGGGGCTGCGACGCCTCGACTCCGTCCGCATCTTCGAGGAGCTCGCGAAGGGCTGCCCGTCCATCGCCGCCTACATCTCCATCCACAACATGGTCACGTGGATGATCGACAAGTTCGGCAACGACGACCAGCGCAAGCAGTGGATCCCGAAGCTCTGCACGATGGAGCACCTCGCGAGCTACTGCCTCACCGAGCCGGGCGCCGGATCCGACGCAGCGGCCCTGAGCACCAAGGCCGTTCGTGACGGCGACGAGTACGTGCTCACTGGAGTCAAGCAGTTCATCTCCGGGGCCGGCACGTCCGACGTCTACGTGGTCATGGCCCGCACCGGCGACACCGGCGCGCGCGGCATCTCGGCGTTCATCGTCCCGAAGGACACCCCCGGGCTGTCCTTCGGCGCCAACGAGAAGAAGATGGGCTGGAACGCGCAGCCCACCCGCCAGGTCATCCTCGACGGTGCCCGCGTGCCCGCCGAGAACCTCCTCGGCACCGAGGGCGGCGGCTTCCGGATCGCCATGCACGGCCTCAACGGCGGCCGCATCAACATCGCCGCGTGCTCGGTGGGCGGCGGTCAAACCGCCCTCGACCGGGCGGTCGCCTACCTCGCCGAGCGCAAGGCATTCGGCGAGCGGCTGCTCGACTCGCAGGCGCTGCAGTTCCGCCTCGCCGACATGCGGATCGAACTCGAGGCCGCACGCACGATGCTGTGGCGTGCCGCCGACGCGCTCGACCGTGGCGCCGACGACGTCGTGGAGCTGTGCGCGATGGCCAAGCGCTTCGCCACCGACACCGGTTTCGAGGTCGCGAACGAGGCGCTGCAGTTGCACGGCGGATACGGTTACCTCGCCGAGTACGGGATCGAGAAGATCGTGCGCGACCTGCGCGTGCATCAGATCCTGGAAGGAACCAACGAGATCATGCGGGTGGTCGTCGCGCGGAGCGTGGTGGCCGCAGCGCAGAACGGAGCGGCATGACCGGGCAGGAACCCGAGATCCTCATCGACGTGAAGGACGGCATCGGCCGTATCACGCTCAACCGGCCCAAGGCCATCAACGCCCTCAACCACGCCATGGTCCTCGAGATGTCGAAGGCCCTGAGCGCGTGGGAGAACGACGATTCGGTGCGTGCCGTGCTGGTGCGCGGTGCCGGTGAGCGCGGCCTGTGCGCCGGCGGCGACATCGTCTCGATCTACCACGACGCCAAGGACGGCGGCACGGGATCGCAGGACTTCTGGCGCGACGAGTACATCCTCAACGCCGTCATCGGTCGTTACCCGAAGCCGTACATCGCGATCATGGACGGCATCGTCATGGGCGGCGGCGTCGGGATCTCGGCGCACGGCAACGTCCGGATCGTCACCGAACGCTCGAGCATCGCGATGCCCGAGACCGGAATCGGATTCGTTCCCGACGTCGGCGGCACCTACCTGCTCTCGCGCACCCCCGGCGAGATCGGCACGCACATCGCGCTGACCACCGGACGGATGAAGGCCGGCGACGCCGTCGCCCTCGGCTTCGCCGACCACTACCTGCCGTCCGAGTCGCTCGACAAGTTCGTCGCCGCACTCGAATCCGGCTCGGTCGAGGACGCGCTCGCCGAATATTCGCAGCCCGCACCGGAATCGGCCCTGCTCGGGCAGCGCGAATGGATCGACGCGGCGTACTCCGCCGACACCGTCGAGGAGATCGTCGAACGCCTTCGGGCTTCCGACGTTCCGGAGGCACGGGAGACCGCCGACCAGGTGCTCGCGAAATCGCCTGTCGCGCTGAAGGTGACCCTCCGCTCGCTGCGTCACGCCCGGCAGCTCGGCAGCCTCGAAGAGGTGCTGAACGAGGAGTTCCGGGTCTCGACCGCCTCGCTGAAGTCGCACGACCTCGTCGAGGGCATCCGCGCACAGGTCGTCGACAAGGACCGCAACCCGCAGTGGTCGCCGGCGACCCTCGCCGATGTCACCGAGGCCGACGTCGACGCCTACTTCCAGCCGCTCGGCGATCTCGAACTCGGGCTCGCCGCTCCCAAGGAGAACGACCGATGAGTGAACTTCCCACCGTCGCCTTCCTCGGCCTCGGACACATGGGCGGGCCGATGGCCGCGAACCTCGTCCGCGCCGGGTACACCGTCAACGGTTACGACCCGGTTCCCGCTGCGCAGGAAGAGGCCACGAAGAACGGCATCACCGTCGCCGAGGCCGCGACCGACGCGGTGCGCGGCGCCCAGGTCGTGATCACCATGCTGCCCAACGGCAAGCTCGTCCTCGACCTGTACGACGAGATCCTGCCCGCGGCCGAGGCGAACACGTTGTTCGTCGACAGCTCGACCATCGACGTCGCCGATGCCCGCGCGGCGGCGGAGAAGGCGCAGAAGGCCGGTCACCGTGCCGTCGACGCCCCGGTTTCCGGCGGTGTCGCCGGTGCCGCCGCAGGCACCCTCGCGTTCATGGTCGGCGGCAACGAGGACGACTTCGCCACCGCGAAGCTGCTGCTCGAGGCCATGGGCCGCAAGATCGTCCACTGCGGCGGGTCGGGCAACGGCCAGGCCGCGAAGATCTGCAACAATATGATCCTGGGCATCTCGATGATCGCCATCAGCGAGGCGTTCGTCCTCGGTGAGAAGCTGGGCCTCGACAACCAGGCACTGTTCGACGTCGCGTCCAACGCGTCCGGCCAGTGCTGGGCGCTGACGAGCAACTGCCCGGTGCCGGGCCCCGTCCCGACCACCCCCGCGAACAACGACTACACGCCGGGCTTCGCGGCCGCGCTCATGGACAAGGATCTCGGACTGGCCGCGAACGCGGTGCGCGCCAACGGTGTCGAGGCCGAACTCGGGCTGCGTGCAGCCGAGCTCTACCATCGTTTCAACACCGAGGGTGGTGGAGGACTCGACTTCTCCGCCATCATCACCGACATCCGAGACCGCTCGACCGCGAAGGACAGCCAGTGACCGATTTCGAGACCATCCTGCTCGACCGCAAGGGCCGCGTCGGCATCGTCACCCTCAACCGGCCGAAGGCGCTCAACGCCCTCAACAGCCAGTTGATGCGTGAGGTCGTCGCCGCCGTCGAGGAACTCGACGCGGACGACGAGATCGGTGCGATCCTGCTCACCGGCTCGGAGAAGGCGTTCGCCGCCGGTGCCGACATCAAGGAGATGGCTCCGAAGACCTTCGCCGAGGTCTACGCGGAAGACCTGTTCTCGCAGTGGGATCGGCTCTCGTCCGTCCGCAAGCCGATCGTCGCCGCGGTGTCGGGTTACGCGCTCGGCGGCGGCTGCGAGTTGGCGATGCTGTGCGACTTCATCATCGCGTCGGACACCGCCAAGTTCGGTCAGCCCGAGATCAAGCTCGGCGTCATCCCGGGCATCGGCGGATCGCAGCGCCTCACCCGCGCCGTGGGCAAGGCCAAGGCCATGGACATGTGCCTGACCGGCCGCAACATGGACGCCGAGGAGGCCGAGCGCGCCGGACTCGTCTCGCGCATCGTTCCCGCCGCGGACCTGTTCGACGTGGCACTCGAGACGGCGACGACCATCGCGTCGATGTCGCTGCCGGTCGCGATCATGGCGAAGGAGGCCGTCAACCGCTCCTTCGAGACGACGCTGGCCGAGGGTGTGAAGTTCGAGCGCCGCGTGTTCCATTCGACGTTCGCCACCGCCGACCAGAAGGAAGGCATGGCGGCCTTCGTCGAGAAGCGCGCGCCGGAGTTCAAGCACGCCTGATCCCCACCACTCGTACACGACGAAGGGCCGCCCCGAACGNCCCTCCTCGTTTCTCGGCCGTCTCTCGCGCCTCACCACTTGGAAGGCGCACCGCCGGTGTCGAAGTCGCCGGCGTCGTGCCGCATCGTCGCGATGATGCGCAGCAGTGTGTCGATGTGCTCCTCGGGAATGCCGGGCCGGGCGAAGACCTCCGTGTTGAGCTTCTCCGTCGCCTGGATCGCCAATGCCCGTCCCTCGTCGGTGAGTTCGATGAGTGTGGCCCGTCGATCGCTCGGATGCGGGGTACGCCGGACCAGTCCGGCCTTCTCGAGGCGGTCGACGGCGTTGGTGACGCTGGTGGGGTGCACCTGCAGGCGCGCGCTGGCCTTCGCCATCGGTAACGCTCCCGACCTGGTGAAATGCAGCAGCGTGAGGAGTTCGTAGCGCGCGAAGGTCAGGCCGAAGGGCTTGAGCACCTCCTCGACCCGCGCCATCATGATCTGCTGCGCCCGCATCACCGAGGTGACCGCGGCCATGCCGTCGGCGACTTCGCCCCAGCCGTGGGCGGTCCACTGGCGGTGGGCTTCGGCGATGGGGTCGAGGGGGAGTGGTGCGGGCATGCCTCCATCATCCCACGGACGAACGCGCAGGTAGCCAGGGCACACCGGTTTCCGGTGCCTTTCCTGCCGGGTTCAGCGGTACGCGTAGTCGCGGAAACGCTCGTCGACCTCGCCCACACTCAGCCCGAACTCCTCGAGCGTGTACCGGTGCGCGGGTTTCCTTGCCCCGCTGCGGCTTTCTTCGTGCAGGTCGGCCATCGCGCGTTCGGCCCCCGCTGTGAACGGCAGACCGAACCGGTCGTACAGGCCGCCGACGGTGCCGAGCGGATCGGCGACGAAATCCCGGTAGTCCACGTCGACGAAACGGGCGGGATCGTGCCGGCGGCGCACCTCGGTGAAATGATCGAAACCCCGTGCCCAGAGGTCGAGCTGGCTGCGCCCGATCGTCTCACCGACGAACGCGTCGGACCATCCCTCTGTGGCCTGCGCCGCGAGGCTGCACACCGACGGGATCACGGTGCGCGGATCTCGATGGGTGACGACGACGAGCGCGTCCGGATACACCGTGAGCAGTTCGTCCAGTGCGAACAGATGACTGGGATTCTTGAGCACCCACCGCTTGTCGGCGTCCGGCAGTCCGATGAGCTGCAGATTCCTCCGGTGCCGGGCATAGGCCGCGGTCCAGTCCTGCTCCGCGAGCCACTGCGAATAGATGGGCAGGTGGGCCAGGCACTCGTAGGAGATCGAGCGGAACGACTGGCGCAGCAACTGCCAGCATTCCTCGACCTCGGCGGCCGACATGTAGTGCACACCCATGAACTCGGGATGCTCGACGTGGTGCTGTGCGAATCCGGCCTCGATCCCGGCGAAGACGGGATTCTCCGCCCAGGTCTCGCGAGGAGGTCGCGGTTGCGGCATCTCGGTCAGCCACATCTCGAGCCCCTGATGGGCGGGATCCGCGGCGAGCAGGCGGTGCAGTGCCGTCGTGCCGGTGCGGGGCAGGCCGGTGACGAAGATCGGCCGGGTGATCGGGACGTCGGCGTGCTCGGGATGGGCGGCCCAGGCCGATTCCGACAGCAAGCGCGCCATGAGGGCGCCGCGCAGGAAAACCCGTGACATCTTGCTGCCGAGCGGGGTGAGGTTCTCGTCCCGCGCATACGATTCGAGCAGGACCTCGAGCCCGTCACGGTAGTCGTCGTCGCCGAAATCGGTCAGGCCCGTCAAACGGGTCGCGGAGGCGTGCAGATCCTCGACGGTGCCGACGGTGGTGCGTTCGCTCATGTGCTGTCCCGTTCAGTGGTGGTATTCGCCGCAATTGACGTCGATGCACTGGCCGGTGATCGCCGACGCCATCGGCGAGGCCAGGAAGATCACCGCATCCGCGACTTCCTCGGTGGTCGGGAGACGCTTCAGATCGGAGGCGGCGGCGGTGTGCTCGTAGATCTGTTCGACGGTGGTGCCGTACTTTCCCGCCTGGTGTTCGAAGTACCCCTGCAGGATCGGCCCCCAGATGTACCCCGGTGCAACGGAGTTCACCCGGATTCCCTGCGGTCCGAGTTCCGTCGCCAGGGACTGCGACATCGCCAGCAACGCCGACTTCGCGAGTTTGTAACTGCCGTAACGTTCCTGGGAGTGCCGCAGCACCATCGAATTGATGTTGACCACCGCGCCGGCCGACTCGGCGAGGGCGGGGGTGAACAATTGCGTGAGCCGCAGCGCGCCGAGGACGGTGAGCTCCACGCTGTCCCGGATCTGCTGGAAGTCGGTGCGCGCCAACGGCTTCATTGACGGAACGGAGAACGCGTTGTTGACGAGCACGTCGACACCACCGAACTCCGAGACCGCAGACTCGACAAGGGCGGCGGCGGACTCGTCGTCGGTGATGTCGGTGGGCACGACCAGGGCCCGGCGGCCCGTGCTCTCGACTTCCGCTGCAACCTTCTCGAGCCGCTCCCGGGTCCGGGCGGCGAGCACCACGTCGGCGCCGTGTTCGGCGCACCGCAGCGCGAGCGTGCGCCCCAGTCCCGGACCGGCACCGGAGATCACGACGACGCGGTCGCGGAGCAGTCCCGCTGCCGCGCTCATGCGAGCATCCGATCGGCGACGCCCCGCTGGCGGTCCGCGATGCGCTGCGCCCAGGCCTCGGGAGTGATGCGGTTCGAATCGTGGAAGGGCAGGATCTCGGGGAGCCGGTCGAACGGCACCACCTCGGCCGTCGGGCCGTCGGCTGCGGTGAGTTCGCGATCGAGGCGCTGCCAGCGGAACTGCAGGATCCCGCGGCTGCGGCCGAGGGTCTCGACCCAATTGGTCAGCCCCGGATCGCGGGCCGAGACCACGATCCGGACCATCCCGTCGGGATCGACCTGCGCCTGACTGTTGTTCAGGGAGGTCTGGTGGTGGATGTAGTCCAGGGAGATGTACCAGAGGCTGCCGATCTGGAAGCCCAGATAGGGCGCGTCGCTCGCCGGGAGGGTCAGGACCATCGCCTCGTCGTCGCCGAGTTCGTAGTGCCCGACGGATGAGTACTGCGTGTCGAGACCACCTGGGGTGCGGCGCGGCTCGGTGACCGTGTTCACCGGCAGCTTCAGGTAGAACCACTCGGGGAACTGCAGCCAGGTCTTCACCCGCGAGACCAGTGCGCGACCGGCACGTTCGTAACGGGTGACCGCGTCCTGGTGGGTGGGTTCGGGTGCCGGGGTGCCGAGGCTGTCGAGCCGGTGGATGCTCAGCATGCCGCGGCGCTGCGTCCAGTCGCTGTAGACCTCGCGGACCACGAGCTGCGACGAGCCGGGCGCGAGCGGGAAGTGGTTACGTTCCGGATCTCGTGGGCCGGGTCCGAACCGCACCTCGAAGGTGCCGTCGTCGGCGATGGTCAACGCGCGGTCGTCGAAGGCCGTGACGTTGCCGGGCACCTCGGCGTCGGTGTAGTTGCCGGCCAGCACCTGGAAACTGAGATCGCAGGTTGTGCCGCGGCGCCCGGTGACGACGTACTCGGCGTCGTCGCGGATCGATGCGCCCCAGTACAGGGTGTCGGGATTGTCGAGGCCCATCTTCGCGTAGGGGCCGGTGCCGGTGACGAAGACCGGATGGGATCGGCTGTACGCGAAGGTGGCGTGGACGCACGCCGAGATCCCACCCGCCAGATATCCGTATCCCTCGACGAGGTCCTGTTCGGTGCGGATGTGCGGGGCTGTGGCGACGAGTTTCTCGGCCTCGGCTATCGCCGCGGTGAGCGGATCGGTGAGCACTACGATCTCCTGTGGTCCAAATATGTACCGCTGCGGTAGTCTTCCGTTGCGCCGAGAGTAGAACGTGTTCCAGGGAGGGTCAATGGCTCGTCGCGAGACCGAGACGCTCGGGGAGCCGACCGCCGGGGCGGGAGCCGCCCGCCGGTCGCCGCCCACGGAACGCGTCGTGCAGGTCCTCGACCACCTCGTCGCGCGACCCGGTGTCCGGTTCGGACTGTCGGAACTGGCGCGCGAACTCGACCTGAGCAAGCCCACCTGCCTGGGCATCCTCACCGTGCTCGCCGACGCCGGCTATCTGATCCGCGACCCCGTCGACAAGACCTACGGTCTCGGGCCTGCACTGATCGTCGCGGGACGCGCAGCCCAGCGCGGCTTCGCGTCCGGGCCGGTCGCCCACCGGCATCTCGCCGCCCTCGCCGAGGAGTTCGGCGTGATGTGCTCCGCGTCGGCGGTCGTCGGCGACCGGATCGCGGTGCTCGACGTCATCGGTGGCCACGGCACGGCCGCGGCGGCGCGGGTGGGGGAGGTGTATCCCTTCGCGCCCCCGGTGGGTCTGATGTACGTGCTGTGGGACACCGACGAGCGCATCGAACAGTGGCTGCGGCGAGAGCCGACCCTGCCCGTGACCGCCGACCGCGACGACCTGTGGCGGATCGTCACCGAATGTCGCCGGACGGGTTATCTGGCCGAGTCCCTCACTCCCGGCGGCCGTCGCCTGTACGCGCTCATGGCGGGAGTGGTCTCGCACGACCTCGCGCCCGAGATGCGGGAGATGCTGGCGGAACTCGTGGCCAGCCCCGGCGAGCGCGTGCTGCTGCCCGACGCCTTCGCCGCGGGGGAGAAGCGGGCGGTCAACCTCGTGGCCGCCCCGGCCTACGATCCCGACGGCCACCAGTCGCTCGTGCTCACGCTGCACCTCGAGCGGGAGGTGGACGCAGCCGGGATCGAACGGTACGGCGCGGCGCTCGTGGCGGTCGCGGATGCGATCACCGCGGATCTAGGCGGACACCGGCCACCGCGCTGACGGAGGGCTGCGGAGACCACCCGTTGACCTGGAATTGAAACTCGTTCTACTGTTGCGGAGTAATCTTCGACCGCATCGGTACACATGTGTACCGAGCCGGGTGAGAGGGGCACGAGTGACCACGGTGCCACCGCAACGACCACCGATCTACGAACTTTCGCTGCTCGGTGCGCTCGAAGCCGAGTCCGTGCACATCTTCCGCGAGGTCGCCGCGACCTTCTCCCGTCCCGTCCTGCTGTTCTCGGGTGGTAAGGACTCCGCGGTGATGCTCCACCTCGCGGCCAAGGCGTTCTGGCCGGCGCCGCTGCCGTTCCCCGTGCTGCACATCGACACCGGGCACAACTTCGACGAGGTGATCGACTTCCGCGACCGTACCGTCGAGCGCCTGGGGCTCCGGTCGATCGTCGCCTCGGTGCAGGACGACATCGATGCCGGGCGTGCCGTCGAGGACGACGGACCGCACGCGACCCGCAACCGGCTGCAGACCGGAACCCTCCTGCGCGCGTTGCGGGAAGGGGGATTCGACGCCGTCTTCGGGGGTGCTCGTCGCGACGAGGAGAAGGCCCGCGCGAAGGAACGTGTCTTCAGCCTGCGCGACGAGTTCGGGCAGTGGGACCCGAAGGCGCAGCGACCCGAACTGTGGCAGCTGTACAACGGTCGGCACCGCCGCGGCGAACACATGCGGGTCTTCCCGCTGTCCAACTGGACCGAACTCGACATCTGGCGCTACATCCGCGACGAGGGCGTCGACCTGCCGTCCCTGTACTACGCCCACCGGCGACCGGTGATCGAGCGCGACGGAATGCTGCTCGCACACACCCGTTTTCTCACCCTCCTCCCCGGGGAAACCCCGCGCGAGAGCCTCGTCCGGTTCCGCACCGTCGGTGACGCGACGTGCACCGGCTGCGTCGAATCCGCCGCCACCACCGCGGACGAGGTGGTCACCGAGGTCTCCGCCAGCCGGGTCACCGAACGCGGCGCCACGCGGGCGGACGACCGGATCTCCGACGCCGGGATGGAAGACCGCAAGAGGGAAGGCTATTTCTGATGTCCCACCTGCTGCGCATCGCCACCGCCGGCAGCGTCGACGACGGCAAGTCCACGCTCATCGGCCGATTGCTGTTCGACTCGAAGGCCGTCTTCGAGGACCAACTCGAGGCGGTGACCCGCACGAGCCTCGGCCGCGGCGCCGACCGCGCCGATCTCGCGCTGTTCACCGACGGCCTGCGCGCCGAACGCGAACAGGGCATCACGATCGACGTCGCCTATCGCTATTTCGCCACGGCGCACAGAACATTCGTCATCGCCGACACTCCCGGTCACGAGCAGTACACGCGCAACATGGTCACCGGGGCGTCCACCGCAGACCTGGCACTCGTTCTCGTCGACGCCCGCAACGGCATCGTCGAGCAGACCCGCCGGCACGCCTTCCTCGCGTCGCTGCTCGGGGTACGGCACGTGGTGCTGTGCATCAACAAGATGGACCTGGTGGACTGGTCGCAGAGCCGGTTCGACGAGATCTGCGACGAGTTCCGGAATTTCGCGGCGAAGCTCGACATGCCCGACCTCGCCTTCGTTCCCGTCTCCGCGCTGCACGGCGACAACGTCGTCTCCCGCACCGCGAACATGCCGTGGTACGAGGGGACTTCGCTGCTGCACCATCTCGAACAGGTCCACATCGCGTCGGACACCAACCTCATCGACGCGCGACTGCCCGTGCAGTACGTCATCCGCCCGGGCGAGGGCGAGCACCGCGACTTCCGCGGCTACGCCGGAACGGTCGCCGCCGGCGGATTCGCACCCGGCGACGATGTGGTCGTTCTCCCTTCCGGTTTCGGAACACGGGTACGGACGTTGTGGGGGCCGGGCGGAACGGAACTCGAGCACGCCTTCGCCGGTGCGGCGGTGTGCGTCGAACTCGAGGACGACCTCGACGTCGGACGCGGCGACATGCTGTGCCGCCCCAACAACCGTCCGCTCGTCGGGCACGAGATCGACGCCATGGTGTGCTGGTTCGACGAACGCTCCGCCCTCGACCCGGACGTCCGCTACGCCCTGCTGCACACCACGCGCTCGACCACCGCGCGGGTCGCGCGCCTCGACTACCGTCTCGACGTCAACAGCCTGCACCGCGACGAGGCCGCGACGACGCTCGGTCTCAACGAGATCGGCCGCGTGCAACTGCGGACGCAACAGCCGCTGCTGTTCGACCCCTACCGGCGCAACCGCACCACCGGAAGCTTCGTGCTCGTCGACGAACGCACCGGCAACACCGTCGCGGCCGGAATGATCACCGGCCCGACACTCGCCGACACGGCGGTGGTCTGGCACTCGGCGGCGGTCTCACGGGCCGAACGGGGGAGGGCCGGGGCGACGGTGTGGCTCACCGGGCTGTCCGCCTCCGGCAAGTCCACCCTCGCCGTCGAACTCGAACGACGACTGCTCGCCGAGGGCATCCCCGCCTACCGCCTCGACGGTGACAACCTCCGGCACGGCCTCAACGCCGACCTCGGATTCGGTCCGGAGGACCGCGCGGAGAACGTCCGCCGCGTCGGTGCGGTCGCCCAGCTGATGGCCGACGCCGGACTCGTCGCGATCTGCGCGCTCATCAGTCCCTACCGTCAGGACCGCGACCGCATCCGCCGGCAGCACGAGGAGTCCGGGATCCGCTTCGTCGAGGTCTTCGTCGACACCCCGCTCGCCGACTGCGAGGCCCGCGACCCGAAAGGCATGTACGCGCGGGCACGTGCCGGTGAGATCACCGGTTTCACCGGCGTCGACGATCCCTACGAACCACCGTCCGATCCCGAGCTGGTCGTGCGCCCCCACGACGGCACGCCTGCCGTGCAGGCGGACCTCGTCGTGGAATTGTTGAGGCCATGACGCACGACAACAGCGACGACGCTCGACCCGCGGCCGAGGGCGACGACGCTCGGCTCGCGGCCGAGAGCGACGACGCCCGACTCGCGGCCGAGACGGCTTCCGGCGCAGGTGAACTGCTGCTCACGGTCCGCGCCATCGAATCGGATGCCCTCACCGGGCGCGAGCTGGGCCGGCGCGGCGACCACGCCGCCAACACCTACATCCTCGAACGGCTGGCGACCGCGCGGCCCGGCGACGCGGTGCTCTCGGAGGAATCCGCGGACGATCCGGCCCGGGTCGGCGCCGACCGCGTCTGGATCATCGACCCGCTCGACGGGTCGAAGGAGTACGGGATGCCCGACCATGTCGACTGGGCGGTCCACATCGCGCTCTGGGAGGCAGGACGAGGGCTCACCGCCGCCGCGGTCGCGCAACCGGCGATCGGCGTCGTCCACAGCACCGCAGATCCGGTCCCGGCGCCGCGGCCGGCCCGCCGTCGCCCCCGCATCGTCATCAGCGGGAGCAGGCCGCCCGCCTTCGTCTTCGATCTGGCCCACGATCTCGGTGCCGATCTGATCCGGATGGGTTCGGCCGGTGCCAAGGCCATGGCGGTGGTCCGCGGGGAGGCCGACGCCTACATCCACGCCGGCGGTCAGTGGGAGTGGGATTCGGCGGCGCCGGTCGCGGTCGCGCGCGCCGCGGGTCTGCACTGCGCGCGGATCGACGGCAGCGAACTCGAATACAACCGGCCGCACCCGTATCTGCCCGACCTCGTGATCTGCCGCGCAGACTGGGCACCGGAGGTGATGTCCGCGCTGGCCGCGCACGCCACCGGGCCGACCGACAGCCCCCGCGCCGCGATGGCACGCGCATACATCCGATCCCTGGTCAGCCACGACGCGTCCCACGTCCGGCTCGCCGAGGACGCCTGGCGGGTCGAGAACGGGGAACGCACCGGCGACAGCGGCATCGAGATCCGCGACCGCCTCGAGAACGGCCCGGAATACCGGCCCATCCGCCGCGTCCGCGACCTGCAGTTCCGCGAATGGCACCACAGTGTCGTCGCGCGGTTCGTCCTGGACATCGCAGCAGGTCCGGGCGCCGAGACGTCGGTCGCGGTGACCGAGCACTTCGACATCCCGGCGGGGGAGATCCGGTCGATCGTGGCGATCATCGAGCCCGCGCAGGGTAATAGTTGAATTCATTGTTGTAGCTTTCGAACGAAAGTCACCATGATCGAGAGGCATCACCATGGCCGAAGCGCGTGATATCGGGGACGGCATCCACGTCGTTCCCGTCCCGGTGGCGGACCTGCCGGTCGGCGACACCCAGGTCTACGTGATGGAATCCCCGCGCGGCGTCGTCCTCGTCGACGTCGGCTGGAACGACGACCGGTCGTGGGCGGCGCTGCAGGACGGCCTGGCCACGGCGGGCCTGTCGGTCACCGACGTCGAGGGCGTGGTGGTCACCCACTTCCATCCCGACCACGTCGGGCTCACCGGACGCATCCGGGAGGCCTCCGGGTGCTGGGTCGCGATGAACGAGGCCGACTTCGCCCACCTCGAGGTCATGCTCTCCGACGACGATCGCCGTCCTCAGGAAGCCGAACTGCTGCGCCGCGCAGGGGCACCCGAGGACGCGATCGAGGAGTCGCTCGCCACCCTCGTACCGGCGGTCGGCCGTCCCGACGCGCTGCCCGACCGCAAACTCGGTGCCGACGAGACGATCCCGCTGACGGGACGATCCATGCGCACCGTGCTGACCCCCGGCCACACCGCCGGCCACGCGTGTTTCCTGCTCGAGGAACACGGCGTGCTGTTCAGCGGCGACCACGTCCTCGCGACCACGACCCCGCACGTCGGCGAGTTCGATTTCCCTCTGCCGCAACGCGACGCGCTGGGGGAGTACCTCGACTCGCTGCGCGCGGTCGCCGGCCTGCCCGTGCGACGCGCACTGCCCGCGCACCGGCAGCAGATCGACGACCTGCCGCACCGCGTCGGCGAATTGATCGCCCATCACGACCAGCGCCTCGACGATCTCTACGACGCGTTCGGCGACGAGGAACTCACGTTGTGGGAGGCCACTGCCCGCATGCGCTGGTACCGGCCGTGGGACGAGACTCCCTTGCACGGCAAGCGGATGGCGCTCGCAGAGGGCTCGGCGCACGTCCGGCAGCTCATCGAGCGGGGACGGGTCCGTCGCGTGCCCGGTACGGAACCCGCCCGCTTCGCGCGCGTGCAGACCCGATGAGCCCCGACGAGCTGGTCACCGAGTTCTGCCGTCGCTGGGCCGATCCCGATCCTGCCGAGCTCGCAGCCTTCTTCGCCGAGGATGCGGTCTTCCACAACATCCCGATGGAACCGATCCGCGGGCGTGCGGCGATCGAGGAGTACATCGCGGGTTTCGTGACGTCCTTCGGGGCCATCGACTACCGCATCCACCACCAGGCGGTCTCCGGCAACGTCGTGCTCAACGAACGCACCGATGTGTTCACGATGAACGGCCGGACGATCGAGCTGCCCGTCACGGGCGTCTTCGAGATCGTCGACGGGAAGATCGCGGCCTGCCGTGACTACTTCGATCCCACACCCTTCACTGCCGGAAACTGACCGGCCCCTGGGGCACCGAAGGCCCCTGGAACACCTGAAGGCCCCTGGAACGCCGAAGGNGCGGGGCCTTCGTGGTGCCCTCGGCAGGATTCGAACCTGCGACTTCTTGCTCCGGAGGCAAGCGCTCTATCCCCTGAGCTACGAGGGCATCCGGACCACCGGATGACCGGAGGTGCGGGAGTTAGCCTAGCGCATCGAGCGCTCAACTCCACATCGCCAGGTCAGAGCCGGTTTTCGGCCCGAAGTCGCGGTTCGCCCGCGCGAAGGCTCAGTTGAGGGGCAGCGGTTCGGCGCCGCGCTCGGCGAGCAGCGACCTCATCAGATCCGACTCGCCCTGCTGCGTGGCGACCATCGTGCCCGCCAGATTGCGCACCGCCGAGGTGCTCGCGTACTGCTCGCCGTACTCCATCATCGGCAGACCACCCTCGTGGTGGCGCAGCATCAGCTGGAGGAAGAGCACGTCCAGTTCGGGACCACGAGCGGCCCGGAGATTCGCGAGATCCTCGGAGGTCGCCATGCCCGGCATCAGGTGCGAGCCGTCCGAATCCTCGGACTCGGTCGTCGCGCCGTGACCGCCGTGGCCGTGACCCGTCTCCGTCTCGGTCATCCACTCCATGTACTCGCCCGTCGGCAGCGCCGGCTGTCCCCACAGCGACAACCAGCCCTGCATCTGACCGATCTGGTTCTGCTGCGTGGTGAGGATGTCGTACGCGATGTTGCGGATCCGATCGTCCTCCGAATTGGAGACCACCACGGCGGCCATCTCGACGCCCTGGTCGTGGTGCACGATCATGTCCTGCGCGAATCCGACGTCCACCGAGCCGGCCTCCGGCGCTGCCTGCGCGGAGTCCTCGAAGGGGATCCGGGACAGGAACCCCGCGAGGAAACCGACGGCGACCGCGGCGACGGTGAGCAGCACCAACAACAGCCGGTTGTGCCCACCGCGCTCGGGGGTGGAGATGTCCGAGGTGGTCTCGCTCATCGTCAGCTCCCGGCCGGTGCCTGCTGCATGTCGCCGGCGGTCTCCGCGTTCATCGGCACCGCGTCGGGGCCGGGCTCGGAGGCGTCGAAGGCCGGCGGGTTCGCCGGATCGAACGAACCGGGGATCGTCGAGCAGCTCGCACCCACCTCGGGGTAGGTGTACTGGTTCAGGCGCAGCGCGCTGATGAACTGGTCGATGCGTTCGTCGTCGACGCTGTCGACCTTGAGCTGGTGACCCCACGACTGCAGCGCGATCGGGGCGTCGAGGCCCGGGTAGGGCGACATCAGCGTGTAGGTGCGGCCGTCGACCTTCTGGCGCAGCGTGTCGACCGCGGCGTCGTCGAGCAGATCGGGGTTGTAGGCCACCCACACGGCGCCGTGCTCGAGGGAGTGGACCATGTTCTCGGTCCGGACCGGCTGCTCGTAGACCGTTCCGGTGCAGGTCGCCCAGACGGAGTCGTGGGGGCCACCGAAGGGCGGCGACTGGTCGTAGGCGACGCGCTGGCCCGGCGCGACGTGCACACCGGCCGGATACTCGATCTTCAGCACGCCCTCGATGTCGTCCGACGGGTCCTGATTGGACTCCGACGGCGTCCACGCCGACATTTCCTGCTGGTTCTGGTACTTCGGGATCAGGCTCACAGCGATCACGCCGACCAGCACGACGACCAGGGCCACGCCGCCGATCGTCAACCACGGGATCTGACGCTGCGCGGGGACCCCGCGAGCGCCGCCGCTCTTCTTCTTGGCGGCCTGGATGGCCTTCGACGACTTGGCTCCGGTCTTCTTGTTACCGGAGCCGCCACTAACCGAACCGCTGGGCATCGCTGTGTGCTCTTTCGACGGGTGGACAGGCGGACGCGCGCCCATCGGGCGCACAAACACCCACAACTCTACGGGCGTGCTCCCGCGCGGTGCCCGGAGCTGCCGGTAGGGGGAGCGTCGGCGCCGCGATCGACCAGCCAATAGGATGGACACCTGTGACTCCCTCCGACCTTGCTCAGCTGCTCCGCGGAACCGCCGCCGGTGTCCTCACCGACCGTGGTCTCGACGCGTCCGTTCTTCCCGAGACCCTCACCGTCGAGCGCCCGCGCAATCCGGAGCACGGCGACTACGCGACCAACGTCGCGATGCAGGTCGCGAAGAAGGTCGGTGTCAATCCCCGCGAACTCGCCACCTGGCTCGCCGACGCCCTGACCGCCGCCGACGGCATCGATTCCGCCGAGGTCGCGGGCCCCGGCTTCCTCAACATCCGACTCGCCGCCGACGCCCAGGGAGCGATCGTGGCGAAGGTGCTCGCCGAGGGTGCCGCCTACGGCAACGGCAGCGACCTCGCGAACACCAAGATCAACCTCGAGTTCGTCTCCGCCAACCCCACCGGCCCGATCCACCTCGGTGGCACCCGCTGGGCCGCGGTCGGCGACGCGCTCGGACGCATCCTCACCGCACAGGGCGGCGAGGTCACCCGCGAGTACTACTTCAACGACCACGGCGCGCAGATCGACCGCTTCACCCGGTCGCTCATCGCCTCCGCGTTCGGACAGCCCTCCCCCGAGGACGGCTACGCCGGCGCGTACATCGTCGACATCGCCTCCTCCGTGCTCGAGCAGCGCCCCGACGCCCTCGAACTCCCCGAGGCCGAGCGGCACGAGACGTTCCGCTCGATCGGCGTGGACCTGATGTTCGCGCACATCAAGCGCACCCTCCACGAGTTCGGTGTCGACTTCGACGTGTACTTCCACGAGAACTCCCTCTTCGAGAGCGGAGCGGTCGACAAGGCCGTCGAGACCCTCGAGGCGTCGGGCAACCTGTACTTCGAAGACGGCGCCTGGTGGCTCAAGAGCACCGACTACGGCGACGACAAGGACCGCGTCGTCATCAAGTCCGACGGCAACGCCGCCTACATCGCCGGCGACATCGCCTACTTCCAGGACAAGCGCTCGCGCGGTTTCGACCTGTGCATCTACATGCTCGGGGCCGACCACCACGGCTACATCGCGCGCCTCAAGGCCGCCGCCGCCGCTTTCGGTGACGACCCCGACACCGTCGAGGTGATGATCGGCCAGATGGTCAACCTCGTCCGCGGTGGCGAGGCCGTGAAGATGAGCAAGCGGGCCGGCACCGTCATCACCCTCGACGACCTCGTCGAGGCGATCGGCGTCGACGCCGCGCGCTACTCGCTCGTGCGGTCGTCGGTCGACCAGAGCATCGACATCGACCTCGAACTGTGGGCCAGCACCACGAACGAGAACCCGGTCTACTACGTGCAGTACGCCCACGCGCGACTGTCGTCGATCGCGCGCAACGCCGCCGATCTCGGCCTGACCACCGAGGGCGCCGACTTCGCACTGCTCACCCACGAGCGCGAGGGCGACCTCATCCGCACCCTCGGCGAGTACCCCCGAGTGCTCGCGAAGGCGGCCGAACTGCGTGAACCGCACCGCGTCGCCCGGTATCTCGAGGAACTCGCGGGCACCTACCACCGCTTCTACGACGCCTGCCGGATCCTGCCGCAGGGCGACGAGGAGGCCGGCCCGCTGCACACCGCGCGACTCGCGTTGTGCGCGGCTGCACGTCAGGTCCTCGCCAACGGCCTCGGCCTGCTCGGCGTCACCGCCCCGGAGCGGATGTGAACGCGCATCCGGCGGGACCGCGCCACGCCCAGATCCCGCACGCCCCGAACCTGCCCGAACGGCCCACCGACGCCGCGGCGCTCAACGCGCTCGCTCCGCACGTGTGGCCGCGCAACGCGTCGCGCGGCGACGACGGCGTCATGCGCATCGCCGGCATCCCGGTGACCGAGCTCGCCGAGAAGTACGGCACCCCGCTGTTCGTCGTCGACGAGGACGACTTCCGCTCCCGCTGCCGGGAGATCGCGGAGGCCTTCGGTCCGTCGGCGAAGGTGCACTACGCGTCGAAGGCGTTCCTGTGCAGCGAGATCGCGCGGTGGGTCCACCAGGAAGGGCTCTCGCTCGACGTCTCGTCCGGTGGTGAGCTCGCCGTGGCCCTGCACGCCGGCTTCCCCGCCGGGAAGATCGCGATGCACGGCAACAACAAGTCCGTCCGCGAACTGCAGGCCGCCGTGACCGCCGGGGTCGGGCACATCGTGCTCGACTCGCTCGCCGAGATCGACCGGCTCGACGCGGTCGCCGGTGAGGCCGGTGTCGTCCAGGACGTGCTCATCCGCGTGACCGTGGGAGTCGAGGCCCACACCCACGAGTTCATCTCCACCGCGCACGAGGACCAGAAGTTCGGGCTCTCGCTCGCCGGTGGCAACGCCATGCAGGCCGTGCGCCGCGTCTTCGCGGCCGACAATCTCCGCCTCGTCGGCCTGCACAGCCACATCGGCTCGCAGATCTTCGATGTCGACGGCTTCGAACTGGCCGCCCATCGCGTCATCGGCCTGCTGCGCGACATCGTCGCCGAGTTCGGTGTCGACAAGACCTCGCAGATGAACATCGTCGATCTCGGCGGTGGCCTCGGCATCTCGTACGTGCCGAGCGACGACCCGCCGCCGGTCGCCGATCTCGCGGCGAAGCTGGGCGACATCGTCCGCACCGAGTCCGCGCTCGCCGGGCTCCCGGCCCCGACCCTCGCGGTCGAACCGGGCCGCGCCATCGCCGGACCGGGCACGGTGACGCTCTACGAGGTGGGAACCCTCAAGGACGTCGAGGTCGGTTCCGGGCACGTCCGCCGCTACATCAGTGTCGACGGCGGTATGAGCGACAACATCCGCACGTCGCTGTACCAGGCGGAGTACGAGTCGCGCCTCGTCTCCCGCGTGAGCGACGCCGAGCCTGTCGTCTCGCGCGTCGTCGGCAAGCACTGCGAGAGCGGCGACATCGTCATCCGCGACGCCTGGATGCCCGCCGACGTCGCAGCCGGTGATTTACTGGCGGTCGCGGCGACGGGTGCATACTGCTACTCGATGTCGAGCAGGTACAACCTGCTTCCTCGCCCCGCCGTCGTGGCGGTCAAGGACGGTGTCTCGCGCGTTCTGCTGCGTCGCGAGACCCTCGAAGATCTGCTCAACTTGGAGGTTTCGGAGTGACCAGTGCAACGGCGACCGATGCTTCGGGCCGGCGTCCGGTGGGTGTGGCGGTTCTCGGGCACGGCACCGTCGGTGCCGAGGTCGCGCGGATCATCCGCGAGGACGCCGCGGATCTCGAGGCGCGCATCGGTGCCCCCCTCGAGCTGAGGGGCGTCGCCGTGCGCGACGCCGCCCGCGACCGGGGTCTTCCCGCGGAGCTGGTCACGACGAACGCCGAGGCGCTGATCCGCCGCGACGACGTCGACATCGTCGTCGAACTCATCGGTGGCATCGAACTGCCCCGCAAGCTCGTGCGCACGGCGCTCGACGCCGGCAAGTCCGTCGTCACCGCCAACAAGGCACTTCTCGCCGCCTACACCGGCGAACTGGCCGAGGTGGCCGAGGCCCGCAACGTCGACCTGTACTTCGAGGCGTCCGTGGCCGGCGCGATCCCGGTGATCCGCCCGCTGACCCAGTCGCTCGCGGGCGACAAGGTCAACCGGGTCGTCGGCATCGTCAACGGCACCACGAACTACATCCTCTCGGCGATGGACGAGACGGGCGCCGACTACGGCGAGACGCTCGCCGAGGCGGGCCGCCTCGGATACGCCGAGGCCGATCCCACCGCCGACGTCGAAGGCTTCGACGCCGCCTCGAAGGCGGCGATCCTCGCGTCGATCGCCTTCCACACCCGCGTGACGGCCGCCGACGTCTACCGCGAGGGCATCTCCTCGATCACCGCGGCCGACCTCACCTCGGCGCGCGCGCTCAACTGCACGATCAAGCTGCTCGCGCTGTGCGAGCGCGTCCCGTCCGCAGACGGCAAGGACCGCGTGTCCGCCCGGGTCTATCCGGCCCTCGTGCCCCGCGAGCATCCGCTGGCCTCGGTCAACGGCGCGTTCAACGCCGTCGTCGTCGAAGCGGAGTCCTCGGGTCGGCTCATGTTCTACGGCCAGGGTGCCGGTGGCGCTCCCACCGCCTCCGCCGTGATGGGCGATCTCGTGATGGCCGCCCGCAACCGGGTGCAGGGTGGTCGTGGTCCGCGTGAGTCGAAGTACGCGCAGCTGGAGATCGCGCCCATGAGCGACATCCTCACCCGCTACTACGTCAATCTGAAGGTCGCCGACCGCGCCGGCGTGCTCTCCGCGGTGGCCGCCGAGTTCGCCACGCGGGGCGTGAGCATCGCAGCGGTCCGCCAGGAAGGCGCCGGCGACGCTGCCCGTCTGGTGGTACTCACCCATCAGGCCACCGACCGTGCGCTGGCGGATACCGTCGCAGCGCTCGACAAACTCGAATCCGTGATCGCTGTGACCAGCGTCCTGAGACTGGAGGGATCCGCCGAATGAGCGCGGCCGAGAAGAACACCACCCCCGTGCACACGCCGTGGCCGGGCCTGATCGAGGCGTACCGTTCGCGCCTGCCGATCGGTGACGACTGGAAGACGGTCACGCTGCGCGAGGGTGGCACGCCGCTGCTCCCGGCTCCGCGCCTGTCGGAGATCACCGGCTGCGAGGTGCATGTCAAGGTCGAGGGTCTCAACCCCACCGGCTCGTTCAAGGACCGCGGTATGACCATGGCGGTCACCGAGGCCCTCGCGACCGGCAAGCAGGCCGTGCTGTGCGCCTCCACCGGCAACACCTCCGCGTCGGCCGCCGCCTACGCCGCCCGCGCCGGTATCGGCTGCGCGGTTCTCGTGCCGCAGGGCAAGATCGCGATGGGCAAGCTCGCCCAGGCCGTCATGCACGGCGCGAAGATCGTCCAGGTCGAGGGCAACTTCGACGACTGCCTCGAGCTCGCCCGCAAGACCACCGCGGAGTTCTCCACCATCGGTCTGGTCAACTCGGTGAACCCGGTGCGCATCGAGGGTCAGAAGACCGCGGCCTTCGAGATCGTCGACGCGCTCGGCGATGCCCCCGACGTGCACATCCTGCCCGTCGGCAACGCCGGCAACATCACAGCCTACTGGAAGGGATACAGCGAGTACGCGGCCGACGGCCTCAGCACGCGCCGCCCGCGCATGCTCGGCGTCCAGGCGGCCGGTGCGGCCCCGCTCGTCCTCGGCCATCCCGTGAAGGATCCCGAGACCATCGCGACCGCCATCCGGATCGGTGCCCCCGCATCGTGGAACGGCGCGGTCGCCGCCAAGGAGGAGTCGAACGGCGCGTTCCGTGCGGCGACCGACGAGGAGATCCTCGAGGCGTACCGGCTGCTCGCGAAGTCCGAGTCGATCTTCGTCGAGCCGGCTTCGGCCGCCTCCATCGCAGGTCTGCTCGCCGCGAGCAAGGAAGGCTGGCTCGAGCGCGGCCTCAAGGTCGTGTGCACCGTGACCGGCAACGGTCTCAAGGACCCCGATACGGCCCTGCGCGACGTGCCTGTGGTCGAGCCCATCCCGGTCGACCCGGTCGCGGTCGCCTCCGCGCTCGAGTTGGCCTGAGTTGACCGCCACGCCTTCCTCCGTTGGGAATCAGGACATGACGCAGACGTTGCCCGTGGGGCTTTCGGTGACGGCACGGGTTCCCGCCTCGAGCGCGAATCTCGGCCCCGGCTTCGACTGCCTGGGTCTCGCCCTCGGTCTGTACGACGAGATCACCGTCACGACAACGGCTTCCGGGCTCGACGTGAAGGTGGAGGGGGAAGGCGCCCAGGAGGTTCCGTGGGGACCCGCCCATCTCGTGGTCCGTGCCGTCGAGCGGGGACTCGAGGCCGCCGGTGTGTGGGCGGACGGACTGGACGTCGTGTGCCACAACGTCATCCCGCACTCGCGTGGCCTGGGATCCTCCGCCTCGGCGGCGGTGGGAGGGCTGGCAGCGGCCAACGGGCTCGTCCGCAAGATCGCTCCCGAGCGTGTCCTCGACGACGAGCAGCTCGTGCAGCTCGCCTCCGAGTTCGAGGGCCATCCCGACAACGCCTCCGCGAGCGTCCTCGGTGGGGCAGTGGTGTCGTGGACCGAGGCCGAAGTCGACTCCGAACAGCGGACCTACCGCGCGGTGAACCTGCGTGTGCACCCGGACATCAAGGCGTACGCCTTCGTCCCGTCGGTCCGTTCGTCGACGGCCCACACCCGGGGCCTGCTGCCCGAACTCGTCCCGCACCGGGACGCGGCGTTCAACGTCAGCCGGGCGGCTCTGGCGGTCGTCGCGCTCACCGAGCGGCCCGAACTGCTGATGCCGGCGACGCAGGATCTGCTCCACCAGGCCCAGCGGGCACCCGCACTGCCGCTCACCACCAAATGGGTGGCTGCACTGCGCGAGGCGGGCATCCCCGCCGTCGTCTCGGGTGCCGGACCGACCGTCCTTGCGCTCACGACCTCCGCACTGCCCGACGAGCTGCGGGCCGCCGCCGAGGCCGACGAACTGACGGTGCTCGACCTCGAGATCGCCGAGGGCGTCCAGGTCGACTGAGCCGACGCGCAGTGCTGGGGGACCGACGGATGGTGCCGGATGGGGGTCGACGGGTGGTGCAACACACACGTCCCATCCGGCACGGCGATTCTTGCTCTACGTACAGATCGTCGCTATTCTGTGGGGTGTCCGCACGTCGTGCGTATCAGTCGCCGGATTCTCCAGGGCAATCACTCCAGCTCCATCGGGGCGTCGAGCCTGGATCGATCCTCACCTGCTCCCGGATCCGGGAGGGGGACAGACCGCACCTACCGGATTTCGGTGTGGTGGCGGACGTGCCGACCGTTCGTTTTCCCTGAACTCGTACGGCAAATCCCAGCTCAGTGGACGAACTGATCTGCGGGACGAACCCTCTGCTGCGCATGAGCGAGCGAGGGAAGGAAGGATCTCCGTGACAGATACGGACCTGATCACTACACCTGCACTCGACATTCCCGAGGCCGGTAGCCGGACGACCACGCGCGGTCGCCGCGGAGCAGGCCTTTCGGGCATGGTGCTCGCCGAGTTGCGGACTCTTGCCGCCGAGCTCGGAATCAAGGGCACCTCCGGGATGCGCAAGGGTGATCTCATCGCTGCGATCAAGGAGAAGCAGGGAGGCGGCGCCGCCGCACCTGCCGAGCAGCCTGCCTCCGGCGCCGAGAAGACGGCTGCCCCCGAGAAGGCCGAAGCAGCAGCGAAGACCGAGACGGCCGACAAGCCCGAGGAAGCGCCCTCGCGTGGCACCCGCGGTCGCCGTGGCCGTGCCGCCGCCGACGAGACCGCCGCGCCCGAGCAGAAGGCCGACGCCGAGCCGGCCGAGCAGAAGGCCGACACCAAGCCGGCCGAGCAGAAGGCCGACGTGAAGTCCGGCGACGAGGGCTCGCAGGAGAAGCCGCAGGGCGGCCAGACCCCCAGCAGCGACAACGAATCCGACGGGAACCGTCGCGGCCGTGGCCGTCGCGGACGCCGCGGTGGCGACAACTCCGACCAGAACCAGCAGGCCGAGAGCACTGACGCGTCCGAGGACGGTCGCCAGGACCGCGACTCGCAGCGCGACAAGGGCCAGGATCGCGACTCGCAGCGCGAGCGTGGCCAGGACCGCAACTCCGGCGACGGCTCCTCGCGCCGCGATCGCAACCAGGGCGACCGCAACCAGGACGGTGGCGATCGTGACGGCGGTAACCAGGGTCCGCGCCAGGGCCAGGACAACCGTGGGGGAGACGACGAGGAAGGCGGCCGCGGTCGCCGGGGTCGTCGTTTCCGTGAGCGTCGTCGTGGACGCGACCGCGGCGAGAGCGGTTCGGACTCGCGCGAGCCCGAGATCCGCGAGGACGACGTCCTGCAGCCGGTCGCCGGCATCCTCGACGTCCTCGACAACTACGCGTTCGTGCGCACCTCCGGCTACCTCGCCGGCCCGAACGACGTGTACGTGTCGATGAACATGGTGCGCAAGAACGGCCTGCGCCGCGGCGACGCCATCACCGGCGCCGTGCGGGTTCCCCGAGAGGGTGAGCAGGGCAACCAGCGTCAGAAGTTCAACCCGCTGGTCCGCCTCGACACCGTCAACGGCCGCGAGGTCGACTCGGCCAAGCGCCGTCCCGAGTTCAACAAGCTCACGCCGCTGTACCCCAACCAGCGACTGCGCCTCGAGACCCAGCCGAACATCCTCACCACGCGCGTGATCGACCTGGTCATGCCGATCGGTAAGGGTCAGCGCGCACTCATCGTGTCGCCGCCGAAGGCCGGTAAGACCACCGTCCTCCAGGACATCGCGAATGCGATCGCCGTCAACAACCCCGAGTGCTACCTGATGGTCGTGCTTGTCGACGAGCGTCCCGAAGAGGTCACCGACATGCAGCGTTCGGTGAAGGGTGAGGTCATCGCCTCGACCTTCGACCGGCCGCCGTCGGATCACACCTCGGTCGCCGAACTCGCCATCGAGCGTGCGAAGCGTCTCGTGGAGATGGGCCAGGACGTCGTGGTGCTCCTCGACTCCATCACCCGTCTCGGCCGCGCGTACAACAACTCGTCGCCGGCATCCGGACGCATCCTCTCCGGTGGTGTCGACTCGACCGCGCTGTACCCGCCGAAGCGTTTCCTCGGTGCTGCCCGCAACATCGAGAACGGCGGATCGCTCACGATCATCGCCACCGCGATGGTCGAGACCGGTTCCACCGGCGACACGGTGATCTTCGAGGAGTTCAAGGGCACGGGTAACGCCGAGCTCAAGCTCGACCGGAAGATCGCCGAGCGGCGCGTGTTCCCGGCGGTCGACGTCAACCCGTCCGGTACGCGCAAGGACGAGCTGCTCATGAGCCCCGACGAGTTCGCCGTGGTGCACAAGCTCCGCCGCGTGCTCTCGGGCCTCGATTCGCACCAGGCGATCGATCTGCTCATCGACCGGCTCAAGAAGTCCAAGACGAACATCGAGTTCCTCATGAATGTGGCGAAGACCGCACCGGGGGCACTCGACGACTGACGTCGGCGCCCCGGGGAATTTCTTCCCGGGGCCCTACGTTTGGCATAATCGACAGGCTCAGTCCGGCTCCGGTTCACGTCTTCGACCCGCGAAGGCGACCCGGCGGCCATGAAAGGGACACCATGAAGGCAGGAATCCACCCCAACTACGTGACGACGACCGTCGTCTGCGGTTGCGGTAACACGTTCGAGACGCGCAGCACCAAGGAGTCGGGACGTATCAACGTCGAAGTCTGCTCCAACTGCCACCCGTTCTACACCGGCAAGCAGAAGATCCTCGACACCGGTGGACGCGTCGCGCGCTTCGAGGCTCGCTACGGCAAGCGTGCGCCGAAGAAGGCCGCTTCCGACAGCTAGCTGTCACGCCGACGCCCGGTACTGCCCTCGTGCAGGCCGGGCGTNTCGGCTTTTTTCATTGCAAGACCGAAATCAGAGCGGAGCACACTCATGGCGGGGCAGACCAAGCCGTCGGCCATCGACGACATCCTGGCCGAACACGCGGGTCTGGAGCAGCAGCTGTCCGACCCGTCGCTGCACGACGATCCTGCGGCAGCGCGTCGGGTGGGTAAGCGGTTCGCCGAACTCGCCCCCGTGATGTCGACCTACAACGCTCTGAAGCAGGCCCGCGAAGATCTCGAGGCGGCACGCGAACTCGCCGCCGACGACTCGTCGTTCGCGTCCGAGGTCGACGACCTCGAAGGGCAGGTCGCCGAGCTCGACCGCTCGCTGACCGACCTGCTCGCCCCGCGCGACCCGCACGACGGCGACGACGTGGTCCTCGAGGTCAAGTCCGGTGAGGGCGGCGAAGAGTCCGCCCTGTTCGCCGGCGATCTCACCCGGATGTACACGCGCTACGCCGAACGTGCCGGTTGGCGCGTCGAGGTCCTCGGTGCCACCTACTCCGATCTCGGCGGCTACAAGGACGTCACGCTGTCGATCAAGTCGCGGACCGACGTGCGCGACGGCGTGTGGTCCCGTCTGAAGTTCGAGGGCGGCGTGCACCGCGTCCAGCGTGTGCCCGTCACCGAGTCGCAGGGACGCGTGCACACCTCCGCGGCCGGCGTCTTCGTCTACCCCGAGCCCGACGAGGTCGAGCAGGTGCAGATCGACGAGAGCGACCTGCGCATCGACGTCTACCGGTCGTCCGGCAAGGGTGGTCAGGGTGTCAACACCACCGACTCTGCCGTGCGCATCACGCACCTTCCCACCGGCATCGTGGTGACCTGCCAGAACGAACGCTCGCAGCTGCAGAACAAGGCCCGCGCGATGCAGGTCCTCGCGGCGCGCTTGCAGGCGGCGGCCGAAGAGGCGGCCGAGGCCGAGGCATCGGCGGGTCGCGCCAGCCAGGTCCGGACCGTCGACCGGTCGGAGCGCATCCGCACCTACAACTTCCCGGAGAACCGGATCACCGATCACCGCATCGGCTTCAAGTCCCACAACCTCGACGCGGTGCTCGACGGCGAACTCGACGCGCTGCTCGACGCCCTGGGCGCCGCAGACAGAGAGGCCCGGCTCGCGGCGGAGTAACCGCGAACCGGGCTCGTCGGCAGGGGAGCGGGGCTCTACTCCACCGTCGGGTCGGTGTTCTCGTCCTCGTCGGGTGCCGCTGCCGGCGGAACATTGGTGAGATCGACGCCCGGCAGCAGGAAGCAACCCTCGCCGCCGGAGTTCTGATGGGCGCCCCAGACTGCGCTGACGACGAGTCCGTCACCGGTCTGGAGGGCGACCGCAGGCTCGTCCTCGTCGATTGCTTCCGGAAGGACACCGCCGCCCAGCTGCAGCGTCCTCAGGTTCAGCCAGTTGATCTGGCCTCCGCCGCTGCCTTCCTGCTCGATTTCGTACTCGATCTGGCCGGGCGCCGCGTCCTCCTCGGCGAGAACGGTCTCCGTGTCGACCGGGCCGATGCCCGCCGGGCATCCGATGGGGATCGGCTGGAAGTCGATGGGCTCGGCACTCGCGAGAGCAGGAGCCGCAAAGGCGGTCGCGCCGGCAGCGGCAAGAACGGTGATTCCACGCACAGTCCGCGTCTTCATGAAGCAATCCCTTTCTGTCGATGAAACCGACCGGAAGGTATCGGTCCTCGTTCGGGTGCCCACCTCGTCGTGTCGTCAATCACGTTGCCGGAAACGCGTCCGATGTCCGGTCCGGGTGTTCTGCGTGCAATGTGAGGGCTACCTCGGCGTAGTGCAGGTCCGAGGTCGTGGCACGCTGTAAGGCGTGAGCCGTCAACCTCTGCGCCTGGCCATCATCGAAGCGGCATCGGTCCTCGAGGAAGCCGGAGTCCCGAGTCCCCGGGTCGACGCCGAACTTCTCGCAGCGCACCTGCTCGGCATCGAGCGCGGGCGACTCGGTCTGGTCCCGCTCGTCGATGCGACGACCATCGGCGCCTACCGCTCGATGGTCGAACAGCGGGCGAAGCGGATTCCTCTGCAGTACATCACCGGCACCTCGCCGATGGGGGAGATCGACCTGGCAGTGGGGCCGGGGGTGTTCGTCCCGCGACCCGAGACGGAACTGCTGCTCGGGTGGGCGCTGGCCTTCCTCGAACGCCACGGCAGCCGCAACCCGGTCGTCCTCGACCTGTGCACCGGATCGGGCGCGCTGGCCCTGGCGATCGCGCATGCGCGTCCCGACGCCGAGGTCCACGCCGTCGAACTCGAAGCGAAGGCCCTCGCCTGGGCGCGTCGGAACGCCGAGACCCGCGCGGAGGAAGGGGACACCCCGATCCGGCTGTACCAGGGCGATGTCACCGACCGCATGCTGCTCACCAACCTCGAAGGCAGTGTCGACCTGGTGGTCGCCAACCCGCCCTACATCCCGGAAGGGGCCGACCTCGAACCCGAGGTGGTCGAACACGATCCGCACTCGGCGCTCTTCGGGGGAGCGGACGGGCTGTCCGTCATCCGGCCGATGGTCTCCAATATCGCGCGGTGGCTGCGGATCGGGGGAGCGGCAGCGGTCGAGCACGACGACACGCACAGCCTGCTGGTCGCCGAACTGTTCGAGCAGCGTCGGGTGTTCGGCGACGTCGTCCGGCACCCCGACCTCGCCGGGAAGGCCCGCTTCGTGACCGCGCACCGTGTTCCCACAGCGGTGGAGGCCGACCGCATGAAGTCGGTACGGTCTGCGGCGGACGGCTGACGGGCAGGACCCGTCCGGTGCCGATTGCGGCCGAAGTGGAAGGATGAGCGCGTGAGCACCGTGTACGACTGCAACAACGAAGCTTCGCGCGCCGCCGGACTCAACGCGGCGCGCGGCGCACTCAAGGCCGGACGACTCGTCGTCGTACCCACCGACACGGTGTACGGCATCGCTGCCGACGCCTTCGACTCCGACGCCGTAACGGCGCTCCTGCGCGCGAAGGGGCGCGGCCGCGACATGCCGGTGCCGGTCCTCGTCGGCTCCTGGACGACCATCGACGGTCTCGTCGCCTCGGTGCGTCCCGAGGCGCGGGAGTTGATCCGCGCGTTCTGGCCGGGCGGGCTCAGCCTCGTGGTGCACCAGGCACCGTCCCTGGCCTGGGACCTCGGGGACACCCGCGGCACCGTCATGCTCCGCATGCCGCTGCACCCCGTCATCCTGGAACTGCTGCGCGAGGTCGGTCCGCTCGCGGTCTCCAGCGCCAACGTCTCCGGCCGGCCCCCTGCCACGAACGTCACCGAGGCGCGCGAGCAACTCGGAGCATCGGCGAGTGTCTATCTCGACGGCGGTCCGGCAGAGCACGGGGTCGCATCGACGATCGTCGACCTGACGGGCGACCGCCCGCGCATCCTGCGCGAAGGCGCGGTGACGGCCGAAGCACTCGCGGAGGTGCTCGGCGACGATCCCGAGCGCCTTCGGTCCGGCGGGGAGTAGCGGCGGAGGAACGGAGCACGTGACTGCAGCCGACACCACCGCCGTACTGCTCGCCCAGGCCGGGCGCGGCGCCGGCGTTCCCATCCGGGAGCTTCTCCTCGTCCTGCTCACCGCCGCGGTGGTGACCTTCCTCGCGACCGGTGTGGTGCGGATCCTCGCGCTGAAGTTCGGAGCGGTCGCCGTTCCCCGCGACCGCGACGTGCACGTGACCCCGACCCCGCGGATGGGTGGGGTCGGCATGTACATCGGCCTCGTCGCAGGAATCGTGTTCGCTCAGCAATTACCTGCTCTGACAAGGGGTTTCGAATTCACTCCGGATATGGGGGCGGCGCTCGTCGCGGCCTCGATCATCGTCGTCGTCGGCATCGTCGACGACCGGTGGGGACTCGACGCGCTCACCAAGTTCGTCGGCCAGGTCACCGCGGCCGGCGTGCTCGTGATCATGGGCGTGAGCTGGATCGTCATCTACGACCCGTTCAGTGCCTCGACGCTCGTCCTCGACCAGCTCCAGGGCGGTCTCATCACCGTCGCCGTCGCCGCGGTGACGATCAACGCGATGAACTTCGTCGACGGACTCGACGGTCTCGCGGCCGGACTGGGGCTTATCGCCGCACTCGCGATCTGCGCGTTCTCCGTCGGTCTGCTGCTCGATCAGGGCGGCGACGTCTCCGCCTACCCGCCGGCACTCATGGCCGCGGCCCTCGCCGGTGCCTGCCTCGGCTTCCTGCCGCACAACTTCCAGCCCGCCAAGATCTTCATGGGCGACTCCGGGTCGATGCTCATCGGTCTCATGCTCGCCGCGATCTCCACGAGCGCCTCGGGCCTCATCCCGCTCAGCGCCTACGGTTCGCGCGACCTGCTCGGTCTGCTCTCGCCGCTGATCCTGGTCGGTGCCGTGATGTTCATCCCGATCCTCGACCTGCTCCTCGCGATCGTGCGGCGCACCCGGGCCGGCGTCAGCCCCTTCAGCCCCGACAAGATGCACCTCCACCACCGCCTGCTGCAGATCGGGCACTCGCACCGTCGCGTGGTGCTGCTGCTCTACCTGTGGGTCGGCATCCTGGCCTTCGGGGCCGTCGGTTCCTCGCTGCTCGACCGGCGGGCGGTGGTGTTGATCCTCGCGGGCGGTCTCGTGTTCGCCCTCGTCGTGACCGCCGTGCCGTCGCTGCGGCGGCACGACGAGTCGGGGGAGACGCCGCCGGGGCACTCCCGAGAGGTCGGTTAGGCTCGGATATCGTGACGAACCCGGATCATCCCGAACCCGACCACGGTCTGCCCTCGCTGCCCGACCCGATCGCGCCGATGCGCGCGGCCGTGCGGTACGGCGCCCTCGGTCTTCTCGCGCTCGCCGTCGTGGCGTCGGTGATCTCGGTGCTCGTCGCCGGGATGCCCGGCCTGTGGGGTGCGCTCATCGGAGCGGCCGTCGGCGGAGGGTTCATCCTCTTCACCGCACTCGGCGTTCTCCTGACGTCGAAGATGCCGGCGATGACCGCCGGAGCCGTACTTCTCGGCACCTGGCTGCTGAAGCTGATCCTCGCCATCGTCGTGATGGGCTCGCTCGATTCGCTCGACTTCTACAACCGCAACGCGCTCGTCCTCACCATCGTGTTCGCCCTGGTCATCGTTCTGGGAGCCGAGACCTACGGGGTGCTCTCGCAGCGCGCCCTGTATGTCGATCCTCAAGCGTCGTCCGGATCCGACAACGACGATCGGTAGTAGCACCGCTTGTCCATAACCCCCCACGTAGGAACCCACCTACGCACTGTCGTAGAGCAGTTGGTAGGGTGAGTTCTGCGAGAGTGACGCTGCCCGCATCGGGTTCGAAGAGGGTGCGCAGTTGTGACTTCGTAGGCGGTCGTGTTCAAATGGCCGCCGAGTCGACGAGAGTCGCCGACACCGGCAGGAAGCGGGACCGTTCACGCGGTTCGGACCACTGGCGAATACGCGAGCCGACCTGGTCGACTTCTGGATCGTCAATGTCCGATCGAACCGCAGACGGCATGCCTGCGGCCGACTACGGGAGAGAGCGCTGAGCGTCACCACCTTGGCAGCCGGAGAATTCCACGCGCCGTCACTAGCTGATTTTTTCCCACCGGCAGTCCTGTTCGAAGGCACCCCCTTCGAGATGGACCGGTTGATGCTCATCCGCGTCGCCGTCGCCCTGATCGTCGCGCTGTTCTTCTTCTTCGCGCTGCGGAGTCCGAAGATCGTGCCGCGGGGCGTGCAGAACGTCGCCGAGATCATGCTCGACTTCGTCCGGATCCATATCGCCGAGGACATCCTCGGTAAGGAACAGGGACGCCGGTTCCTCCCGGTGATCGTCACCATCTTCTTCCTGGTGGTCGGTCTGAACCTGACATCGGTCATCCCGTTCCTCAACATCTCGTCCAACGCACGAATCGGTATGCCGATCGTGCTCGCGGCACTCGCCTACATCGTCTTCAACTATGTGGGCATCAAGAAGTACGGATTCTTCCGCTACGTCAAGAGCAGCATCGTCATCCCGAACCTGCCGCCCGCTCTCCACGTGCTGGTGATCCCGATCGAGTTCGTCTCGACGTTCATTCTGCGGCCGTTCACGCTGACCATTCGTCTCATGGCCAACATGCTGGCCGGTCACATCATGCTCGTGCTGTTCTTCAGTGCCACGCAGTTCTTCTTCTTCGATTCCGACGGCTTCATGAAGGTGTTCGGCATCGGTTCTCTCATCGGCGGAATCGCGTTCACCTTCTTCGAGCTCCTGGTGATCGTCCTGCAGGCCTACATCTTCGCGCTGCTCACCGCGGTGTACATCGATCTGGCCCTGCACGCCGAAGAGCACTAGCTCGACGAACGGCACGACCCACATCTACACAAAGACTGACTCGGTTGCCGACTCCCGGGGCCGAGCCACAAGAAAGGGAATGGAACACCAATGAGCGTTGCGCTTCAGGCAGCAGACGTCCTCGCCCAGGAGACCACGATCTCGGGTGCAGGCGCCATCGGCTACGGCCTCGCCGCCATCGGCCCCGGCATCGGCATCGGCATCGTCGTCGGCAAGGCGATCGAGGGCATGGCTCGTCAGCCCGAGATGGCCGGCCAGCTGCGCACCACGATGTTCCTCGGTATCGCATTCACCGAGGCCCTCGCGCTGATCGGCATCGTCGCCGGCTTCATCTTCTGATCCGACGATCACAATGGCTGACAGCATCCTGATCCTCGCGGCAGAGGAAGGGGAGACTCCCAATCCCCTTCTCCCCGCGACATACGACATCGTCTGGTCGCTGGTCGCCCTGATCCTCGTCGGATTCGTCTTCTGGAAGTTCGTGCTTCCGATGTTCCAGAAGGTGCTCGACGAGCGTTCGGAGCTGATCGAAGGCGGCATCAAGAAGGCAGAGGAAGCTCAGGCGGAGGCTGCGGCCGCGCTCGAGCAGTACCGTAGCCAGCTCGCCGAGGCCCGCACCGAGGCGGCGCAGATCCGTGAAGAGGCCCGTGCACAGGGCCAGCAGATCATCGCCGACATGAAGGCGCAGGCCCAGGAGGAGAGCGACCGTATCGTCGCCGCCGGTCACAACCAGCTGCAGGCCCAGCGCCAGCAGATCGTGGCCGAGCTGCGTAGCGATCTCGGACGCAGCTCCGTGGATCTCGCCGAGAAGATCCTCGGCGAAGCGCTCGCGGACGACGTGAAGCGTGCCGGCTCGATCGATCGGTTCCTCGACGAACTCGACTCCCTCAGCGCTGACTCTGCATCCGGAAAGTGAGCACCATGTACGCAGCAAGCCGTGAGGCACTCGCTCATACGCGTTCCGCGTTGCAGTCCGCCCTGGGCTCGGGTGCCGCGACTGCCGCTGCGGCTCAGGCCGGTTCCGAACTCTTCTCGGTGGTCGAGGCGCTCGACAGCCAGCGGGCCCTCCGGACCGCGCTGGCCGACGCCTCGGCCCCGGCTGCCGTTCGCGAGCGGCTGGCCGAGCAGGTCTTCGGCGGCAAGGTTTCGGCCCAGACCCTCGCGACCGTCGAGGCCGCAGCGGGGCAGGACTGGTCGGCACAGTCCGACCTGACCGGCTCGCTCGTCCAGCTCGGCCGTGAGGCACTGCTGAAGGCCGCAGCGGAACAGGACCAGCTCGACACCGTCGAGGACGAACTGTTCCGCCTCGGTCGCATCGTGGCAGGCGACCCCGAACTCGAGCAGACGCTCTCGGATCGCAGCACCCCGGCTTCGGCCAAGCGTGATCTGCTGACGCGCCTGCTGTACGGCAAGGTCACCGCAGTCACCGAGGCGCTGGCGGTCCACGCGGTCGGTCGGCTGAGCAAGTCGCCGGCCGAGACGTTCGACGAGTTGTCGGCGCTCGCCGCGGCCCAGCGGGACCGTGCCGTCGCGCACGTCCGCAGCGCGGCACCGCTCGATGCGAAGCAGGAGGAGCGGCTCACCGCGACCCTGACCCGCATCTACGGGAAGCCTGTGACGGTGCACGTCGAGGTCGATCCCGAGCTTCTCAGTGGATTGGTCGTCCGGGTGGGCGACGAGGTCATCGACGGTAGTGCCGCGGGTCGACTCGCTGCAGTGCGCAAGAGCCTCACGTAGTCCACTACCGAACACACACATAGATCTTTTCGAAGACCAGATACCGAGAGCAGGAAGAACATGGCGGAGCTGACGATCTCCTCCGACGAGATCCGTAGCGCGATTGACAATTACACCGCGAGCTACTCCCCGGAGGCCTCCCGCGAGGAGGTCGGCGTGGTCGTCGACACCAGTGACGGCATCGCGCACATCAGCGGTCTGCCGTCGGCGATGGCGAACGAGCTGCTGGAGTTCCCCGGTGGCGTCCTCGGTGTGGCCCTCAACCTCGAGGCCACCGAGATCGGTGCCGTTATCCTGGGCGACTTCCAGACCATCGAGGAAGGCCAGGAAGTCAAGCGGACCGGCGACGTTCTGTCGGTGCCGGTGAGCGACAACTTCCTCGGTCGCGTCGTGAACCCGCTCGGTCAGCCGATCGACGGCCTCGGCGACATCGAAGCCGATGAGACCCGCGCCCTCGAGCTGCAGGCCGCGACCGTGCTGGAGCGCCAGCCGGTCGAGGAGCCGCTGCAGACCGGCATCAAGGCCATCGACGCGATGACCCCGATCGGCCGCGGCCAGCGTCAGCTCGTGATCGGCGACCGCAAGACGGGCAAGACCGCGGTCTGCATCGACGCGATCCTGAACCAGAAGGCGAACTGGGAGACCGGCGACCCGAAGCAGCAGGTCCGCTGCATCTACGTCGCGATCGGCCAGAAGGGTTCGACCATCGCGGGTGTCAAGCAGGCACTCGAGGAGAACGGCGCGATGGAGTACACCACCATCGTCGCGGCTCCGGCCTCCGACTCCGCCGGCTTCAAGTGGCTCGCCCCCTACACCGGTTCGGCCCTCGGCCAGCACTGGATGTACCAGGGCAAGCACGTCCTCATCGTGTTCGACGACCTGACCAAGCAGGCCGAGGCCTACCGCGCCATCTCGCTGCTGCTGCGTCGTCCGCCGGGCCGCGAGGCATACCCCGGCGACGTCTTCTACCTGCACTCGCGTCTGCTGGAGCGTTCCGCCAAGCTCTCCGACGAGCTCGGTGGCGGCTCGCTGACGGCCCTGCCGATCATCGAGACCAAGGCGAACGACGTGTCGGCCTACATCCCGACCAACGTCATCTCCATCACCGACGGCCAGGTCTTCCTCGAGTCCGACCTGTTCAACAAGGGTGTCCGCCCCGCCATCAACGTCGGTATCTCGGTTTCCCGAGTCGGTGGCGCCGCCCAGACCAAGGGCATGAAGAAGGTCTCCGGTTCGCTGCGTCTCGAGCTCGCGCAGTTCCGTGAGCTCGAAGGCTTCGCCGCCTTCGCTTCCGACCTCGACGCCGCGTCGAAGGCTCAGCTCGAGCGCGGTCAGCGTCTCGTCGAGCTCCTCAAGCAGGACCAGTACGCGCCCATCGCGGTCGAGGACCAGATCGTGTCGATCTACCTCGCCGGCGAAGGTGTCTTCGACTCCGTTCCGGTCGAGGACGTGCGTCGCTTCGAGACCGAGCTCCTCGAGGATCTGCACCGCAACGCCGCAGGCGTCTACGAGCAGATCGCCGGTGGCAAGGCCCTGTCCGACGAGTCGATCGAAGCTCTCCGCGCCGCGACCGCCAAGTTCAAGGAGGGCTTCATCGCCTCCGACGGCAGCCGTGTCGTGAACGAGGCAGAGGCCGAGGCCCTCGGTGCCGACGAGGTCCAGCAGGAGCAGGTCTCCGTCAAGCGCACCACCGTTCGCAAGTGAGCGGGGAGTCCATGACCCAGCGTCCAGTGAAGGGAGTGTGATCGACGAATGGCGAACTTGCGCGAACTGCGCTCGCGGATCAAGTCGGTCAACTCGACCAAGAAGATCACCAAGGCGCAGGAACTGATCGCGACGTCGCGTATCACGAAGGCCCAGGCCCGAGTGGCAGCGTCCAAGCCGTACGCCGAGGAGATCACCAAGGTGCTCTCCGAGCTGGCGAGTGCGTCGGCCTCGTTGGATCACCCCCTGCTCAACGAGCGCGAGAACCCCAAGCGTGCCGCAGTGCTGGTCGTGACCAGCGACCGCGGTATGGCCGGCGGTTACAACTCCAACGTCCTCAAGGAAGCCGAGGAGCTGCGTCAGCTGCTCCTCAGCGAGGGCAAGGAGCCTGTGCTGTACGTGATGGGCGGTAAGGGCCTCGGCTACTACACGTTCCGTGAGCGTGAAGTGGCCGCTGCCTGGACGGGCTTCTCGCAGGACCCCCGTTACACGGACGCCGCGAAGGCGAGCCGTCACCTGGTCGAGCTGTTCATGGCGGGTTCGGGCACCGAGGTGCCCGCCCCGAACGGCGAGGGCACCATCGAGGGCGTCGACGAACTGCACATCGTCTACACCCGCTTCGTGTCGATGCTGACCCAGACCCCCCAGGTTCGCAGGATGGCTCCGCTCGAGGTGAGCATCACCGAGGACGAGATCGACCTCGGCGAGGACATGCTCACCGACGGACGCCGCGCCACGGACACCGAGGGACCGCAGGCCGTGTACAACTTCGAGCCGGAGGCCGGAGTTCTGCTCGAGGCTCTCCTGCCGAAGTACATCAGCACGCGGATCTACGCGTCGCTGCTGGACGCGGCGGCCTCCGAGTCGGCAGCCCGTCGTACCGCCATGAAGGCCGCGACGGACAATGCCACGGAACTGGTGAACACCCTCAGCCGTCAGGCGAACCAGGCCCGCCAGGCCCAGATCACCCAGGAAATCAGCGAGATCGTCGGCGGTGCCGGTGCGCTCGCCTCGAGTGCAGGAAGTGACTGAACCACAATGACCGCAGCAGTAACCGACAACAACGCCGGTGCGGCGTCGGCCCTTGCCGGGCGCGTCGTCCGCGTCATCGGCGCCGTCGTCGACGTGGAATTCCCGCGTGGCGCCGTGCCCGAGCTGTTCAACGCCCTGCACGCAGAGGTCACTCTGCCGTCCGTGGCGAAGACCCTGACCCTCGAGGTCGCGCAGCATCTGGGTGACAACCTGGTCCGCACGATCTCGATGCAGCCCACCGACGGTCTGGTGCGTGGCGCCCCCGTCAGCGACACCGGCAAGCCGATCTCGGTTCCCGTCGGCGACGTCGTCAAGGGCCACGTGTTCAACGCGCTGGGCGACTGCCTGGACGCGCCGGGCACCGGACGCGACGGCGAGCAGTGGGGCATCCACCGCAAGCCCCCGGCCTTCGACCAGCTCGAGGGCAAGACCGAGATCCTCGAGACCGGCATCAAGGTCATCGACCTGCTGACCCCGTACGTGAAGGGCGGCAAGATCGGTCTGTTCGGTGGTGCCGGTGTCGGCAAGACCGTTCTGATCCAGGAGATGATCACCCGTATCGCGCGTGAGTTCTCCGGTACGTCGGTGTTCGCCGGCGTCGGTGAGCGCACCCGTGAGGGCACCGACCTCCACCTCGAGATGGAAGAGATGGGCGTCCTCCAGGACACCGCCCTCGTCTTCGGCCAGATGGACGAGCCGCCGGGCACGCGTATGCGCGTCGCTCTGTCGGCCCTGACGATGGCGGAGTACTTCCGCGACGTCCAGGGACAGGACGTGCTCCTGTTCATCGACAACATCTTCCGCTTCACGCAGGCCGGCTCGGAGGTTTCGACCCTCCTCGGCCGTATGCCGTCGGCCGTGGGTTACCAGCCCACGCTGGCAGACGAGATGGGTGAGCTCCAGGAGCGCATCACCTCGACGCGTGGCCGCTCGATCACCTCGCTGCAGGCGATCTACGTGCCCGCCGACGACTACACCGACCCCGCGCCGGCCACGACGTTCGCTCACCTCGATGCGACCACCGAGCTCTCGCGTCCGATCTCGCAGATGGGTATCTACCCCGCTGTGGACCCGCTGACGTCGACCTCGCGAATCCTCGAGCCGGGCATCGTCGGTGCCGACCACTTCCGGGTGGCCAACGAGGTCAAGCGCATCCTGCAGAAGTACAAGGAACTGCAGGACATCATCGCCATCCTCGGTATGGACGAGCTCTCCGAAGAGGACAAGGTCACGGTCGCCCGTGCCCGTCGTCTCCAGAAGTTCCTCGGCCAGAACTTCATCGTCGCCGAGAAGTTCACGGGTCAGCCGGGTTCGGTCGTGCCGCTCGCCGACACCATCGAGGCCTTCGACCGCGTGTGCAAGGGCGAGTTCGACCACCTGCCCGAGCAGGCGTTCAACAGCTGCGGTGGACTCGACGACGTCGAGGCTGCAGCCAAGAAGATCGCCGGAAAGTAGGCCACCGTGGCTGAGATGAGCGTGGATATCGTTGCCGTCGAGGAGCGTGTGTGGTCCGGATCGGCGACTCTCGTCACCGCCCAGACCACCGAGGGCGAGATCGGCATCATGCCCGGTCACGAGCCCGTGCTCGGCCAGCTCGTCGAGGGTGGCGTCGTGTCCGTCAGGACCGCGGACGGTGAGCGGATCGTCATGGCCGTCCATGGCGGATTCCTCTCGGTGACCGCGACGACGGTGACGGTGCTCGCCGAAGCCGCCGACCGCGTGGAGGACATCGACGTCGAGGCAGCCAAGTCGACTCTGAACGATGCAGATCGTGACGAGTCGGAGATCGCAGCGGCCCGCGGCCGCCTGCGGGCTGTCGAACGAGCCTGATCGTCGAACAACGAGAAGCCGCGACGGAGCCNTATCCTTGTGGTGCTGCTCGCGGTCTCCGTCGCGGCTTTGTTGTACCGCCTCTTCACCTTGCGCGGCGGGGGTACCGCCGCCATTCTGCGAGTGATGCCTCAGAACGAGGGTTCCGGCTGGAGGCACGGAATCGTTCGGTACGGCGACGAGACACTCGCCTTCTTCAAGCTGTCGAGCCTTCGGCCCGGACCCGACGTTCGCCTGACCCGTCAGGGCATCGATGTGCGTTCGCGGCGCAAGCCGGAAGGCAGTGAATTCGACATCATGACCGAGGACATCGTGATCCTCGATGTGATCGACCGCGACGACTCCTACGAGATCGCGCTCGACAGCGGCGCTTTGATGGCCTTCATGTCCTGGGTCGAATCCAGGCCCGACGGCCGGTCGCAGCGCCGCCGCCCCCTCTAGAGGGACTTCCTCACGCGCCCGCTCCCGGCTTCCACAGCACGTCGCCGTCCGGGTTCGCGATCCGGCACAGGATGAAGAGCAGATCCGAGAGCCGGTTCAGGTACTTCGCCGGCAGGACGGTCGTATCGTCCGGAGCCGCGTCCACCGCTGCCCATGCCGACCGCTCCGCACGCCGTGCGACCGTCCTGGCGATGTGCAGCAGAGCAGCCCCCGGCGTACCGCCCGGAAGAATGAACGAGTTGAGCGGTTCCAGCTCCTCGTTGAACTCGTCGCACCAACCCTCGAGCCGGTCGATGTACGGCTGGGTGATCCGCAGCGGCGGGTACTTCGGGTTCTCGACCACGGGCGTCGACAGATCGGCGCCGGCATCGAAGAGATCGTTCTGGATCTGACGGAGTACCGGGACGAGCCGTTCCGGGAGTGCTCCCAGTGCGAGCGCCACACCGATCGCCGCGTTGGTCTCGTCGCAATCGGCGTAGGCGACCAGACGAGGGTCGTTCTTCGAGACGCGCGAGAAGTCGCTGAGTCCCGTCGTTCCGTCGTCTCCGGTGCGCGTATAGATCCGTGTCAGGTGGACTGCCATGAGCGTCACGGTACCGGCTCTGCTCTTCCTGCGGACACGCCCGTTACGCTGTGTCGTTGTGAGTGAACGCTTTCTTGTCACAGGTGGGAGCCGCCTTTCCGGCGACGTCGTCGTCGGGGGTGCCAAGAACAGCGTCCTCAAGTTGATGGCCGCGGCACTGCTCGCCGAGGGCACCACCACGATCACCAATTGCCCCGACATCCTCGACGTGCCCCTGATGGCCGATGTCCTGCGTGGACTCGGATGCGAGGTCGAACTCGAAGGCGACGCCGTACGCATCACGACCCCTGCCGAACCCGAGTATCGCGCCGACTTCGCGGCCGTGCGGCAGTTCCGGGCGTCGGTCTGCGTACTCGGCCCGCTGGTTGCACGCTGCCGCAAGGCGATCGTGGCGCTGCCCGGCGGCGACGCCATCGGCTCCCGTCCGCTCGATATGCACCAGGCGGGTCTGCGACTGCTCGGCGCCCATTCGTCGATCGAGCACGGATGCGTCGTCGCGGAAGCGGACGATCTGCACGGTGCCACCATTCGTCTGGCGTTCCCTTCGGTGGGAGCGACGGAGAACATCCTCATGGCCGCGGTCCTCGCCAAAGGGGACACGACCATCGACAACGCGGCCCGCGAACCCGAGATCGTCGACCTGTGCAACATGCTCGTCCGCATGGGGGCACGGATCACCGGTGCGGGCAGTACGACGCTGCGGGTCTCGGGAGTCTCGTCCCTCCGTCCCACCGAGCACCGGTGCATCGGCGACCGGATCGTTGCGGCGACGTGGGGGATCGCAGCGGTGATGACGCGGGGCGATATCGCCGTCCGCGGCGTCAATCCGAAGCACCTCGCATTGGTGCTGGACAAGTTGCGCAGTGCCGGCGCCGAAGTCATGCCGTTGGCAGACGGATTCCACGTCGTGCAGAAGGAGCGGCCCCGTGCCGTCAACTTCGCGACGCTGCCGTATCCGGGATTCCCCACCGACCTGCAGCCCATGGCCATCGGTCTCGCGGCCATCGCCGACGGGACGTCGATGATCACCGAGAACGTCTTCGAAGCACGGTTCCGGTTCGTCGAGGAGATGGTGCGTCTCGGAGCGGACGCCCGCACCGACGGCCACCACGCGGTCGTGCGGGGAGTGGAGCAGTTGTCGAGCGCTCCCGTGTGGGCATCGGACATCCGTGCGGGCGCAGGTCTGGTGCTCGCCGGCCTGTGTGCGGACGGGGTCACGGAAGTGCACGACGTCTACCACATCGACCGTGGTTATCCGCGGTTCGTCGAGATCCTTCAGGAACTCGGCGGAACCATCGAGCGGGTGGGTGTCGAGGAAGGCCGACTCCTGTCGCACTAGGGAGAAATCCCTGGTCGGGCCCTGTGCCCGGCGTCACCGGAAGTGATTTCCGTCCGGTCGGCACCTTTCGAGGACATCCACCTGGGCTTTCATCGAAGCCTACCCCCTTTGACCAGGCGATTTGGCAGGCAGTTGATCCTCGCGTAACTTATTCCAGGTCAGAGCGACACGGACACCGACCCGGGCCGAGAGGAACGGGACAACGAGGTTGGACGAAGGCGCCTGAACTTGGTTACGAGCCCCCGATTCTTCTGGTAAGGTCGGTGGCTCCGGAGGTCGAAGAGACCTCCTGATGAACAGTCACCCCGGAGTGAACGAACCGGAAGGTTCGGGATCGATGGTGTGTGCGTGTTCTTTGAGAACTCAACAGTGTGCCGATGAATGTCAGTGCCAAATAATATTTGGTGCGGCCACTTCACTTTTGTGGGTGGTTGTTGCTGGACATCGCATTCTTCCGTCTGCGGTGATCCAGTGTTTGAGCTAGTTTGAGTTT
>NZ_JBKFBA010000070.1:0-13689 GCF_053345925.1 Rhodococcus sp. C26F
CCTTGCGTGCGGCGGGTGTCGCAGGCGCCTGCCTGCAACGTTCGATGATGCGGGTATCGACCGGTTCGCTGATCGGGCTCGTCGAACAGCGGTCGGATCCCATCGGCGAGCGTGAGGTGGTTGTTGCTGGCGTCTGCTGCGGTCATCGATCACACCAGTGCGGTGTCGTCGATGATGAGATCGATGACGACGGTCCGGTCGGTGACGGTTCTGACTCGAGTGATGGGGGCTTTGAGGTCGTCTTCGTGGTCGCAGCGCGCGGCGAGGATCTCCACCTCGATCGGGGCGGTCACGAGGTAACCTTCTGTCGGATCGTGGCAAGCACATGGTCGGCAGCGTCGGCACCGCCGTTGGTCAGCACATCGCTCGCGATGATCAATGGGTCGGCCAACAGCGCCGGTTCGCCCGCTGCGGCGGTGCGCTACAGGATCGGATCGGCCGGGATCTGCACCGCCCGAGTGTGCTCGGCCTCGGTGGCGGGGCTGAAGCCGGCGGCGCTCAGGTCGACGAACCGGTCGGTAGAGCAGTCTCCGGGTCGGCAGCTGCCAGGGGACGTACACATCGGCGGCATCCCCACTGACCGCCACCGATACATGCTGCTGGGCGCAGAACTCGATCGCGGCGGTGGCTGCGCGATCACCGGGTCCAAGCCGTACCAGTAGGTCATGGCGCCACCGGGACTGGGATAACCGGCCAGGTATTCCGCGAGCAACCTCTCGGGGGAGGTCGCGAGCCAGCCATGCTCGGTGCGCCGCACCGCCTGGAGTTGTTTCAGGGCGAGCGAGACCGCCTGCGGGGAGACCCCGGCATTCTGCGAGCTCGGCGAGCCGGTGTTAGGTCTGCGCCGTTTCCGGGAGCAGCAGGGTGCGGGTTTTCGGTCGACGCTGACCACACCTTCGGAAGACTCCCTAGAACTTCCTCCACATGTGGCTTAATCTATGGCTATATAAAGGCCAGAATTAAGGCTACAATCTAAGTATGACGACGGTGCCGCTAGGTGAAGCCAAGGACAAGTTGTCCGCGTTGGTCGACAGTGCGGAGTCGACGCACGACATCATCACTATCACTCGGCACGGCAAGCCGGCCGCGGTACTTATGTCGGCCGAGGACCTGGAATCGCTGCACGAGACGATTTACTGGCTCTCGCGTTCTGGCACACGTGAGGCGATCGCTGAGGCGGACCGGGAGTATGCCAGCGGCCAGACGACCTCCCTCGAGGATCTGCGCGCCGAATATGGCCTACCGCCGCGGTGACGACATCGTCCGAGGTCTATCGTGTCGAGGTTGCGGCACCGGCGCGCCGTGCCCTTTCGCGACTACCTGGTCGTGTGGTCCACGCCGTCCTCGAGTTCATCTCGGGACCGTTGGCCGAGAATCCGCACCGTCTCAGCAAACCACTACGTAACGAACTTGAAGGGTTGCGGAGCGCGCGGCGCGGTGACTACCGCGTCCTGCTGCGAATCGATGACGGCGAACGGGTTGTTGTAGTTATCGACATCGCCCACCGGGCGCATGTTTATCGAACATGACCAGCCCTCGCGGCCGGCATAGTGAACCGTCCTGGGTGAGGTGGAGGCTCCTGATCCACAAGGAGAATGCGGGTATGCCTGCACCGAGAAGGTACGGCGCGGAGACTCAGGAACGTGCGGGCCGGATGTATCGGGACCGGATCGCCGAACACGGAGGTTCGAAGACTGCAGTCCGTCGCCATGTCGGCGAGCTGCTCGACATCGCGCCGGCGACACTGCGGAACTGGATCGAAGCCACAGAGCGAAGAGATTCCCCGACCGTCGCGACGTCGGACAGCGATGCCGACCTCGACGAGGTGCGCCGACTGCGTAAATAGAACGCCGAATTACTCAGGGCCAACGAGATTTTGAAGACTGCGAGTGCATTTTTCACGGCGGCGGAGGTCGACCGCCGATTGCGGTGATCGTCGACTACATCGACGCCCACCGGGAACGTTTCTCCGGTCGTCCCGATCTGTGCCGTGCTCACCGAGCACGGCATCAGCATCGCCCCGTCCACCTATTACAAGGCCAAGGCCCGCGGACGGATCCTGCGAAGCGCAGCTGGCCGACGCCTACGCCGCGAACGCCGTGCATGCGGTGTATGTGGCCAATCGGCGGGTCTACAGTGTCCGCAAGATGTGGCACGCGATGAAACGCGCTGGTCACGAGATGGGTCGCGATCAGGTGTCCCGACTGATAGGCATCGTGGGGATCACGGGCGTGGTCCGCGGCCGACACCGCACGATCACCACCGAGCACGATGATCGAGCGCCTCGGCACCGAAGATCTGATGGAGCGGAAATGGGATGTTCCGCAGCGTCCGGACCGATGGTGGGTCGCCGATTTCACCTACTGTCGGACGTTGGCCGGGTTCGTCTATACCGCGTTCTGCGTCGATGTCTTTTCCCGCCGGATTCTGAGGTGGCGGGTAATGACGACAAAAGCCACACTACTGGTCAGCGGCGTCCTCGAGCAAGCTCTCTTCACGAGGAGAAGAAACGAGTTCCGTTTTACGTCAACGGGATTGGTTCATCACTCCGATGCCGGAAGTCAATACACATCTCTGGCCTTCACCGAAGCTCTGGCGGAGTCGGGCATCGTTGGTTCCATCGGCAGCGTCGGCGACGCCCTCGACAACGCCCCTGATGGAATCGACCATCGGTCTCTACAAGACCGAGTTGATCGACCGGGCTGAGTTGATCGACCGGGCTCGGTCCTGGTCCGGCCGAGCCGAGGTCGAGCGGGAAACCGCCGAGTGTGTCCGCTGGTTCAACGCGGACCGGTTGCATTCGTCGATCGACTATATGTCGCCGATCGAGTACGAGACGCGCTACCGTGAGCAGCGCCCTACCGTCGCCTCGGTCCTCGAGGTGGCCTGAACGAAGTCTCTACCGGATCCAGGGCGGTCCAGATCGGCTCAGCTAATCGTAAGGATCTGACCCGGCCACTGGTCCGATTGCGTGCCAGCGCACGAGCGCTCGGTCTGGTCGGGGTGCGGAAAGGGCGATTGACACCGACCGCGCTCGCTCGCCGATTCCGTCACCGGCCGGTGGCGTTGTTGCAGCACATTGTGTCCCGACTGCCGGTGGGCAGGACCGACTTCGACCGGCAGGCCGGCTGGTCGGCCCTGGCTGTCGTTGTGAGCGGCGCCCCGGCCGAGGAGTGGGACAACGAGATCCGTGCCGTGCTTCTCGGACTCGGGTGGCGCGTGGCTGACCGTAGGGCCGGTTCACGGCCTGCGGCGGCGCTGCGCCACAGGGTCAGCCCGAACGTCGAGCGCGTAATTGTCCCCGTGTGGTCACACGGGCGATTTTCCAACACCGCGCCGAAGGCAATATCGACCGCACCACCTTTGCCCCGGTCAACATTGCCCTCAGCGTTCTCGAATCGCCTGACTGGACAGACAGCCCACACCCTCAACTGCGCGGCATTGGCTCCAGAGGTCGGGGTCAGCGAGCGATGGCCTCGCGGGCCTGCGCCAGCCACGCGACGCCCGCCTGTGGATCGTCGACCGTGCCGCCGTTGAACCCGAGCGCCAGGCCGCGTTGCACGTCGTCGAGGCTGCGCACCGGCCATCCACCTATCTGGTACCCGGCTGCCTGCATCCGCTGTACCAGCTCGTCGGTCAGGCCGTCCCAGCCGCAGTAGAACGCGTCGGCCTCGACCTCGGCGAGCACGTTCTCGATCCCGTCCGGGTGTCGTTCGGCGTCGGGGTAGCCGTGTGTGATCAACCCACGGGAGATCTCTGGCGCCAGGGCGTGCATCCGACGCAGGACCTCCGGTTGGAAGCTCGTGAAGCGGATTCGGGGGGCGTCGTGCGGGTGTCCGGCCACGACGCGGGCGATTTCCTCGCACGCCTCGACGGCTTTGATTTCGACCTGCAGTGCCACCGTGGTTGCGGCGAGCACCTCGCCGAGCGTCGGGACGTGCCGGCCGTCCCCGATATCCACCGCTCGGATCTGGTCGTAGGTCAGGTCGGCGACCGGCCCGAGGCCACAACCGGCTTCATTCGCGGCGGTGCGGTCGAGGGTCGCGTCGTGGAGCACAATCGCGACACCGTCCGCAGACAAACGGACGTCGAATTCGAGTTCGTGTACGCCGATCTCCTCGGCGAGCCGGAACGATTCGAGCGTGTTCTCCGGTGACAGATCTTTCGCGCCGCGGTGGCCGACGACGGCGTAGGTGTCGCTTCGGCCGTGGGGATGTGCCGTGTCGGGGATCATCAGGCAACCAATTCCTCGTACTGGGCGCGGATGTCTTCGGCATCTCGGCGCATGGTGGCGGCCGCAGCGCCGAGAGCTGCTGCGGGGTCGGCGTTGTCGGTGTAGAGCTTCTGGATGACGGTGCGCATCTCGAGAATCGTCGAACCCACGAACAAACGGGCGGGGTCCGGTTGACGCGCGCGATCGAGCTGATCGATTGCCAAGCCGTAGTTCGGGTTCTCGGCGATACGCTGCGTGACGATCGAGGACGTCGCAGCGCCCTTGGTGGCGGGGAGATAGCCCGTGTCGACGGCCCACTCCGCGGCTTGCTGATCTTCCGCGAGGAATGCGATGACCTGGGCCGCGGCGGCCTTGCGTTCCGGGTCGGCGTTCTTGAGGATGCCGAGACCGGCACCGCCGGTGGGGACACCGGTGTCCAGTGCAACGGGCAGAAAGCCCGCGCCGAGCTCGAATCCGGATGCTTCGGCGCCCTTGGTCAGTCCGGTCAACGACCCGGTGGAGTTGGTGATCGTCGCGACGAGACCGTTCGTGAAGTCGGTGTTGATCTCCTGCGCGAGATAGCCGATCTTGTCGTCGTTGACACACGCACGGTCGAACTCCGCCGCTGCGATGGCGGCCGCCGAATCGACCGTGATGTCGAGTCCGTCGGACATCGCACCGTCGTAGTTCCACAGCAGGCCCTGGAAGTACCAGTCGTCGGAGCCGGTGTAGGCACGCATCATGAGCTTGTTGCCGCGGTAGTCGCGACCGGTGATCCGATGACCCCAGTCCCGGAACTCGTCCCAGGTCTCGGGCGCCCGATCGGGGAGGCCGGCCTGCGCGAAGACGTCCTTGTTGTAGTAGAACAGTGGCGTCGAACGGCCGAACGGCACCCAGTACGGTTCCCCGCGGACGACGCCTTCCTGGAACAGCCGATCGTGGTAAGTCTCGGCGTTCCATGTGTCGGTGAAGTGACTGCCGAGCGGCTCGAGGTGGCCGGAGAGGAAGAATTTGTTCCACGACACGTCGGAGAAGATGGCGACGTCCGGGATCTGGCGGGCCTGCAGACCGGCGGACAGTTTCTCGGTCAGTCCGTCGTAGCCCTGGAATTGTTGGATCTCCACGTAGATGTCGGACTGGGATTCGTTGTAGCGGTTGATGAGCTTGGCCAGCGCTTCACCGTTGGTTCCGGACCAACCGCTCCAGAAGACGATGTTGGTGCGGCCCTGGAACTGAGCGGGGGGTGCGACGTCCGGCTGCGCGAATCCGCCCGACGACGACGCTCCGCCGGGTGCGCCGCACGCCGCCAGGATCGGGACCGACGCTGCGACGCCTCCGGCGATCGCCAGGAAACGGCGCCGGCTGAGCGCGGACGAGGTCAGGGCGCTCTGTCGGGTGAACAGGGACATAGAAGCTCCTCGAAGGGGTGGAGGTGGGATCAAAAAAGGTAGGAGGCAAAGGGAATTCGGTGGGTCGGGGCAGCACGTTGTCGAACGTCAGCGACGGACAGCGGCGCCGGCGAGCCCGGCGACGATGTAGCGCTGGGCGAAGAGGAAGAGCAACAGCATCGGAACGATCACCAGGACGGTGCCCGCCATGATGGGTCCCCACTGGTCGACTCCCTCGGTCTCCTTGAGGAACATCAGGCCGATCGGGAGTGTGCGTGCCTGAAGGGTATTGGTGACCAGCAAAGGCCAGATGAAGTCGTTCCATTCGTCGATCACGGCGATCAGGGCGACCGTCACCACGGCGGGTTTGGACATCGGCAGTACGAAGTACACGAGTCGGCGCACGTGGCCGCACCCGTCGAGTTCGGCTGCTTCGAGCACTTCTTTCGGCAGTGCCAGAAAGTGCTGGCGCAACAGGAATGTGCCGAACGCGCTGGCGAGGCCGGGGAGGAAGATGCCTGCATACGTGTTGATCAGGCCGAGGTTGCCGATCGTCATGTAGTTGATCAGCAGCGTCACATGACCCGGGACCATGAGCGCGCCGAGCACCGCGAGAAACACGATCTTCTTCCCCGGGAACCGAAGGAAGGCAAATGCGTACGCGCTGAACACCGCGAGGAGCACTTTGAGTGTCGACCCTGCCGCGGTGACGATCAGGGAGTTGACGAAAAACTGCGCGAACGGCACCGCCTCCCAGGCACGGGCGAAGTGGTCGAAGACGATCGTCGACGGAATCCACTGCAGCGGCCACCGATAGATCTCGCCTTCGGGTTTGAACGCCGACGAGAACATCCAGTAGAAGGGGAGGACGAAGACGATGCCGACGACCGTGAGGCCGAGCACACCGCCGACGCTGCGGATCCGGAACTTGCGTGCGCGCGGTGCCGGGGTGGACGGGGTGTCCGTCGAGGGCCGGGACCCGGTCGTGGTCGTCATGAGTAGTGCACCTTCTTCTCGACAAATCGCATCTGCACCACCGTGACGACCATGAGCATCACGAACATGATCATTGCGCCGGCCGCGGCCGATCCGGCCTTGAACTGGCGGAAGCCTTCGTTGTAGATGAACCAGCTCAATGTCGTTGTGGACTCGGCAGGTCCACCGCTGGTCATCATCGCGATGACGTCGAAGGATTGGAACGCGCCGATCACCTGCGTGACCATGAGAAACATGGTCGTGGGGGAGAGCAGTGGGAGCTTGATGTACCGGAAGATCTGCCATCGGTTCGCGCCGTCGAGGCGCGCCGCTTCGAGTACGTCTTCGGGAAGGGACTGTAGTGCGGACAGATACACGATGGCGACGAACCCGACGCCTTTCCAGATCGACACGATGATGAGGGCGGGTAGCGCCCACTGACTGGTGGTGGTCCAGTGTGGCGAATCGAATCCGAGCACCGAAAAGAAGGCACGGGACAAGCCGTAGTTGGGGTCGAAGAGGAAAAGCCATATTGCTGCTACCGCGGCACCCGAGAGGATGTGCGGTGAGAACGCCAGCGCCGAGACCGCTGAGCGGCCACGCGTCTTGGTCGTGAACAGCAACGCGAGGGCCAGGCCGCCGAGGAGGCTTGCGCCGACCACTGCCACAACCCACACCGCGGTGATGCGCAGAACGCGCAGGAAGGAGGGGTCGGTGAACAGGTCGATGTAGTTGTCGAGGCCGATGAAAGTCGGGCTCGGTGCGATCATGTCCCATCGGGTCAGGCTCAGATACGCATTGCCGATTACGGGCCAGTACGCGAACACCGCGATGAGCGCGAGGTTCGGGAGCGCGAACAGGGCGAAGAGCATGTATTCCCGTCGCCGCCGACGGTTCCGGTTGCGCTGTGGTGCGGGTGGTGCCGCAGGACCGTCCGGGATTTCCGCAACTGGCATCGCCGTGATGCGCTGGGCTGTCAGGGACACATCCACCCTCCTTTCGAAATAACAATGCAGTGTTAGCAATCTGCGGGACGCGACTCATGGTGGCATCCGGTCCCGGGGTGGTCAAAGCGACTCGATGGATAGCGGGAATCGCCACATCGGATCTGGATGATATCTAAACCACTTGCTAGACAAGATAAATGGATCCACGGAGCTATTTTTCGGAGTTCTCGGTAAGCAGCGATTCGGAAGGAATCGGGCAAACCTTCCCGCTCTGTTCATGACCCGTTAATCACACTCGGGGTGATATAAAGAGCCAGACGCGAGTAGAGCATCGAGGGGAGATTCGGAGATGACGCAACGGATCATCAGTACATCGAGACAGGCGCGCCTCGACGCGATCCTCGAATGCCTGCTGGCCGACGAGAACGAAACAGCGCAGTCGCTGTCCACACGATTCGGCCTGTCGCTCATGACCGTTCACCGAGATTTGGACGAGCTACAACGTCGGGGGGTCATCCGGAAATTTCGAGGGGGAGTGAGTGTCGCACGCACGAGCACCTACGAAATCAGTGCACCACTGCGCCGTCTCGTGGCGGTACCGCAGAAGAAGGCGATCGCTGCTGCTGCCGCCAGTATGGTGGCGCCGGGACAGTCGATCCTGCTCGACGACTCGACGACTGTCGCAACCATGCTCGATCACCTGCTCGACATCGAAGAACTGCACATCGTGACCAACTATCTGCCGACCCTCACGCGCATTGCGCACGACGGCGGCGCGACGGTCACCGCGATCGGCGGAACATTCGACATGGGGCACGAGTCCTTCCTCGGGGTCGGTGCGGTCGCCGCGATCCGCAACCTGAGGGTGGACACCGCATTCTTCTCCACAACCAGCGCAGACCTCGACGGCACCTACCACCAGGAAGAATCGATCGTGCCGGTCAAGGCCGAGATGATGCGCTCGGCACGGCGACGAGTACTGCTCGTCGACTCGAGCAAACTCGGCGGGACGTCGCTCCACCGGGTGTCGGGATGGAAGGTCGTCGACGACCTCGTCACCGACATCGGAGCCCCCGCAGATCTGCTCGACGCGCTGCGCGCCCAGGGAGTGCGAGTGACCACGATCGACCCTGCGACGCCGTTTCCGGAACCCCGACGAGAACCCGGCACCGATGCTGCAGGCACACACGAAGCAGACACACACGACGAGGAGAAGCAGTGACCCAGGTAGATACCGGCGTGGATGCCGTGTTGTGGGATATGGACGGCACTCTGGTCGACACGGAGCCGTACTGGTTCCGGGCTGAAACTATTCTTCTCGCCGCGCACGGCATTCCGTGGACAGAGGAGCAGGCAGCCGAACTCGTCGGCAATGCGCTACCGACATCTGCGGCTGTCCTGCGCGCCGCCGGCGTGGATCTCGGCATCCGTGAGATCATCGACACACTCATCGATTCCGTGATCGCGCAGGTCCGGCAAGCAGTGCCGTGGCGACCCGGCGCGCGCGAGCTTCTCGCGCAGATCCGCGCTGCGGGTATTCCATGCGTGATGGTGACGATGAGTGAGCGGACGCTGGCATCGGAAATCGCCCGGCTGCTCCCGGACGGGACCTTCGAGTTCCTGGTGACCGGCGACATGGTGACCCGGGGGAAACCCGACCCCGAACCGTACCGGCTCGCCGTCGAGACCTTGCGATCCACTCGCGGTGAACTCTCCCTCGACCGGATCGTGGCTATCGAGGATTCACTACCCGGTATGGCCTCGGCCACAGCCGCCGGCGTTGTCACACTGGGTGTTCCCAACATCGTGGATCTGCCCGACGGTCCCGGCCACACGCTGTGGCCCACACTCGAAGGTCGCGGCCTCGTACATCTGAGAGAGCTCGTGAACACACCGTGACACCGTGGGGCCGGTCACCGACCGGCCCCACGTGCGTTCGTCAGGCGCTCAGACGAAGCCCGCTGTCGCAGTCGAACAGGTGCAGCGCCGACGGCTCGGGCCGTACTTGCACCACCGCATCGATCGGGGGAGGTGTGCGGTCGCCGGTGCGGACCGTGACCGGAAGACGTGTACCGCCTGCCATGACATGGCCGTACAGGTACGCGTCGGCTCCCAGTTCCTCGACCATGTCGATCGTCATGTCGACCCCGGTGCCGTCGGTGCTCACGTGCATCGCCTCCGGACGCACACCGACCGTGACCTTCACACCTCGGGTCGCACCCAGCGTTCTCCGTTCCACCGGAACCGCGAGACCTGCGAAATCGATACCGCCGTCGACGATCGGCACATCGATCAGGCTCATCGCCGGCGACCCGATAAAACTGGCAACGAAACGGTTCGCTGGTCGCGCATACAGATTGCGGGGCGTGTCGACCTGCTGGAGAACGCCACCGTCGAGCACCGCGACCCGGTCACCCATCGTCATCGCCTCTATCTGGTCGTGGGTGACGTACATCGTCGTCACCCCGAGCGTACGAGTGAGCCGGGCGACCTGATTACGCGTCTGCACACGCAGTTTCGCGTCGAGATTCGACAACGGCTCATCCATCAGGAACACCTGCGGACTCCGCACGATGGCCCGGCCCATCGCGACCCGCTGACGCTGACCGCCCGAAAGGGCTTTCGGTTTGCGATCCAGGTACGGCTCCAGATCGAGCATGCGCGCCGCCTCCACGATGCGACGACTACGTTCGTCCTTGGCCACCCCGGCGATCTTCAGCGCGAAACCCATGTTCTCGGCCACCGACATGTGCGGATACAGGGCATAGTTCTGGAACACCATCGCGATGTCGCGGTCCTTCGACTCGACGTCGGTGACGTCGGTGTCGCCGATGAACAGCTGTCCGTTGTCGATTTCTTCGAGGCCGGCGAGCATGCGGAGCGTGGTGGTTTTTCCGCAACCCGACGGGCCGACGAGGACGAGGAACTCGCCGTCGGCGATCTCGAGGTCGAGCCCGTCGACCGCGGGTTTCTCGGCGCCGGGATAGTGACGGGTGATGTCTGAGAAGGTGACTGTAGCCATGGGGAGATTCCTTCCACGGGCAGGTACGTGCCCGACGATCCGTAGTGAAGGGACAACGGTCCGATCACTGTCATCCCATCGGCTGTGAATGAACGCGCGATGGTGGCCGTCCGAATAGGAGGTGGCGGCGACGCGAGGACTGTCAGCGGCTCACAGGTACCGAACCTCGTCGCGGGCCAGCATCGTCCGTTCTGGATGTTCACTTTCCTGGACGGGAACACGTTCGAAGAAGTCAGCACCACAACAATATTCACCACGTGGCCGTCACCGACGATCGACGCTGCCGGCACGGTGTGGGTCGTCGCCGACGGTGTCAGGTCTATCCCGCGGTCAATATGGGGTGGCCACCGCTGTTGGATGTAGCCACTCTCTGTCGACAACAGGTGAAAACCAATGGTGGTGTACGCGGTCGTCCGACACCTACGTGAGAACCGGCGGCGAACCCGTCGTGCCGGATCAGTGCGGAGTTCGAGTGCAGCCGTGGTGGCATTGCGTCCAGAATCGTCGTCGACAAGTCCGCACGACTCTTCTCGGCGCGCTGTCACCGTACGGGACCGTTTGCTGGTTGACGATTGTGGCGTGAGCCAGCGGCAGGAAGCTACCTTTCGATCCTCGACACGCGGCTGTGACCGCTCGGGCGAAGACTCAAGGGTCCTGTCGTCAGTCGGGTCATGAACAGCTGATCGGGCGTCGGACCAGCAGAGTCCTTTCATTGGACGATAGGGACTGATGTAGGAACAGGTGACGTGGATGATGAAAGGGTCCTCGTCGGCGGTGCGTGTGACCCTACAGGTGACTGACAGCCGTAGTGCTTGTCTTCCAGTTGATCTGTCCGCGTGTCAGGTCGGCGGGGGCGTCCGATGCATGTCGGCCCGGGAGACGAACATGACTTCATATGAGCTTGGTGTCAGCCCCCTCAACGTCTTGTCTGCTCGGATCCCCGGTCGACGTGCCCACTCGTGAAGAAGGCACGGTCCATCATGACGATATTCATTTCCGACGCCATCGACTCCCCGCCGGTCGTCGAGGTCGTTGCGGGTGTCGATACGCACGCGGACAATCATCACATCGCGGTCCTGACCGCTACGGGAGCACGATTGGAAAACCTGCAGGTGCCCGCAACCTTGGCGGGCTACGAGCAGCTTGCCGCGTTCGTCCGCTCCTTCGGCGTGATCCGACTGATCGGGATCGAGGCAACGGGATCCTACGGCGCCGGCTTGGCCCGGTACCTGATGGCGTCGGGCATCGAGATTCGAGAAGTCCTTCGACCTCGTCGTGCGCAGCGTCGGCAAGGCAAGTCCGATCCCATCGATGCGTATGCCGCAGTGCAGCAGGCACTTGCAGAGCCGGAGTCCCTGCCGGTTGCCAAGGCCGGTGACGGTGTCGTGGAGCAGATTCGGGTGCTGCTGACCGTGCGGCGCAGCGCTATCAAAGCGAGGGGGGTTGTCATCCGGCAACTCAAGTCCTTGTTGGTCACGGCACCCGAAACGCTCCGAACCCGCTGGTCGAGATTAGGTGAGCACGCACTGATCGACGGACTGGCCTCGACTCGCCCTGGAACGGCGACCGACTCTGTCCTCACGGCGACTGCCCATGCTTTGCGGCGGCTTGCTCGCCGCTACCAGTACCTCACCCAGGAAATCGTGGAGTTCGACGACGAGCTCCGTGCCCTCGTTGATCACGCCGCTCCGATGATGATCGCGACGAAGGGCTACGGTGTGATCACCACTGCAACGCTCCTCGTCACCGCCGGCTCGAACCCCGAGCGGCTACGCTCACCAAGCATCGTTCGCTGCCCTGTGCGGGGCATCCCCATCCCGGCATCGTCAGGCAAGACGACCCGTCATCGTCTCAATCGTGGCGGGGATTGGCAAGCGAACTGGGCAATTCACCAGATCGCTCTGGTGCGTCTGTCCAATGACCAACGCACCAAGGACTATGCGACCCGGCTACGAGCGAATCGATCCGCCCCCTTTTCGGGGAGAAGGACGTACACAGTTCCCAAGTCGAGGTCATTGTGTGGGACCACCTGTGGGACCACTTTGACGTCGCTGCGTACCACTCTCATCGGTGCTGTGACCGTGAAAGTGTGTTCCTAGAGCAGGAATCCCTCGATTAACGCATCGTTAGTGCATTCAGCGTCGAGTCATCGATGATGCGATGACGTGGGGTTCCGCAGCTTGAAGTTGTGAGCGTCGCGACGCCGCGTGCTACCAGACAATGCACGTTCCTCCTAAGAGTCCGGCGGTGAGGGGCAACACGCATGGAGTCTATCCGTTTATGCGCGAATCATTGACAGAAACACGCGTGGAATGCATGATTTCACGCATCCGATGCGCGAAATCGCTCATCTGCGTGAGGTGTCAGTAGGAACGGACTCCAGCCTCCCTTGGCAACAATGGTGCGACTTGACGTCGTCGAGTGGTCAAAGAAGGAGATGCGAGGGGTGTTCCTCGATTTGGATAGCTGGTGTCTTTTTCGTGTGACCGTTGAGCGGCTGCGCGATTTGGTGAGTGGAGGCGTGATGTTCAAGTTGGGGTACAAGGCGTCGGCGGAGCAGTTCGGCCCGCGCGAGTTGGTGGAGTTGGGTGTGCTCGCCGAGGCGCACGGGATGGATTCGGCGACGGTGTCGGATCATTTCCAGCCGTGGCGGCACAACGGTGGGCATGCCCCGTTCTCGTTGGCGTGGATGACCGCGGTGGGGGAGCGCACCGAAAGGTTGCAGCTGGGCACGAGCGTGCTCACGCCGACGTTCCGGTACAACCCGGCGGTGATTGCGCAGGCCTTCGCGACGATGGGGTGTCTGTATCCGGGGCGGATCTTCCTCGGTGTCGGCACCGGTGAGGCTTTGAACGAGATCGCCACCGGCTATGCGGGCCAGTGGCCGGAGTTCAAGGAACGCTTCGCCCGGCTTCGCGAGTCGGTGCGGTTGATGCGCGAGCTGTGGCGCGGGGATCGGGTCGATTTCGAGGGCGAGTACTACACGACGAAGGGCGCGTCGATCTACGACGTGCCCGAGGGTGGCATCCCGGTCTATGTCGCCGCCGGTGGCCCGGTGGTGGCACGCTATGCCGGACGCGCCGGGGACGGGTTCATCTGCACCTCGGGTAAGGGCATGGAGCTCTACACCGACAAACTCCTGCC